>JAPOKX010000048.1 GCA_029977425.1 Actinomycetota bacterium
GAACTGGAGCGAGGTCCGCGCAGGCTTCCCCGACGTGCCCCTCGCACTCTTCGGCCCCGGCACCGACTCGGGCACCTTCGACTACTTCACCGACGCCATCAACGGTGAGGAGGGTGCGAGCCGCACCGACTACACCCCCACCGAGGACGACAACGTCACGGTGCAGGGCGTGAGCGGCTCGCAGGGCGGCCTGGGCTACTTCGGCTTCACCTACTTCGAGGAGAACGCCGACAAGCTCACCGCGGTCCAGATCGACAGCGGCGCCGGCTGCGTCGCCCCGAGCGTCGAGACGGCCCAGGACGGCACCTACACGCCGCTCTCTCGTCCCCTCTTCGTCTACCCCTCGAAGCAGGCCCTGGCCAAGCCCGAGGTGAAGGCGTTCTTCGACTACTACGTCGCCAATGACGCCACCATCGCGACCGATGCGCTCTTCATCCCGCTCAACGAGGAGCAGAAGGCGAAGCTTGAGTCCGACTACGCCGCGCTCTCGGGCTCCTGAGGCCCCGGAACCGAATCGCGCCTAGGTTGCTGACATGACAACGACGTTGGTCGAGTCTGCCCCAGGGGGCCTGAACCCCCTGCGGCAGACGAAGCCGCGCTATGGCGAGAAGGTCATCCGCGTCATCCTCTTCGCGGCAGCCGCCGTCTCGATCCTCACGACCTTCGGCATCGTCATCTCGGTCCTCATCCCGTCGCTGGAGTTCTTCGCCGAGATCCCGATCACGGAGTTCCTCTTCACCACGACGTGGACGCCCCTCTTCGCTAATCCGCAGTACGGCGTACTGCCCCTGATCATGGGCACACTGGTGATCACGCTCATCGCGGTGCTCATCGCCATTCCGCTCGGTCTCGGCAGCGCGATCTACCTCTCGGAGTACGCCAGCCCCAAGGCCCGCAAGGTGCTCAAGCCCACGCTCGAGGTGCTCGCAGGCATCCCCACCGTGGTCTTCGGCTTCTTCGCGCTGGAGTTCATCACCGAGTTCGTCCTCAAGCCGATCTTCCCGGGCATCCAGGTCTTCAATGCCCTTTCCGCCGGCATCGTCATGGGCATCATGATCATCCCCACCATCGCCTCGCTTTCCGAGGACGCTATGGCCGCGGTGCCCGCCGGCCTGCGGGACGGCGCCTACGCCCTCGGGGCGACCAAGCGCCAAACGGCCCTGCGCGTCGTTGTGCCCGCAGCGCTTTCCGGCATCGTCGCTGCCTTCGTCCTCGGCATCTCCCGCGCCATCGGCGAGACGATGATCGTCACCGTGGCCGCCGGACTCCAGCCCAACATGACGCTCAACCCCCTCGAGGGCATGCAGACGATGACCTCCTACATCGCCGCCGCAGGCGCAGGCGACGTGGCCACCGGAAGCATCGAGTACAAGTCGATCTTCGCGGTCGGCCTGCTGCTCTTCGTCATCACGTTCTTCATGAACATGGTGAGCATCCGACTCGTCCGCAAGTATCGGCAGGCCTACCAGTGACCACGACCCTCGACACCGCCCCTGACTCCGCGCCCGTCGATCTCGAGGGCAACGGCCAGCCGCTCGTCGACAAGACCTTCCGCTGGATCCTCTTCCTCTGCCTCGCGGTCGGCATCATCTTCCTCGCCGTGCTCCTCGCGTACGTCACCATCAAGGGCTGGCCCCGCCTCACTCCCACCCTGTGGGAGAACATGCCCTCCATCCGTCGCCCCGAGCGAGCCGGCGCCCAGTCCGCGATCACCGGCACGCTCTGGGTCATCGCGTTCACCGCGCTCTTCGCACTGCCGATCGGATTCCTCGGCGCGGTCTACATGGAGGAGTACGCCAACCCGGCGAGTCGCTTCACCCGTTTCGTCGAGATCAACATCCAGAACCTCGCAGCTGTCCCCTCAATCGTCTACGGCATCTTGGGCCTGGCGATCTTCGCGAGAGCGCTTGCCCTCGGGCAGACCGTCATCACCGCGGGACTCACTCTGGCCCTGCTGGTGCTCCCGGTCATCATCGTGTCCACGCGCGAGGCCCTCCGGGCCGTGCCGCAGAACATCCGCCACGGCTCGCTGGCCCTCGGCGCGACCCTGTGGCAGACGACCTGGCGCCAAACCATGCCCGCGGCGATCCCCGGCATGGCGACGGGCACGATCCTGGCCCTCTCCCGGGCCATTGGGGAGGCAGCTCCGCTCCTCCTCCTCGGAGCCGTGTCCTTCATCTCCTTCAACCCCACGGGACCCTTCTCGGCGTACACGACGCTCCCCATCCAGATCTTCAACTGGACCAAGGAGTCACGGGAGGAGTTCCAGATCCTGGCATCGGCCACGATCGTGCTCCTCCTGGTCATCCTCCTGGCAATGAACGCCGTTGCCATCCTGATTCGCAACCGAACCCAGAAGCGCTGGTGACATGATGAGTGAGACGATGAGCGAAATCCACGAGCCTGACGCCCCCCAGTCCACCAGTGACATGGCGATGACCGGTCGCATGGACGTCTCCGCCGCGCTCGAGGGCGTGGACATCTCCGAGACGGTCTCCAACATCGTCTTCGATCTGGCCAACGTGCGAGTGTTCTACGGCGACTTCGAAGCCGTCCGGGACGTGACCATGCAGATCGGGCGCAACGAGATCACCGCCTTCATCGGCCCGTCGGGCTGCGGCAAGTCGACGCTCCTGCGCAGCTTCAACCGGATGAATGACCTCATCCCGGGTGCCCGCGTGGAAGGCCTTCTCGCCTACCACGGCTTCGATATCTACGCGCCCGACGTGGATCCGATCGAGGTGCGCCGGCGCATCGGCATGGTCTTCCAGAAGCCCAACGTCTTCCCCAAGTCGATCTACGAGAACGTCGCCTACGGCCCCAAGGTCAATGGCATGAAGGTCAACATGGACGACCTGGTCGAGGAGTGCCTCACGCGCGCCGCACTCTGGGACGAGGTCAAGGACGATCTCAAGAAGAGCGCCTACGCGCTCTCCGGTGGCCAGCAGCAGCGCCTCGTGATCGCACGCTGCATCGCGGTCAAGCCCGAGGTCATCCTCATGGACGAGCCCTGCGCCTCGCTGGATCCCATCGCCACGGCGAAGATCGAGGACCTCATGAAGGAGCTGGCGAAGGACTACACCATCGTCATCGTCACCCACAACATGCAGCAGGCGGCCCGCGTCTCGGAGCGCACGGCGTTCTTCACCGCCGACGTCGACGCCAACGGCGTCCGCCACGGTCGACTCGTGGAGTACGGCCCCACGCGACGGATCTTCACGGCCCCCCACGACCCGCGCACGGAGGACTACATCTCCGGCCGCTTCGGATGACCAGCGGCTGCTGCCCTAGTCCTCCAGCGCGTAGCCCGCTTCGTCGATGGCCTCCCGGACCTCTTCCCGGTCCAGGGGGCCATCACTCGTCACGGTCACCGCTCCCTGAGCAAGATCGACATCGACGCTGCGCACTCCCTCGAGGAGCACCAGTTCCGTCGTCACGGCACGCACGCAGTGATCGCAGGTCATGCCGGTGACCTGATACGTCGCGGTGGTCATGGCGTCTCCCCCTCCACCAGGGCCGCGAGTCGCGGCAGGGTCTCCTCGATGGCACGCGCGTTGCGGTTGTAGGCGTCCATGAGCTTGAGAGCCCGCGCCGACCGAGCCGTGGTCGCATCGAAGGTCTCGGTGACGCGCGTGGACCCATCAGGCAATGGCTCGAGCTCGTAGCGCCACCGGTGGCCACCGATGTGGGCCCAGGCGATCCGCCGGCCCTCGTCGAACTCCTTCACCTGGCTGCTGATGCGGTAGGGCACGAAGAGGCGCATGTCCATGCCGAACTTCGCGCCCAGCGAGAGCCGTTCGGGGCCCGTGACGGCGCCGCGCACGGAGCCCGAACCGTCGAAGTCCGGGTGGCGGCGGGGGTTGGCGAGGACCTCGAAGACCTGCTCGGCCGGTGCCTTGACCACGATGGAGCTGGAGATCACCCATGGCGATCCGGTGTCCACGACCTCGACCTGCGACTCGCCGTGCGACCCAAGCTGTGACATGGCCCCACGCTACGACAGCACGGACAGACGGGCCTCCCGAGGTCGTTCACCCGGCATTCAACCGAGGATCACGTGGCCGTCATCACGGGGACGTACGGTGCAAAGGTGCTTGATCCCATCCCCGCACCGGCTCATCAGGTGTCGCTCACGCGCGCTGGCCGCTTCATGCTGCCCGAGTGCACCTGCGGCTGGATCGGCACGGCCCGCGTGACTGAAGCTGTGGCGCGCGAGGAGGCGCGCGATCACGCGCTGCTCTACGCCGATTCCGGCATCAGCGCCGAGCAGATCCGAGTGCTCGTCTCATGCGATCCTGCTGAGCCCGACCCAGGCGAGTGAAGATCGGCGCGGCCCGGAGCACGAGATCGGGCACCGCGCTGATGAGCCGCACCTGGGCTCCCCGCCAGTGGGGGACGCTCACGACCCGACGAGGCCTGCGCAATGCCCTGACGGCCGCCTCCGCCACCTCCTCGGCCGTGACGGGCCGCAGCCCGGTGAAGGTCATGGCCACCGCGGGGTCATCGATGACCTCGGTGATCATCGGCGTGAGCATGCCGTCGGGGCAGAGCACCGTGAAGCGGACTCCGGTCACCCCCTGGGCGCGGAGTTCGCCCTCCAGCCCGAGGGTGAAGGAGAGCACTCCCGCCTTGGTCGCGGCGTAGACGCACTCGCCGGGCACCGGCACCCAGGACGCCAGCGATCCGACGTTGATGACGTGACCCCTTCCGCGGCCTCCGTCGCGCCCGCGCATCACCTCGACGGCAGCACGGGTGCCGTGCATGACGCCGAGGAGATTGACGGCGACCACGGAGTCGAGCAGGTCGTCGGACTGCGTGGCCGCATCGCCCGCGCCGAGGATCCCGGCGTTGTTGATCCACACATCCGGCTGCACGGCCTGGGCCAGAGTCCGGCACGCATCCGCATCGCGTACGTCGAGATGCACATCACCGCCGACGACATCCGTGGCGACAACGTCATAGCCCGCTGCCCGCAGGCGCTCCACGATCGCGGCGCCGAGGCCTCGCCCCGCACCCGTGACGACCGCGCGTCCTGTCACTGGCGCGGCCATCAGGTGGCCGCCGTGACGCCCTTGCCGAGGACGACGATGCCGCCCTCGCTCACGGTGTAGAGCTCGCGGTCGCGCTCGATATCGACGCCGATCTGGGCTCCGTCCGGGACGACAACGTTCTTGTCGAGGATCGCGTGGCGGATGACCGCGTTGCGACCGATGCGCACGCCCGGCAGGATCACCGAGCCCTCGATGTAGGCGCCGGCCTGGACCTGCACGTCGAAGGCGACCACCGACCCACGCACATGCGCACCCGAGATGATCGAGCCGGTGCCGACCATGGACTCGTGCGCATTGCCGCCCTCGACGAACTTCGCGGGAGGCAGCGACGGATGGTTGGTGAGGATCGGCCAGCGGCGGTTGTAGAGGTTGAAGATGGGGTGCACGGACACCAGGTCCATGTGCGCGTCGTGGTAGGCGTCGAGAGTCCCGACGTCGCGCCAGTAGCCGCGATCGCGATCGGTCGCCCCCGGCACGTCATTGAGGGCGAAGTCGTAGACGCAGGCACGCCCTTGGTCGACGAGCATCGGGATGATGTTGCCGCCCATGTCGTGCACGGAGCCCTCATCGGCAGCGTCGGCGCGCAGGGCATCGATGAGCGCCTCGGTGGTGAAGATGTAGTTGCCCATGGAGACGTAGGACTCGTCTTCGGCACCCGGGATCCCGGGCGGATCGGCGGGCTTCTCCAGGAACCGGCGGATGCGCACGCCGTCCTCGGCCGCCTCGATGACGCCGAACTGGTGCGCGAGCGATCGCGGCTGGCGAATGCCGGCCACGGTGACCGCGGCTCCCGAGTCGATATGGGCCTGCACCATCTGCATGGGATCCATGCGATAGACGTGGTCCGCGCCGAACACGGCGACGTAGTCGGGCCGCTCGTCATTGATGAGGTTGAGGCTCTGGAAGATTGCATCGGCGCTGCCCGTGAACCAGCGCGGTCCCAGACGCTGCTGCGCCGGGACGGCAGTGACGTAGTCCCCGAGGAGGGGCGAGAGGCGCCAGGTAGTGGTGATGTGCCGGTCCAGCGAGTGCGACTTGTACTGGGTGAGGACGGCGACGCGTCGCAGGCCGGAGTTGATCAGGTTGGACAGCGCGAAGTCGATGAGACGGTAGCTGCCTCCGAAGGGCACGGCAGGCTTCGCGCGGTCGGCCGTGAGCGGCATGAGGCGCTTGCCCGCGCCTCCCGCGAGCACGATTCCCAGGACGTGCGGGCCTGTTTCCACGCTCGTCAGCCTAGACCTCGGGCTCGCTGACCGCAGGCCCTACGCTGCACTCGTGAAGGTCGGCATCCTCACCCGCGAGTGGCCCCCCGACATCTACGGGGGCGCGGGCGTCCACGTCCGCGAACTCGCCGCTCACCTGCGTCCGCTCATCGATGTCGACGTGCACTGCTTCGGAGCGCCCCGGCCCGATGCCGAGGCCCACGCGGTGCCCGCGGAGCTCACCGGAGCGAACGCCGCCCTGCAGACCCTCGGGGTGGACCTCGAGATGGTGCGTGACACCGCCGCGGTCGATCTCCTCCACTCCCACACCTGGTATGCCAATCTCGCGGGGCACGTCGGCGGGCTCCTTCACGGCGTGCCGCACGTCATCACGGCGCACTCCCTCGAGCCGCTCCGCCCCTGGAAGATCGAGCAACTCGGCGGCGGCTACCGCGTGAGCTCATGGGTCGAGGCGACGGCGTATGCCCATGCCCAGGCGATCATCGCGGTGAGCGAGGGGATGCGCCGCGACATCCTGGCGGCGTACCCGCAGGTGGATCCCGCGCGCGTGCACGTCGTGCACAACGGGATCGACACCGACGCCTACCGGCCCGATCCTTCCGCGGACGCACTCGAGCGTCACGGCGTGCCGCTCGACCGGCCCTACGTGCTCTTCGTCGGACGGATCACGCGGCAGAAGGGACTGCCGCACCTGCTCGCCGCGGCGCGGCAGCTCGATCCCGGCACCGTGCTGGTCCTGTGCGCGAGCTCCCCTGACACGCCCGAGATCGGCGACGAGGTCGCGCGCGCCGTCGCACTGCTGCGCGAGGAACGCGGTGCGGACTCCGTAATCTGGATCGAGGAGCAGGCATCGCTGGACGACGTGCGCCAACTCCTCACGCACGCCGCCGTCTTCGCGTGCCCGTCGGTCTACGAGCCGCTGGGCATCGTCAACCTCGAGGCCATGGCCTGCGAGGCGCCGGTGGTGGCCAGCGCCGTGGGCGGCATCCCCGAGGTGGTCGTCGACGGCGTCACGGGACTGCTCGTGCCCTACGACCCGGAGGATCCGGCGGCCCTCGAGGCGGGCCTGGCCGAGGCGATCAACTCCCTCGTCGCCGACCCGGAGCGCGCACGGGCCATGGGGCGCGCGGGCCGGGAGCGCGCCATCGCTGACTTCGGGTGGGACGCCATCGCGCGGCGCACCGTGGAGGTCTACCGTGCGGCCATGGGGGCGATGGAGGCGTGACTTCACGTTCCCCTGACAGGTCGGCGCAGCCGCACCTGACTGCCTCGCTCGCCCCGCAGGGCGGCCAGCGCCTCGCCCTCGGCTACGTCCTCCTGCTCACGGGCACGCTCCTCTTCGCCCTCAACGGCACGGTGGTCAAGTCGATCCTCCTCAGCGGCGTCTCGGCGGTGACACTGTCCGAGACCCGCGCGATGGGCGCCTTCTTCATCCTCTTCGCCGTCGTGGCGATCACGCGACCGCGCGCCTTGCGCATCCGGCGCGACGAGTGGAAGCTCCTTCTCGCCTACGGCGTCATCGGCGTATCGATGACGCAGTTCCTCTACTTCGTGGCGATCGAGCGCATGCCCATCGGCATCGCGCTCATCATCGAGTTCACCGCCCCCATCTGGGTCGTGCTCTGGGTTCGCTTCGGGCGGCGCCAGGCGGTCAAGGGCACCGTGTGGGTCGGCCTGCTCCTGGCCATCATGGGCCTCGCGCTCATCGCGCAGGTCTGGCAGGGCTTCACCCTCGATGGACTGGGCGTCGCAGCAGCCTTCGGCGCCGCGATCGCACTCGCGCTGTTCTTCATCCTCGGCGAGCACGCGCGACGCGGTGATCCGCCACGGGACGCGATCTCGCTCACCATGTGGGGCATGGGCGGTGCGGCGCTGTTCTGGGTGCTGGTGCCACCGTGGTCCCTGTCCGCCTGGGGTGCCTACGCCGGCATGAGCGAGCCCCTGGCGGGCAGCGGGCCGCAGCTCCCTCTCTGGGTGCTCACCCTGTGGATGGTCGTCATGGGGACGGTGGTCCCCTTCGCCCTCGCCATGAAGGCCCTGGGCTACATCAGCGCGGCGCAAGCCTCGATCATCGGCATGACCGAGCCGCTCATCGCATCGATCATCGCGTGGATCGCGCTCGCGGAGGTCTTCACCCCCGTGCAGATGGTGGGAGGCGTGGTCGTGCTCGTCGGCGTCTACCTCGCGGAGCGGTCGCGGTGAGCGCCCCGGATCCCATCGAGCCACTCACCCCGCTCACCGTCCCGGTCTCCTCGACGCGCACGCAGGCGATCGGCGCGGTGATGTACCTCATCGCGGCCTTCCTCTTCGCACTCAATGGCAGCGTCGCCAAGGCCCAGATCGAGGCCGGTCTCAGCGCGGCGCAGGTCACGGAGATCCGCACCCTCGGGTGCGCTGTCGTGCTCCTCGCCTTCCTCGCCATCACCAAGCCGTCGTCCCTGCGCGTGCGCCGCGCCGAGGTGCCCTTCCTCCTCCTCTTCGGCGTCCTGGCCTACGCACTCACGCCCTTCCTCTTCTTCCTCAGCGTCTCCCTCCTGCCCGTCGCAATCGCGGCGCTCCTGGCCTTCCTGGCACCGGTGCTCGTCGCTCTCTGGCTGCGCTTCGTCAAGCACGAGCCCGTGGGTCGAGGCATCTGGGTGGCCCTGGCGCTCGTGGTCGGCGGCCTGCTGCTCGTGTCGCAGGTGTGGTCGGGGATGACGCTCAACCCGCTGGGCGTCTTCTACGGGCTCCTCACCGCCGCCGCGCTCGCGGCGTACCTGCTGCTCGGCGAGGAAGGTTCCCGCCGACGCGACGTGATGAGCCTGGCCTTCTGGGGGTTCGCCATCGCAACAGTCTTCTGGAGCATCCTGGCCCCCTGGTGGAACTTCCCGTGGAACCTCATGTCCACCACCACGTCCATGCTCGACGGCGCCATCACCGGGATCCCCGTCTGGTCGCTCGTGCTCCTCATGATCGTGGTGTCGGTGGTGCCCTTCGTGCTCGTGCTCATGTCGCTGCAGCGCATCGTGGCGCAGCGCGGCGGCATCCTCGGCACGACGGAGCCGGTGTGGGCCGCGCTCATCGCGTTCGTGCTGCTCGGCGAGATCATCACGCCCGTCCAGGGCCTGGGGGGCCTCATCGTGCTCGCCGGCGTCATCGTGGCCGAGCTCGCCTCGCAGCGGGCGCACCGCGACGGCGCCCTCACGCGCTGACGTGCGTGCGGTCCGCACGCGGTGACACGAGTTGGTCGCTCGGCTAATCTCGCTTCATGGCGGTGACCAGGCGCGAGGTCCTCGTGAGCGGGGTGGGCCTCGCCAGCCTGGCCGTGGCCGGCTGTGCGGCTCCGGCCGCCACCGGAGGCCGCCCGATCCCCGTGCAGGGGGCGACCGCACCTCCGGGGTCGCCCAATCTGCTCGTCCTCTTCAGCGACGACCACCGTGCGGACCACCTGGGCCTCACCGGGGAGGTCCCGTTCCTGCAGACCCCCGCGCTCGATGAGCTGGCGCGTGAAGGCGTGCGCTTCGACCGGGCCTACGTCACCACAGCCCTCTGCAGCCCGTCGAGGGCGACGCTCCTCACCGGCCAGTACGCATCCCGGCACGGCGTACAGAACAACCTCTCGGCCTGGATCCCGGGCACTCCGAGTTTCTTCGACTCGCTGGCCGCGGCCGGATACCGCTGCGCCTACATCGGCAAGTGGCACATGCCGGGCGATCTGCCCGACCTGCCGGGAGTGGAGCGCTTCGTCACCTTCACCATCGAGGAGGGCCAGGGTGTCTACCGCGACTGCCCGCTCATCGTCGACGGGGTCGAGACTGCGCGACCGGGCACCTACGTGAGCACCGATCTCACCGACTACGCCCTGCAATGGCTCGCGGAGTCCGATGACGGTCGTCCCTTCTGCCTCGTGGTCGCGCACAAGGCCGTGCACCACGAGTTCGAGCCGCCCGACGACCTGCTCGGAACCTACGACGACGTCGCGATCGACCTGCCGGACGAGGCCTTTACCTACCAGACCCTGCTCGATCGCAATGTCTGGGAGGGCACAGCGGGTCGGCTGCAGACGAGCTACCGCCGCTACTGCGAGACGCTCCTGGGGATGGATCGCGAGATCGGGCGCCTGCTCGATGCGATCGACCCCGTCGCCGACAACACGGTCGTCGTCTACACGAGCGACAACGGCTACTCGTGGGGCGAGCACGTGCTCACGGGCAAGCGCTGGGCCTACGACGACAACATCAAGGTGCCCTTCATCGTGCGCTGGCCCGACGGCGTTGCCGCTCCGGGCACCGTGATCGATGAGCCCGTGCTCAATGCCGATATCGCGCCCACGCTTCTCGACATCGCGGGCGTGCCCATCCCCGCGGCCATGCAGGGACGCAGCATCGCGCCGCTGCTGCGCGGCGAGCCGGTCAAGTGGCGCGATGAGGTCTTCTACGAATACTTTGCGGACTTTCCCTACCAGGTGCCGCCGTCGCAGGCGCTGCGCACCGACCAGTGGCTGTACGTCGAGTACGACCGCGGCCTGCCACCTGAGCTCTACGACACCGTCGCCGACCCCGCGCAGCAGGTGAATCTGGCCGAGGATCCGGCGTACGCCGCGACCCGCCAGGACCTCAGCCAGCGCCTGGCCGACCTGCGCCGGGAGTACGCATGAGCGCGGCCGCGATGCCGGCGGAGGGCACGCAGGCGGGAGGGTCAGTCGCCCGAAGCGGCCGTGGGGG
>JAPOKX010000049.1 GCA_029977425.1 Actinomycetota bacterium
GGGCGAAGAACGGCAGGTAGACGGAGCCCGTGACGTACATGTGGTGGGCCCAGACCGCGACGGAGAGTGCGCCGATGGCCATGGTGGCGAACACGAGGCCCTTGTAGCCGAAGATCGGCTTGCGCGAGAACACCGGGATGATCTCGCTGGCGATCCCGAAGAAGGGCAAGGCGAGGATGTAGACCTCGGGGTGCCCGAAGAACCAGAAGAGGTGTTGCCACAGGATGGCGCCGCCGTTTTCGGCTTCGAAGACCACGGCTCCGAACTTGCGGTCGATGAAGGCCATCACGAGGGCTGCAGCGAGGATGGGGAAGGCGACGAGCACGAGCACGCTCGTGATGAAGATCGTCCACGTGAAGATCGGCATGCGGAACATCGTCATGCCGGGGCAGCGCATGCAGAAGATCGTCGTGATGAAGTTGACGGCGCCGAGGATGGTGCCCAGGCCGCCCATGGCCAGGCCGAGCAGCCACAGGTCGGCTCCGACCTCTGGGGAGTTCACCGCATTGCTCAGCGGCTGGTAGGCGAACCAGCCGAACGAAGCAGCGCCTCCAGGGGTGAAGAAGCTGAGGGCGACGGTGAGGCCGCCGAAGAAGAACAGCCAGTAGCCGAGCATGTTGAGGCGCGGGAACGCCACGTCCGGGGAGCCGATCTGCAGGGGCATGATCACGTTGCCGAAGCCGACGTAGAGCGGTGTGGCGAAGAGGAAGAGCATGATCGTGCCGTGCATCGTGAAGAGCTGGTTGTACTGCTCCAGTGACACGAACTGCATGCCCGGGGTCGCAAGCTCCGCTCGGATGACGAGCGCCATGGCGCCAGCGAGGATGAACCAGACGAACGAGGTGATGAGGTAGAGGTACCCGATCGTCTTGTGGTCGGTCGAGGTGACCCACTTGACGACCGTGCGTCCCATGTGACCTCGCCGCACCTGCTTCGGAGTCGGCGGCGCGGTGGGCGCGGCAACGGGATCGTTGAGGATGGTCACAGGTTCCTCCCCTCGGACGGGCGCTCACCGGTGTAGTCGACGCGCTCGCTCTCCAACTTGCCGGTCTGCCCCTTGGCACGGAGCTCCTCCATGTGCGCATCGAACTCCGCGCGGGAGACGACGTTCACGTTGAAGAGCATGCGCGCATGGTCGGTGCCGCAGAGCTCTGCGCACCGGCCGATGAACGTGCCCTCCTTGTTGGGCGTCACCTGGAAGGTGTTGACCTTGCCGGGGATGACGTCCATCTTGAACAGCCAGTCGATCACCCAGAAGGAATGGATGACATCTGGCGACGTGAGCTCGAACTGGATCTTCTCGTCGACCGGCACGACCAGCGTGGGCGGAATGCCCGGCGTGCCCACGTCGTAGACGTCCTCATCGAGGTAGTTGAAGGCCCAGCTCCAGCGGAAGCCGACGACATTGATGGTCTCGCTCTGGTCGTCCTCGACCGTGAGCAGCTCCGTCTGGTCACGAGCGGTGAAGACGAAGAGTCCGAGGATCATGATGAGCGGGACGACGGTATAGAGGATCTCGAGCGGCAGGTTGTACTTGGTCTGCTCCGGGACCGCATTGCTGTTCTTGCGGCGCCGATAGGCGATGAACGCCCAGAGCATGAGGGCCCAGGTGACGATGCCGACTCCCCAGGCCGCGATCCACGTGCCCTGCCAGAGGTTCTGGATGATGGGCGCCTCGGCGGTGGCCGGGTCCGGCAGGTCGAAGAAGAAGGCCTCATTGGCCGTGCAACCGGAAGCCGTCACGGCCACGAGGCCAAGTGCGGCAGATGTCAGCAGAATGCGGCGCCGTCGCTCCACGTCAGCGACCCTAGCGCACGAGGGATCCCCTCACAGCCAGGGGGCGCGACGACCTGCCGAGGGGGCTTGCGGCGAGTAGCGTCGCGGACGTGTCAGCCCCCACCCCACCGGCCGGATTCCTCGATGCGGCCTCCGGGCAACCCCTGAATCCAGCAGCCCGGGAGGCCTGGGCCGCGGCCGCAGACGCCGGGTGGGCAGACCCGGGGCGGCTCTACCGCGAGGGCCGTCGAGCCGCCTTGCTCCGGGACTCGGCCCGGGAGTCCGTGGCTGCCCGGATCGGTGCCCGTCCGGATGAGGTGTCCCTCGTGGCGGACGGGGCCCTTCCCCTCGCGATCCGATCCTTCCTCGAGCACTCGGGGGCCCAGGGGCGCCTGGTGTGCTCCGCGGTCGAGCACAGCAACGTCCTGGGCGAGGCGGATGCCCTCGTGGCCCGTGGCGGGCGGGCCGACGTCGTGGGGGTCGACCGGACCGGGCGCGTGGACCTCCCCGCCTACCTCGCCGCGCTCCCCGGGGCCACCCTCGCGGTGCTCCAGGCGGCCAATCACGAGGTCGGCACCCGCCAGCCCGTGACCGAGGTCGCCGCCGGCAGCGAGGGGGCCGGGGTCCCGCTGCTCGTCGATGCCTCGGTGACCCTGGGGCGCGACGACCCTCCGGAGGGATGGTCGATCCTCGTCGGTCGCGCGTCCTCCTGGGGCGGCCCGCCCGGCGTGGCCCTGGTCGCCGTACGACGGCACCTCCATGCGCCGCCCCTCGACCTGCCGGGCGCCGGGCTCCCCGCCGTGCTCGCTGCGGCCCGCGGCCTCGAGTGGGCCGACGAGCATCGCGAATCCGACGCCATCCGCGCCCGGACCCTCACCGAGCGCATCCGCCAGACGGTGCCGCAATCGGTCGCCGACGTCGCCCTGCTCGGAGGTGATGATCGCGTCGCCTATCTCACCGCCCTGTCGTGCCTCTTCGTGGACGGCGAGGCACTCGTACTCGGCCTGGACCGCGAGGGCTACGCGATCTCGAGCGGATCCTCGTGCGTGTCGGACCTGCGCAGGCCCAGCCATGTGCTCGTCGCCATGGGCGCGCTCACGCAGGGCAATGTGCGCATCTCACTGCCCTTCGGCGTGACCGACGAGACGGTCGACGGCTTCATCGAGGCGCTGCCCCGCGTGGTCAGCGACGTGCGTGCGATGCTGCATGCCGACGACCTGGGATCTGACGAGCGTGGATCTCACGCGCGAGACGTGGAAGGACCCGCATGAGCGATCTGCCCCGCCCGGACGTGCGCCTCAACGAGCGCGGTCATCGATGCCCGATGCCTGTCATCGCGGTGGCACGCGCGGCGAAGGGGTCCGCGGCCGGCACCGTGATCGCAGTGGCCTGCACTGACCCGGGAGCGGCCTCCGACATCCCTGCGTGGTGCGAGATGCGCGGCGTCGACTTCCTCGGGTCGCAGCCTGAGGCAGACGGCGCCGTCACCTATCTCGTGCGGACCCGCTAAGCCGAGGCGGCAGGTCGCGCGCGACTGCGAGCCGGCGCAGGTAGTCCGGGCGCGAGATCGCCACGACGCCCAGGGACTCAAGATGCGGCGTGGCCCACTGCACGTCCAGCAGTCGACCCTCGCGCGCGCCGCTCGCGCCGCCCAGTGCCTCGACGAGGCCCACGAGCGCGACCTTGGAGGCATCGCGCGCGCGATGGAACATCGACTCGCCCGCGAAGAGTCCCCCGATCTCCACGCCGTAGAGACCCCCAGCAAGCTCGTCGCCGCGCCACACCTCGACCGAGTGCGCGAGTCCCCTGGCGTGCATCCGGGCGTACGCCGCGCGGAAGTCATCCGTGATCCACCCGTGCGGTCGTGGCTGCTCCGCGCAGCCCGCGACCACCTCGTCGAAGGCCACGTCGATGGTGATGCGGAAACGGCGAAGGGAGGCTTGGAGCGAGCGACTCACCCGCAAGCCGTCGAGTGGCAGCACGCCGCGCGGATCGGGCGACCACCAGCCCAGCGGTCCATCGCGGCCGATGTCCATGGGGAAGAGCCCGCGTGCATAGGCCGCCACCAGCGTGCGCGGCTCCAGGTCGGCGCCGACCGCGAGCAGTTCCTCGCCCGCGGGAGCGCGTGCGGGATCGGGCAGATCCCAGTCGCACTCCGGTAGCGGGGCCACGGCAAGCAGACAGGTCCGGGAGGTCAGGGCGGTCGACTAGGGCAATGGGCAGCGGATGTGTGCGCCGATCTCCGCCGCCGCCTCGTCGCCGTAGGCCGTTGCGATGCGGTCGAGGAAGCGCTGACGGCCCAGGGAGTACTCCTGGGTGCCCACGGTCTCGATCACGTGCGTGGCGAGCATCGAGCCGACCTGCGCACAGCGCTCATCCGGGACTCCCCAAGCGAGCCCGGCGACGAAGCCGGCGCGGAAGGCGTCGCCGACGCCGGTGGGATCGAGCACGGCATCCTCCTGAGGACAACCGACCTCGACGACGGGCTGCCCGCGGCGCTCGACGCGCGCGCCCTTGTCGCCCAGCGTGGTGATGCGGCATTCCACGCGCTCGAGGATCTCCGCCGCTGTCCAGCCGGTCTTCTGCTCGGTGAGCGCAGCCTCGTACTCGTTCGTGAAGAGGTAGGTGGCACCGTCGATGAGCTGGCGGATCTCCGTGCCATCCATGCGCGCCAACTGCTGCGAAGGGTCGGCCGCGAAGGGATAGCCGCGCTGGCGGCACTCGTCAGTGTGACGCAGCATGCCATCGGGATCCGTCGGACCGATGATGACGAGATCGGGATGCCCCACGCGCTCCACGACCGGCAGGAGCTCGATGTCACGCGCCTCGCTCATCGCACCGGGATAGAAGGAGGCGAGCTGATTGGCCTCGACATCGGTCGTGCAGACGAATCGCGCGGTGTGGTGCACCTCGCTCACGTGGACGGAGTCGGTATCGACGCCGTGGCGCTCGAGCCACGAGCGGTAGTCGTCGAAGTCCACGCCCACCGCATCGACGAGGACAGGTCGCAGCCCGAGGCAGCCCAGGCCGAAGGAGATATTCGCCGCCACTCCCCCGCGTCGGACTTCCAGCGTCTCGACGAGGAAGGACAGCGACACCCGGTCGAGCTTGTCGGCGACGAGAGAGTCGGCAAAGCGACCGGGAAAGGTCATGAGGTGATCGGTGGCGATCGACCCCGTCACGATGAGGGACACGCGCAGGACCCTATCGGGCCCGCGTCAGCACCAAGCCCGGATCAGGCCGAAGCGCTGATCCGGGTGGCGTGCTGACTAGTGGAAGGAATCGCCGCAGGCGCAGGAGCCCGTGGCGTTGGGGTTGTCGATCGTGAAGCCCTGCTTCTCGATCGTGTCGACGAAGTCGATCGTCGCACCGCCCAGGTAGGGAGCGCTCATGCGATCGGTGACCACGCCCACGCCGCCGAAGTCCTTGACGACGTCGCCGTCGAGTGAGCGATCGTCGAAGAAGAGCTGGTAGCGCAGACCGGAGCAGCCGCCGGGCTGCACGGCGATACGCAGGGTCAGGTCGTCGCGACCCTCGGCCTCGAGCAGCGCCTTGACCTTCGAGGCAGCGGCATCGGTCAGGACGATGCCTTCGCTCGTGGTGGTCTCCGCGGTCATGTCATGCCTCCTTGTCGGGCGGTCTGTCGGTCCTGTGACCGGTCAACGCGGCCGCCTGCCGGATTGTTCCTGCATGGGGAACTGGGGTGTCGCTCCCGAGAGCGCTTCCAGCATGTCACAGGGTCCGGCCCCAGACCAGGCGGCAGGCCCCACGCGGGACTCCCCTAGCGGGACCACTGGTCGGCGACCCGCGCTGCGGCGCGCGCCAGGACCGCTGCGGGATTCGGGCCGGGCTCCTCGCCGATGGCGTACGCCTCGGTGATGCCCAGGGCGGCGTACTCCCGACGGCCCACCTCGACTCGGCCGGCGATGACGACCAGGGGGCGCCCCTGGTCGAGGGCCGCTGCGGCAAGGCCCGAGACCGCCTTGCCGCGCAGCGACTGCCAGTCGAAGCTCCCCTCACCGGTGACGACGAGGTCACTGCCCGCGATGGCGTCGTCGAGCCCGACGACCTCGCGCACCACGTCGATCCCCACGACCCGTCGCGCGCCCAGGAGCATGAGCGCGAATCCCAAGCCGCCACCCGCCCCCGCGCCAGGGTCGCCCGCGAGGGACGCGCCCGCGGGTGCGCAGGCGCGGCCGAACGCCGTCAGGGACTGCTCGAGATGTTCGACCGCCTCGGGATCGGCGCCCTTCTGCGGCGCGAATCCGTGTGCGGCACCCTGCGGGCCGACAAGCGCAGCGTCGACATCGGTGGCCGCAATGAGCTCCACGTTCTTGATTCGCTCGAGAGCAGGGCGCAGGTCGACAGCGGCAACGTCCCCAAGACATGCGCCTCCTGCATCGAGTGCGACCGGTGCGCCCGCGGCATCCGTCCCCGTCGCCCCGAGGGCCGCGAGCATTCCCGCTCCCCCGTCGGTGGAGGCCGTGCCACCCAGTCCGACCACGATCATGCGCGCGCCCGAGTCGATGGCTGCCGCGATGAGCTGCCCGACGCCGTACGACGTCGCCGCTCCGGCATCCCGCCGTTCGGCGTGCACAAGCGCCAGCCCGCAGCCGTGAGCGGACTCGACGTACGCGGTGCGCTCCACGATCGCGATGACTCCGATCGCTGTCTCACCCATCGGGCCGCGCACGCCGACGGGCACCATCTCGGCATCGGTGGCGACGGCAATCGCCCGGACGAAGCCGGGTCCGCCGTCCGAGAGCGGCAGGAGAGTGAGCGCGTCATCGGGTGCGCTCCAGCGCCATCCGGCCGCGATCGCCTCGGCTGCCTCGGCCGCCGACAGCGTGCCCGTGAAGTCATCGGGGGCGATGAGTACGCGCATGCGCTGACCGTAGCCGCACCCGATGCACGCACGGGGAACGGTGAGACAATGGTCGAATGGCGTTCACGGAGCCCGCGCCCACACCACTCGCGCTGCTGCTGCTCGGGCATGGAGCCGACCCCGAGAGCGAGCGCGGGGTCGAGTGCCCGGGCGACCTGCCCCCGGCCAGCGATCCCGACCTGGTGGCGCGCGCTGCCGCCGCGAAGGAAGCGCTCGGGGACCGGCTCTACATCCTCGGCCACCACTACCAGCGCGACGAGGTCATCCAGTTCGCCGATACGACGGGAGACTCCTTCAAGCTGTCCCAGCAGGCGGCCGCGCATCCGGAGGCGGAGTTCATCGTCTTCTGCGGCGTCCACTTCATGGCCGAGAGCGCCGACATCCTCACCGCTGATCACCAGCGGGTGATTCTCCCCGACCTCGCTGCGGGGTGCTCCATGGCGGACATGGCCGCCATCCACCAGGTCGATGCCGCCTGGGCCGCAATCACCGCCGCGGGCCTTGCCGACTCGACCATCCCCATCACGTACATGAATTCCTCCGCCGACATCAAGGCCTTCACCGGACGCCACGGCGGGTCGATCTGCACGTCGAGCAACGCGAAGCGGTCGCTGGAGTGGGCATTCGAGCGCGGCGAGAGGGTGCTCTTCCTCCCCGACCAGCACCTCGGCCGCAACACCGCCGTGCGCGACCTCGGGATGTCCCTGGACGACTGCGTCGTCTGGGATCCGCACCGCCCCACGCTGACGGCGGAGCAGCTGCGCGACGCGAAGATGATCCTGTGGCGCGGACACTGCTCGGTGCACGGTCGATTCACGGCCGAGAGCGTGGCGGATGTCCGTGGGCGCGTCCCGGGCGTGCAGGTGCTGGTCCATCCCGAGTGCCGCTACGAGGTGGTGGAGAGCGCGGACCTCGTCGGGTCGACCGAGTTCATCATCAAGACCCTCGAGGAGGCTCCCGCCGGTAGCGCGTGGGCCATCGGCACCGAGCTCAACCTCGTCCGCCGGCTCGCTCTGCGCCACCCCGACAAGACAGTGATCTTCCTCGATCGCGACGTGTGCTTCTGCTCGACGATGAACCGCATCGACCTGCCGCACCTCGTGTGGGCTCTCGAGAACCTCGTCGAGGGCCGCGTCGTCAACCAGATCACGGTGGACGAGGAGACCGCCCACTGGGCCCGCGCGGCGCTCGACCGGATGCTCGCCCTGCCGGGCGTCGGAGCGAAGGACTAGCTTCAGCTTTCACCCTCGGCGTCGACCACCTGGCTGCTGCGTCCCCTCCCGGTCGACAAAACGGCGCCCATCTCGTCGACCTGTACGCGGGTTCCGGGGGGTTCCTCCGCACGGGCGTCCAGGACGCAAGCCGTGCGCCTCCTGTGCCCGTGCCCGTTCAGCGGCTGTGGACGGCCAGCTGCTCACGCCTGACTCATGAGGCAAGGTCCGCTCATGTCGATTTCTGAGACGGCCGCCCGGATCGCTGCTCTCGGCGCCGGCTCTCCCGTCCGGGTCGCTGACGCCATCGAGGCCGGCATCACGCGTAGCGCACTTCGGGCTGCCTGCGCAGGCGGTCTACTCGCGCGCCCTGCACATGGGTACGTCGCACCAATCGTCCGCTCCCAGGACGATGACGAAGTTTTCGCCGCCCGTTGCCTAGCCCTTCTGCACCGGCGCCCTCACGCCGTACTGAGCCACTCGACGGCGAGCCGAATTCTTCATCTCCCCACGGCTGCGGGCACCTCGCGCACGATTCACTGCATAGACCCCAATCCCCGGCGCATCCCGGGGGTCGTCGTCCACAGAGGCCTCGTACCCGCGTCGGAAGTCGTGGAGATCAACGGGTTGCGGTTGACGTCACTCCTGCGGACTGCCGTGGACCTCGCTCGATCGTTGCCTCTCCCACAGGCACTCGTCACGATGGACGCAGCCGTGCGTCGGCGCACCATCGACCTCAACGAACACGTACGCAGCCCGGATCACCGCCGAGTGGAAGACCGCCACGCGCAGATGCAAGCGAAAGCGGAACTCGAGGAAATCGTTGCCCGCTGCGCCCGTCATCCAGGTGCCGATCGGGCACGAGCGGCGATGCGTGCCGCATCCCCTCTAGCCGAATCCGCGGCAGAGTCGCGTTCGCGCGGTCATCTCCTCCTCGCGGGCATCGAGCCTCTCGGTCTCCAGGTCCGCGTACGGGATGCGGATGGGCGCGAGCGTCGCCTCGACTTCCTACTGGCCCCGGGACTCGCCGGGGAGGTCGACGGCTTGGTCAAGTACGACGGACCCGAAGGCGTCCGCCAGTTGAGGGAGGAGAAGACCCGCGACCTCCTTCTCGAGCGCGTCGGTGTGCGCACGCTTCGATGGACCGGGGTCGAGGTGTGGCGCGATCCGGACTCCGTCGTGAGTCTTGTCGCCCATGCCCTAGCGCATCATGCTGCAGCCAGACGTCGGATGGCCTCCTAGCGAAACGGGGCAGCTGGGCCACGTGGCGACCACGTCGATGAAGTGGCGGCCAAGAGGTCGACACCCCAGTGCCATCGCGACCCTTCGGTCGACACCCCAGTGCGCAACGACCAGTTCGAGGGTGAAAGCTGTGGGGCTACAGGCCGGGGGCGTCCCACACCGGGAACCAGCGCGAGAGGTCGACCTCCCAGGGGAGTTCGCCGCGCAGCAGGTCACGCACCTGGAGTTCCACGACCGAGTCGCGGCGCTCGCCTTCAGCGGGCACGAAGGGATAGAAGGTGCCGCGCTTGTAGAGGTAGATGAGCGCCAGTGTCACGCCGCGAGGATCGCGGAAGGGCACGATCGAGCAGAGCAACTGCGGGCCGAACCCGCTGTCCGCGAGAGTCGCGTTGACGGCGTGCAGGTCCGTGACGACTGCGCCGACATCCGGCGGGTCCGTCGTGACGACGATCCAGGTGTAGCCGTAGTGATCCTCGACCACCTTGACCGGCGGACCGCCGTCGGCGTCGAGCAGGGCGCGCACCTCGGCTTCGACATCCGCGAAGGCACGGCCCTCGACCGAGCGGAACGCGACGGCCCCCTGCCCCGTCGAGAGGAAGTCCATCGAGACCTGCAGGGTGACGGCTGCTGCCGGGACCGCGAAGAGGGCGTCGAGGTTGGGCCGAGCGGCCTTGCGACGGCCGAGGAGCCCGTCGAGGAAGCCCACTAGCGCTGCCCCATCTCATTCGCGATGCGCGCGAGCTGCTCCAGGCGCTTCTGCAGGGGCGGATGCGTGGACAGCAGGCTCTCCAGACCGAAACCGCCACCGCCTCGGCCCTTGGAGAACGCCGGAGCGAAGGCGAACGCCTGGACCGGCTCCATCTGGCGGAGGTCGCGCGTGGGAATGGTGGCCATGTCTCCGGTGACCTTCTGCAGCGCGGTCGCCAGTGCACTCGGCTTGCCCGTGATCAAGGCGGCTCCGCGATCGGCACCGAGCTCGCGATAGCGAGACAGGGCGTTGATGAGGAGATAGGAGATGAGGTACACGAGGACGCTGACGATCATCACGGCGAAGAAGACCAGGGCGGTGTTCTGATCGCGACGGTCGCGCATCATCGATCCCCACATCGCCGAGCGCACCATGAAGCCGGCCAGGATCGCGCTGAACGACGCAATCGTCATGACGGTGACGTCCTTGTGGGCCACGTGCGAGAGCTCATGCGCGAGGACTCCCTCGAGCTCATCGCGGTCGAGACGACGCAGGAGGCCGGTCGTCACGACGATCACCGACCGCTTGGCCGTGCGGCCGGTGGCAAACGCGTTGGGCGCATCGTTGTCCGCGATGGCGATACGCGGCTTCTCCATGTCGGCCATCGCGCACAGCCGATCGACAAGACCGTGGAGCTGCGGTGCCTGCTCGGGGGTGACCACGTGCGCCCGCATCGCTCCCATGGCCAGCGAGTCGGAGAACCACCACTGGCCGAAGAGGAGCGCCGCGCTGATGCCGAGCACCCAGATCGCACTCACGCCCAGGGCGTACATGACGGCGGCGAGGATGACGTAGAGCAGGCCCAGGCCGAACATCGTCCCGAACATGCGGGCGGTGAGGCCCCGATCGGTGCCGTAGCGCGTGCGTGCCATGAGGAGTTGTCGGACCCCCTAGGCCTTGTCGCCCTCGATGGCCGCGGGATTGCCCCCCGAGCCGAGCTCGAGCCGCATCTTGGCGAGCTCGTCGTCCACCTGGCT
>JAPOKX010000004.1 GCA_029977425.1 Actinomycetota bacterium
GGGATGCGCAGCTGCTCGGCGTCCGCGGTGAACGTCATCTCGGCGCCTTCGATCCGGTGCCCGAACAGCGACAGCGAGCCGCGGCTCAACGTGCCGACCAGCTGCCCGCCGTTCTCGGTGACCGTGCTGTCGGCGAGCACGACCACGCCCGCGTTGTCCTCGACACGCTGGAACGTGTCGTAGATCGCGAGGTCGCCCGACTTGGCCTCGTCCGTCTGGCTTGCGGGCACGTCGCCGCGCGTGAAGCGCGTCACCGTCAGCGGTACGTCGGTGCGCTCGGTGAGCGTGGCGGGGTCGAACAGCTTGGCCGCGACGCCCGTCTGATCCGTCTGGGTGACGCCGCCGGAGTCCTCCCCCGGCGACAGCGGGGCCTTGGCCACGGCGGGGACGACGCTGAAGCGCAGCAGCGCTCCAAGCACCACGAGGAACACCCCGAGACCCACCAGGACGATGCCGATGCCTCGCCTCATGCCACCCTCCGGTCGCCATGCCGCTGCCCACGGGACAGCGCGCGTTGGGGGAACGGTAGCGGATACTGGGCCCGGCGGCGCGCACATTGAGGTGTCGGGCTGCCGGAGTGCCGGTGCCAGGAGGGAGAGCCATGTTCCGCCCCTTCCCCCTCCTCGACGGCTACCGCGCGATCGCGGCGTTCATGGTCCTCACGACCCACGTGGCCTTCAACACCGGCGAGATCCGCACCCCGGTCCTGGGGCCGATCCTCGGCCGAATGGACTTCGGCGTGACGCTCTTCTTCCTGCTGTCGGGATTCCTGCTCTACCGCCCCTGGGCACGGGCAGCGATGGTCGCCGGGGACGGCCCCGCCGTCGGCGGATATGCCCTGCGCCGTGCCGCCCGCATCCTGCCGGCGTACTGGCTCATGGTCGCCTTCACGCTGCTCCTGCTGCCGGAGATCCAGCCCGTGCGCTGGGAGGCCTGGCCCGTGCACCTGGGCCTGATGCACATCTACGTGCCGGGCTTCACGCTCGAAGGCCTCACGCAGACATGGAGCCTTGCCACCGAGGTCGCGTTCTACATCCTCTTGCCGCTGCTGGCCTGGCTGGCAGGGCGCCGCGGCAGGGGCAATCCTGACGCCAGCGCTCGCTTCCAGTTGGTGATCCTGGCAGCGGCGGTGCTCGTCGCGTGGGTGTTCACCGTGTTGCGCGTGAGTGGCGCACTCGGCACCTCCACGATCACGGGCTACTGGCTGCCCGGCTTCCTCGACTGGTTCGCCCTCGGGATGGCCGCCGCGGTCATCCAGGTCCGGCTCGGCATGGGCGGCGCACCCGCCTGGATGGGCGCCGTGCGCCAGGTCGCCCAGGCGACGGGGTGGTGCCTCCTCATCGCTGCGGGCCTCGCCGTCATCGCCGCGACGCCGATCGCGGGCCCCCTCACCTTCGACCCCGCCTCGCCGAACAGCCTGGTCATCAAGCACCTGCTCTACGGCGCGATCGCGGCCTTCATGCTCCTCCCCGGATTCCTGGGCGTGGGCGACACGCGCGAGGCTCCGATGCGCGGCTCGTGGTGGGCCGCGATCCTGGCCAGCCCCGTCGTGGTCTACCTAGGCACCATCTCCTACGGCGTATTCCTCTGGCACCTCGTCCTGCTGCGCTTCATCCAGAACGCCCTGGGACTGGAGGTCTTCGCCGGAGGCTTCTGGCTCGTCTGGCCTCTCGTGGTCCTCGCGTCCATTGCCGTCGCGAGTGCCTCGTGGTTCATCCTGGAGAAGCCGGTCCTCGCCTGGGCTCATCGGCGGACACCCGGGGAGTCCGGACGGGCGCCGCAGCAGCCGCCAGCGCCGCGATCGCCAGCAGTGCCGTAGCGACGAGGAGCCACGTCGGTGCGTCGAGGCGCCCCGGCCATGGCATGACCGCCGCACCCACGGCCGCAAGCAGTCCCAAGGCATCAGCCACGAGGGATCGCTGCACTGCCCAGGCGACAGCGACGGCCGCTGTTGCGACGACGAGGCCAGGCCAGCCGCCGAGCACGAGGCCCACGACCGCCGCCGACCCCGCCAGCCAGCGGCCCGAGCCGGGCGGCGGGTCAGGAAGAGGCACGCCAGTTCGACGGCCGCCCAGCACCGCCGCGGCCACGAGGACGCATGCCGCGACCAGTCCCGCCAGGAGTCCGCCCAGGTACACCGACTGAGCGCCGAAGTCGAGCACCACGAGTCCCGCCGCACCCGCAGGCACGATCCAGCCCTGCCGCCAGCCATCGACGCGCACCGGTGACAGCTGCTCGCCATCGAGGGTGGCGCTCCAGCCTGCGTTGGCGTTTTCGGTCGTCTCGAGAATGCGCGGTGCGTCCGATGCGGGGACGTCCACCGTGCGATGGGTGGCGCCCCATTCCCGCACCTCGGGTGACGCCACCGCGCCCGCTATGGGCGCGTCCACGGGCTCGAGGGCGACGACCTCCACGGCGTACTGCGCGGTGGAGAGTGCCTCGATCACGTGAGCGCCGGCGGTCAGCGTGACGACGCGACCATTGCATGCGGAAGCCGGCAGGAGGGCATCCGTGAGCGTCTGGCTCACCGAAGCGGTCACCGCCGACTCGGCGCGCACCTCGCCGTCCACGACGAGCTCCGGGCCGAAGCCGCAGGGCACGCCTGCGTCGTCCACCAGGCGGGGGCCCTTGACGAGATCCTCCGCGCCCAGGATGCGGACCTCGTTGACGCCGATGGGCAAGGCGGTGAGGCTGCCCGTGCCCGGATCGAGACTGCGTACGACGTCCGAGTTGTCGAAGCGGATGGTGAGCGCCGTGGCCTCCTGCGCAGGCACCGTGATCGTGCCGCGCGCGGACACGATGTCGGTCGTCTCGCGGCCGTTGACCGTGACCGTGACGCGCAGCGGCCTGCTCGCCACGAGATCCGGGTCGATGTCGAGCCTCACTCCGCGGATGCGGCGAGGCTCACCCCACGTGAGCGTGAGCTCGGGGCGATCGTCCAGGGGCGAGGCGAGCCACGAGGTGGAAAGGACGCCGTCGACCGCGGCCTGAGGTCGACTGGCTGCGTCGCTGGTGAAGACGCTCGACGCTTCCGCCCGCGGCGAGACAGGGAGGGCGGGCGTGAGGAGCCGGTCGAGCGCCGCACCTGATCGTGGCCTCACCCACATGCGCAGCCGGTAGTCGCCGGGTGTCGCGACCTCGACGATGCGCTGGATGCCGGTGCGCTCCTCGCCCACGCGGCCGAGTTGCGGAGTGCACACGAGCTGACCCGCGACGGCTGCGCATCCGGTCTGCTCCCCCTTGCGCGCGGTGAGGACGATGGGGCCGCCGTCAGCCACTCCCGCGGTGCTCACGCGTCGCGTGACCTTCAGGCCGGGGACCTGGACCTCGCGCAGGCCGAATGCCTCTCCCGGTCCCCCGTCCACCACTGAGGCGAGGGTGAGGCGGAGCACGCGCGTGCCCCCTGGAGGCACGGGGAGTCGCTGGGGCTGATCGGTCGCGGCCACAGGCACGGTGATCTCGCCGGCATCCGTCGTCACCGTGACCGAGGCGGGCTCGATGCCGGCGATCGCGCCCACCACGAGTCGCACGGTCACCGACGACGCGCTGAAGGGTTCGTCGGCAGTGACCTCCCACCACTGACCCACGCCGCTCTCGAGCTCGCCGGATACCCATGCCGTCGCGGGGTCGCCGTCGAGAGCCGCCCATGGCTGCGCCGCGCTCGACCGGGCACGCAGCGCGGTCACCTCGCTGCCGCTCGACGATGCCGTGACCGTGCCGCCCTCGTAGACCGCGACCGCCTGACGACCTTCAGGCGTGACGGGGAAGTAGTCGTGGACGCGGCGGTCTTGGACATAGGGCTCGTCCTCGCCCAGCGTCTGCGATCGGTTCTCGCGCGTGGATCCGACGCTTACCTCGCTGCGCCGGAATCCGTCCGTCACGGCGTAGGACAGTCCGATTCCGTCGATCTGCTCAAGCGGACCCTCGTCGCCCTGCGCGACCACGGGCTCGCCCCCGAGCACATCGGCGTCGGAGAGATCGACGACGGCCTCGGCCGAACCCGATGAGACCGTCACGCGCGTCGCATCACGGAGGGCGACGCGCGGATCACCGGGCGCGAGAGGCGAATCGACGCGCCACACCTCGACGGCTGCCACGGTGTCCTGCAGTCCGTCGTCGATCACGGTGGTCGGCGTGCGGTACGGCGGCAGCGTAGGGCCGAAGCCCACCACCGGAGTGAAGCCGCCGGAGCGCACCAGGGCCTGTCGGATGAGCACGCTGCGCGGCGTAGCGCTCCGGCGTCGGTCAATGTCATTGCGGACGACGACGTACTCCACCCCTGCTCGCGCGAGGGCATCCGCGAGACGTGGCGAGCCACGGCCGGAGTCCAGGCGCTCCTGGATCGCATCGAGCCAGCGAATGTTGCCCGCGCTGGACAGCGGCACGGCGTCGCGCACGGCCCACGGCGACGTCGCGAGGGGCTGGAGCGGCTCGTCCTGCGTGCGTCCCCAACTGTAGATCCCGAAGGACGCTCCGGGCACCACGAGCGCGCGACCATCGGGCGACTTCTCTCCGAGCCATTGCGCCGCCTCCGCCCAGTAGTCGGGGATGGCCGCGAAGGAGCGGTCGCGTGCGAGCGTCCCCGTGGCCATCGGCCATGCCCCCAGCGCCACGACGACCGTCATCGCGCCGGCGATGAGACGTGGTCCGAGCCGATACCGCAGGGAAGCCCGGGCCATGAGCGCATCGAGGGCGAAGCCCACCCCCAGGGCGAGGGGAAGTCGCAGGATGAGGTCGAACTTGTGCGTATTGCGCAGCGGAGCGAGCAGGCCATCGAGCGCGTCCTGCAGGGCGGGTGCCGCGATGCCCTGCACGGCTCCCGTGTGGCCCATCGAGACGAGAACGGCGCCGATGAGCAGACCTCCGACGAGGAAGGCCCGGTACGGCGTGCTCCTCAGCGACAGGCCGGCGAGTCCGACGGCGGCCACGATCCCCGACGCCAGGATGAGGACGGGAGCCGTCACCAGGGCCCAGCCGCCGGGCCATGTCGGCCCGCCGGGCTCGACGACGTAGGCCACCCACTGGCTGGCTCCACGCAGCACCGTGTCAGGCGACGTGATCAGCGTGGTGACGGAAGACGACTCGATCCAGTCGAGGAACGGCGGGGAGTAACGGCCCAGGAGCAGCAGGGGAACGGCCCACCACAGCGTGGCCAGCGCAACGGCTGCGGCCCACCAGCCGAGCAGGGCCAGCCGGGCGCGGCCCCGGAATCGCGTGAGGATCCACCAGGCGCCGAGGGGCAGCACCGCGGCAGTCGCCACGGCATTGACGCCGCCCGCGACGAGGACGGCAATGCCGCTCAGTGCAGCGCCTCGTCGTGGCGTCAGCCTGCCGCCCGCCACCGCGACGAGCGGGATGAGGACCCACGGTGCCACGGCGAAGGGAAGTACCTCCACGGAAAGCACGCCGATCTCGGTCACCATGCGAGGTGCGAGCGCGTAGGCGAGGCCTGCGATGAGGCGGGCACTGTCACGCTGGACACCGAGCAGGCGCGCGAGTCGCACGACCCCGAGGAAGGCGCCGATGAGCAGCGCCGACCACCACAGGCGCTGCACGACCCAGGCGGGCAGCCCCACGAGGTCGCCCAGCACGAAGACCGGGCCGACGGGGAAGAGATAGCCGTACGCCTGGTTCTGCAGCTGCCCGAAGAAGCCCAGCGGCTCCCACAGCGACAGGGCGCGCAGGAGGAATCCGCCCGGATCCACCGCGAGATCGAGTTTCGTGTCGGCCGCGATGCGTCCGGGATCCTGGATGAAGGCCAGCGCAGCGAGCACCACGCTGATCGCGACCAGGCGCAGCCGGTGCAGGAGGCGAGGCGACGGCGCCTGCGCCTCGGGGACGGATGCGGGCGGGGCCTGGTCGATCCGGGTGATCATGCCGTGCCGCCGCGGCGCCGGAGGACGAGGAGGAGATTCCACGTGGCGACCTCGCGCACGAGGGGCACATCCACGATGCCTCTCAGGACCCATGGCAGGTAGCGCGGCTGTGCCGACACGATGTCGACGTGCGCGGAACGGCGCGCCCAGGTGATGCCCGCAGCGGCGGTGATCGGAAAGAGGCTCTCGCCGTACACGTTCTTGGGTGGGTGCCCGGTCTTGCGTGCGTACCGCCGCGCGGCTCGATGCCCGCCGAGGAGGTGCCACGGCGCGGTCTCGTGCCCGCCCCACGGGCCGAACCACAGTGTGTAGGAGATGACCACGAGGCCGCCCGGTCGCACGACGCGCACCATCTCGTCGGCCATGGCCCACGGGTCGGGCACGTGCTCGAGGACATTGGACGAGTAGGCAATGTCGAACGCCCCGTCGCGGAAGGGCAGCGCCGTCCCGCTGGCCTGCACCGTGCGCGGGCCCGGCGCGCGCCCGTGCAATCTCATCTCGCCGGCATCGGCATCGACGGCAACGTAGGTGGCGCCGCGGGCGGCGAACGCGTCGGCGAAGAAACCCGGTCCCCCGCCGACGTCGATCATCCGGGCGCCGTCCAGCGATCCGAAGCTCTCCACGTGGGCAGCCGAGTCCGCGGCGAGCTCCCCATAGAACCGGTCAGGGTCCGTCTGCTCGACGAGGAAGGATCGGAAGAGGTCCAGGGAGCGGCGCCACGTGGCCCGGAACTCCCGGGACGCAGGCACGGCGGACACCCGGCGACGTTACCCCAGCGGGACGGGTGCACGCGCGAGTCGCACAGCACGTACCGTGAGCCGGTGCACATCGTCGTCCTCAACTGGCGAGACACTGCCAATCCCGAGGGCGGTGGCTCCGAGGTGTACGTCGAGCAGCTGGCGCGGCGGTGGGCGCAGCACGGCCATCGGGTGACCCTGGTCTGCGCGGCCCACGAGCGTGCCCCTGCGCTGGAGGAGCGCGACGGAATCCGCATCATCCGCGTGGGCACCAAGCTCACCGTCTACTCGCGTGCGCGCAAGCTCCTCCGCCGCGGAGCGCTCGGGAGGGTCGACGTCGTCGTCGACACGCAGAACGGCATCCCCTTCTTTGCCCGCTACGCCACACAGGCGCCCACCGTCGTGCTCGTGCACCACGTGCACCGCGAGCAATGGCCTGTGGTCTACGACCCGGTGCGCGCACGCGTGGGCTGGTTCATCGAGTCCGTTGCCGCGCCCCGTGCGCTGCTCGGGAGCGCCTACGTCGCCGTCTCCGAAGCCACGCGCAGCGAGCTCATCGCGCAGGGGGTCCCTGCTCAGAGGATCACCGTCGTGCACAACGGCACGGAGGCCCTCGCCGCCAGTGGATCTGCCCGTGATGCCGCGCCGCGCATCCTCGTCCTCGGCCGCCTCGTCCCCCACAAGCGCGTGGAGCACGTGATCGCGGCCGCCGCTCGCCTGCGCGAGCGCCACCCCGGGCTCAGCATCGCCGTCGTCGGCGATGGCTGGTGGGCGCCTCACCTGCATGAATCCGCACGGGCGCACGGGGTCGCCGACATCGTCGAGTTCACCGGTCACGTGAGCGAGGCGGAGAAGGCGCGCCAGGTCGATCGGGCGTGGGTGCTCGCTCTTCCGTCACTCAAGGAGGGCTGGGGGCTGGTCGTCATGGAGGCGGCGTCCCGCGGCGTCCCCACGATCGCCTACGCCGACGCAGGGGGCGTCACCGAGTCTGTCGAGGACGGCGTCACAGGTGTGCTCGTGGACGGCGAGGAGCCGGAGTTCGTCGCTGCCCTCGACGCGCTCCTCAACGACTCTGCTCGCCGCATCGACATGGGCGAGCGCGCACGGAAGAGGTCCGCTCAGTTCTCCTGGGATGCCTCAGCGGAGAGATTCGAGGACGTGCTCGAGTCCGTGGTGGGCGCCGCGAAATCGCGCCCGGGGGCTACTGGGTCGCGCCGTAGACGACGTAGGGCTTATCGACCGTAGGCGGCACGGCGGTCTGCGACGACACGATGCCGAAGGACGCGCCCGCGGCCACGACCGCGCCGACGACCGCGGCGATGATGGGTCCGATCCACACCGACATTGCTGCCTCCTTCGTCGGTCACGGTACCAAAGGTCTGGGCCCGCGCGCCCGGACTCGCCGGATCAGGAGCATCCCGAGGCCCGCGAGCAGGGCCGCGCCCACGACGAGGTCGACGGCCGCCACCAGGCGGGCGTCGCTGCGCTCCTCGGCCACGGAGCCCTGCGGAGCGGCGTACAGGGAGAGGTCCGGTCCGTCGAGGAGGAGCTCCCATCCCTGGAGGTCGGGCACGGGACCGGGAGTGCCCTTGGCGACGAGCGCCCACCCCACGCCGAGGCCCGGCAGGAGGGGCGCGACCTCCTCTCCCCGGGCCAGCGCGCGCCCGATGGCCTGCGCCCGAGGGTCATCGCCGGCGACCGAGACCAGGCCGGCGCTCGTGTCGATGACGAGATCATCCGAGACGATCGTCGTACGCGTGAGCCAGCGGGGCGCCGGGTCGAGGACGGTGCGCTGGTCATTCCAATCGAAGCGGCGGAAGGCAGTCCAGGGAAACGACACCACGTCACCCGGGCGGGGACTGCCCGCCACGAGGGCGCGCGCGGCCGACCAGTCGCTGGGGTAGTCCACCGCGACCAGCCGTCCTCCGGCGCCCCACAGCAGGTCGGGTTGGCAGGCCAAGGGCATGACGGCGAGGGCGCAGAGCGCCGCGACACGCGTCGTGCGTTCGCGCACGTGTCCGATCAACCGTCCGCCACCCATTCCTGCCGAGGCGGCCAGCAGGAGGACCCAGGGGGCCAGGAGCTTCTGCGCATCACGAGCCAGTCCCCCGCCCGGCACCCCATCGAGAAGGGCCGCCCAGGGTCCCGGCAGGGCGACGGATGCCAGGGAGGCGAGGAGGCCGAGCGTCGCGACGCCCGCCCACCACGCGGTGATTCCCCGCCCGAGCAACCGCAGCAGGGACGGCACGCCGGCAATGCCCAGGGCGAGCACGAAGGCACCGAAGACCCACGTGAGGGGCGTGCCACGGGAGGGCAGAGACACCTCCGCGTTCCAGATGCCTCCGCCCGTCAGTGCCGAGATCAGGGCCCCGCCCGGCACGTCGGGTCGCAGGGCGAAGACGCGCGTCCCGTCCGGATCTGACCCGGCGCCACCGGGATGCAGGAGCGCGGGCAGGAGCCAGGGCAACCAGGTCGCCAGCACCGCGGCGGTGAGCAGCACCCGTGAACGCACGGCGTATCGGGAGCGCGGAAGGAGTGCCGGGGGCACCGCGACGAGTGCCAGCAGGAGGCTGCCGCTGGGCGTGAGCGAGCCCGCCGCGACCACGAGCAGCAGGCGCAGTCCGTCCCAGGGGTCACCGTGCGCACGCAGTCGTTGCGCCAGGACAAGGGCCCAAGGCAGGAGCGCGTAGGCGAGCAGGAGTCCCCAGTGGCCGATGACGAGCCGCTGCGCCACGAATGGGTTCGCGATGGCGAGCGTGGCGCCCACGACCCCTGCCGCGGTGCCGCGCAGCAACCGCAGCATGCCCGTGCCCGCCAGCAAGGGGATCGCCAGCAGCACGAGCTTCTCGACGAGCATGCCGGGCACGACGGTCTCCACGAGGGCGACGACGGCGTCCTGCGGCACCGCCCGCGGCAGCCCGGAACCCACGCCGATGGACCCAGGCAACAGCACCTGCTGCGGCGTGAACACCAGGTCGTAGCTCAGGACGAATCCCGGCAGGAGAGCGGGGCCGATCACGAGGAGCGACAGGAGCGCCACCCACGCGTACGCGAGAGCGCGCGTCACTCGCGTGGCCGTCATGGGGGGTTATCGTGGCATGCGTGAGGACCCATGACTGAGCGGTCGTCTCGTCGTGGTTCGCTCGCCTCCCACACCGTGCTCGTCGCGGCGGCGCTCGGCATCGCGCAGGTGGCCGCCTACGCCGTCAGCGTGGTCGCGGCGCGCGCCCTCGGCCCGGATGGCTTCGGGATCCTCGCCGCCCTGCTCGGGATCCTCCTCATCGGCAGCGTCCTGGCGATGGGGATTCAGGCCGTCGCTGCCCGTCGTCTGGTCCAGGTCGATCCCGATCAGCGCGACGGCGCCGCGCGGAGCATGCTGCGCGACGGTCTCATCGGAGGCGGGGCAGTGGCCCTCGCCACGCTGGTGATCAGCCCGCTGCTCATCTGGCTGCTGCGCCTCGACGGCTGGGGTGCGCTCGTCCTCGCGGCAGCCGCCTTCGTGCCGATCACCTGGGCAGGCGCGCAGTACGGCGTGGCCCAGGGCCGGGAGTCCTATCGGAGGCTGGCCGCGGTCTACGCACTCGTGGGCCTCGGTCGCGGCATCGGCGGAGTCGTCGGTGCCCTCGCCACGGGCACCGTGCTCGGAACGATGGCAGGCCTCGCCCTGGGCACGGCCCTCGGCGCGATCGCCGGCCGCATCACCGTGGCCCCTCTCGCCGCAGGCAGCCGGGAGCGACTCGAGGGATTCTTCAGCGAGTCAGCGCACGCGACGCACGCTCTCCTTGCGCTCTTCGTGCTCACCAATGTCGATGTGCTGCTCGCACGGGCCCTCCTTCCCGCCGAGGATGCCGGCGTCTACGGCGTGGGCGCGGTGATCGCCAAGGTCGCCTTCTGGCTCCCGCAGTTCGTGGGCGTGGTCGCCTTCCCGAGGTTTGCCGACGCGCGTCGAGGGCGGGCGACCGTGATCTCGCTCGTCGCCGTGGGCGCCATTGGCCTGCTGGTGGTGGCCGCCACCGCAGCACTCCCGGGCCTCGTCGTCTCCTTCGTCGGCGGAGCGGCGTACTCGTCGCTGGTGCCACTGGCCTGGCTCTTCGCCGCCATCGGCGCGACGTTCGCGCTTGCCCAGGCCCTCTTGCTCACGCGGCTGGCCATCGATGACCGGCGTGCCGTGGTCGCCGTCTGGGGCGCGGCGGCCCTGCTCGTCGCACTCGCCACCCTCGTCATGCCGCGCAGCGTCAGCGGACTGGCCACGAGTGCGCTCGTGGCCGGACTCGCGCTCGCCGCCGTCGGAGTCGCCGTCACCGCGCGCGAACTGCGCGGTGACGGCCCCCGTCCGAGCGCTACTCGGTGACGACAGCCGCCCGGGCGGGCCACGCACCGGGCGTGAAGTTGGCGTTGTAGCCGCTGAGGGGTCCCATCGCCTGCTCGATGGCAGCCGGTCCGGGGTACACGCCGTTGCGCACCCAGTTGTCGAGCAGCTCGATCACGGCGATGCGGGATTCCGGCGTGAAGTTGCAGTGGCCAGCGCCGTAGGGGGCGCCCGACTCCTGCGAGTATTCCGGTGGCGGGACCGTGTAGAGCTGCAGCAGGCCGCCGGTCACGTTGCCCTCGGCGACCTGTGCGTTGTAGCGATCCTTGAAGAACGTCTGGTTCTGGACGATGACGAGCGGGTCGGCCTTCGTGTGCATCGTGATGGTAGGCACCTTCACCGCACCACTGGGATTGCCGCCTCGCTCGATAGCGGCAGCCATCGCCGTGGGGTTGGCCTCGACACGCGGGCCATTGTCGAGGATCGTCACGAAGCGATCCGCCGCCCCCTCGCCGCCGATGGCGTCGATGGCCTCGCGCTCGGCATCATCGAGGCGACTGGCGTAGTCGGACGCGACATTGCCCACGACGCTTCCGCCGTACCGCGTATCGATCTCGTACCGGCCGACGGTGCCGTACGCCAGAGCGGTGAGAAGGGACTCGATGGTCCCCGACACCGTGCTCACGATGCTGGTGCCGTCGTAGGTGAAGGTCTGGCTCGGCGCATCGACCATCGCGGCGACGGTGAAGATCCGCGCGATGGCGTCCGTGTCCTGGTCTCGTGCACTCTCGATCAGTCGTGACGCCGCGCCCTCCCAGCTGGCGAGGGCGTCCTCATAGCTGTCGTAGCCCGCGATCTCCATCTCGGGGAACATCAGCTGCTGCACGCCGTAGGCAGTGTCGAGGGCGAGGCCGATATTGGGCTCGAGACCCGCCATCACGCCGCACAGCGGCGCCGCGCCGTCGACCCAGTCCGCCGTCTCGGCGACCGTCTGCGTGATGAGACCGCCGAGGGAATCGCCCCATACGTAGACGCGCTTGGGCGCCCCGATCTGCTCAGTGAAAAAGGCGTGGATCTCGTCCGCGGCGCGCACGCCGTCCTCCACCGCCCAGCCATTGCTGGCATACGACGACCCCGCCAGGGCGTAGCCCCGCTCCAACAGAGCCTCGCCGAGACCCTTGTCGCCGGAATCCCAGCCGGGGACGGGCACGGGTGTGGTGACGACCGGGTTGAAGTTCGGCGGGAAGGGCTCTGCGGGGCGATAGCCGTGCGAGTAGATGAGCAGCGTGCCGTTCCACGACTCCGGCATGACGATCTCGTACGCCGCGCCGTTGATCTCGCCCGTGCATGCGACGGAATCACAGCCGGTGAACGGCACGGCAGTGGATTGGTCGCGGGCCTCGGGCATGGCCACGGCCGAAGCGCAGCCGGCGAGGAGCAGGGTGGAAGCGGAGGCGAGGGCGAGGGCGAGTCGGCGCATGCCGGCAGTGTGCCACGGGCACCGGCGCGCCGGGGGCGATTGACGTCGGGGCTCAGGGCGCCGGGCTAGTGTCCCGCGGCTTCCCAGTTCGGACCCTCGCCGACGGACACGTCGAGGGGGACGCGCAGCTCGACCGCACCGGCCATGGCAGCCACGACGAGATCGCGCACCTCGGCGGACTCCCCCGGCGCCACCTCGAGCACGAGTTCGTCATGCACTTGGAGGAGCAGCCGCGATCCCAGGCCGCGCTCTCCGATCAGTCGATCGACCTCGAGCATCGCGACCTTGATGATGTCGGCGGCCGATCCTTGGATGGGCGCGTTGAGGGCCATGCGCTCGGCCATCTCGCGTCGCTGGCGGTTGTCGCTCGCGAGATCGGGAAGGTAGCGGCGGCGTCCCAGAAGCGTCTCGGTGAAGCCCCGTTGACGCGCCTCGTCGACGACTCCGCGCAGGTAGTCCTGCACGCCCCCGAAGCGCGCGAAGTAGTCGTCGCGGAGCACGCGCGCCTCATCGGGCTCGATGCCGAGCTGCTGCGCCAGGCCGAAGGCCGACAGTCCGTACGCCAGGCCGTAGGACATGGCCTTGATGCGCCGGCGCATCTCGGCGTCGACGTCGCCCGGGGCCACGCCGAAGACGCGAGCCGCCACCGTGGTGTGCAGGTCCTCTCCCTCCGCAAACGCGTCGATGAGGCCCTCGTCCTCGGAGAGGTGCGCCATGATCCGCATCTCGATCTGGCTGTAGTCCGCAGTGAGCAGCGACGAGTAGCCCTCGCCCACGACGAAGCACTCGCGAATACGCCGCCCCGCCTCCGTGCGAATGGGGATGTTCTGAAGGTTGGGCTCCGTGCTCGACAGGCGGCCTGTCGCGGCAACCGTCTGCTGGAAGGTCGTGTGGATGCGACCGTCGCGCTCCGCCAGGGGAATGAGCCCATCCACGGTCTGTCGCAGCCTGCTCCAGTCGCGCCAGCAGGTGCTCGAGGAACGGGTGCGCGGTCTTGTCGAACAGGGACTGCAGCGCGTCGGCGTCCGTCGTATAGCCGGTCTTGATGCGCTTCGTCTTCGGCAGGCCCCGCTCGCCGAAGAGGATCTCCTGCAACTGCTTCGGCGAGCCGAGGTTGAAGGGCCGCCCGACGATGGCATGCGCCTCCGACTCCGCAGAGCGCGCATGGTCGCCGAATTCCGCGGAGAGCGCTCGAAGGCCATCGACGTCCACGGCGATGCCCGTGCGTTCCATCTCGGCCAGCACGCGCTCGAGCGGGAGCTCCACATCGGCGAGCAGGCTCCCGGCGCCGCGGGCCTCAACCTGGGCGTCGAGCACCGCGGCCAGTTCGCCGATCGCCGAGGCCTCGGCAGCGAGATCGTCGTGGCCGCCGTCCAAGGCGAGCTGACCGTCGCCGCCGGGGGCGATGGCTCGACCCAGGTAGCGCTCGCACAGGCCTGCGAGGTCTCCTGCGCGCTGGCCGGGCTGCACCAGGTACGCCGACAGCGCCGTATCCGAGACAACGCCCTGCAAGTCCATCCCGAGTGACCACAGGGCCAGCAGCGGTCCCTTCGCATCGTGGAGGACCTTGGCGCGCTCGACGTCGGCCAACCACGCCTCCAGCGCCACACGATCAGACTCCGCGACCTCTGTCCACGGGCCCGTCACCACGGCCGTGCCGTCCGTCGCGGCGAGCGCCAGGGCCTCGAGCGTCCCCGTGCCCGAGCCCCAGGTGCCACGGACAGCCACGGCGATAGGGCCCGAGGCCGAGTCGAGCCACGTCGTCCATCCGCCCGCGGCGAGTGCTTCTACGTCGACTTGCGGAGCCTCGGCAACGGCGGCTGCCTCCGTGGGCAGCGACTCGAAGAGCCGATCGCGCAGCACCCGGAACTGGAGTGCGTCGAAGACCTCGTGCACGGCCTCGGGAGTGGGATCACGGCGCTGAAGCTCGTCCAGGTCCACGTTGATGGGTACGTCGCGGACGAGTTCCGTGAGCTGTCGATTGACCAGCACCTGGGGCAGGGCCTCGCGCAGGGCATCGCCCGTCTTGCCGCGGATCTCCGCCACATGGTCGACAAGGCCGTTGAGGGAGCCGTACTCGGTGATCCACTTGGTGGCCGTCTTCTCACCCACACCCGGGATGCCCGGCAGATTGTCGCTGGGGTCGCCCCTGAGAGCAGCGAAGTCCGGGTACTGGGAGGGCGTGAGTCCGTACTTCTCCTGGACCGCATCGGGCGTCATGCGCGCGAGGTCGGAGACGCCCTTGCGTGGGTAGAGCACCGTCGTGGAGGGAGTCACGAGCTGGAAGGTGTCGCGGTCGCCGGTGATGATCGCCGTCTCCATGCCCGCGGACTCCGCCTGCGTGGCCAGCGTGGCGATGAGGTCGTCAGCCTCGTATCCGTCGCGCTCGAGGTAGCGGACCCCCATGGCGGTGAGGACGTCGCGGATGAGATCCACCTGCCCGCGGAACTCCTCAGGGGTCTTCGCTCGCGTCGCCTTGTAGCCCTCGAACGCCTCACTCCGGAAGGTGGCTCGCGAGACGTCGAATGCGACAGCGACATGCGTGGGATCCAGGTCGCGCAACGCGTTGATGAGCATGGAGGTGAATCCGTAGACGGCATTCGTCGGCTGTCCCGACACGGTGGAGAAGTTCTCGACTGGCAGGGCATAGAAGGCCCTGTACGCAAGGGAATGCCCGTCCAGGAGGAGAAGCCGTCCCGTCGTCACTCGCCGATCCTAGGCAGGAGCTCCGGGCCCTCGCGGGCGCGCCCGGTCACCTCGGGTGCCAGGCTGGTCCCATGGCCGAATCCTCAACGCACCCGGACAGTGCCCCCTCGCCGGACGCCGTACGCGACCACATCGCGGCCGCCGACCGCGGCGGACTCGGGGAACGCATGGGCATGGAGTGGCTCGAGACCACGCCGCAACGCGTGGTGGCACGCATCCCCGTCGAGGGCAACACTCAGCCGTTCGGCCTTCTCCACGGCGGCGCCAGCGCTGTGCTCGCCGAGAGTGCCGGTTCCGTCCTCGCCAACCTCAATGCCGGACCCGGACGCTTCGCGGTGGGCATCGAGCTGTCCTGCACCCACCATCGATCCGCCCGGGAAGGCTGGGTCACCGCGGTCGCGACCCCCCTCTCGCTGGGCCGCACGCTGGTGACCTCCCAGGTGATCGTCAGCGACGACACCGGGCGCCCCATCTGCTCGGCCCGTCTCACCTGCTTCCTGCGCGACGCCACCTAGGCGCCGCTTCGGATCACGGGTTCATCCCGAATCCCCCAATGGGCTTCCCTTGAAGTACCTGCCGACTATGCTCACGAACGCCGCTGGGGCCCGGTCGGGGCCCCGCATACGTCGGGAGGCCGAGTGCATCGGGGAATTGCCCGTCTCGTCCTGGTCTTGGTGGGGTTCTTCGCGGCCGTCCTCATGGGCTTCGGGCCCGCTCAGGCGGAAGGGCCCTCGATCACCGCAATCGTGACCGGCGCCGACAAAGCGCCCATATCCGGCGTAACGGTCAATGTTGCCGGGCCGGACGGCTTCACGGGGTCCGGTGAGACCAATGCCGAGGGCCAGGCCACGATTGAGGTCCCCGCGGGCGGCAAGTACACCGCGACCGTCGACGTGGCCACCCTGCCGGTGGGCGTAGAGGTGAAGAGCGGCCCCGAGCGCACCATCAACGTCCTTCAGGGTGACAAGAAGGCCCTCTTCCCCGTCGTCCCTGCGGGCGAGGGCGGGGACTCAGGTGGGGGCGGAGGTGGCATCTTCTCGGATATCACCGTCGACCGAGTGCTTCAGCTCATCCTGGACGGCATCATCCTCTCCTTGATCATCGCGCTGGGCGCCCTGGGACTCAGCCTGATCTTCGGCACTACCGGCCTGAGCAACTTCGCCCACGGCGAACTCCTGACGCTGGGCGCCTTCACCGTCCTGGTCCTCAACACCACACTCGGCCTCAACCTCATCATCGCCGCGCCCATCGGCATCGTCATCAGCGCGGCCCTGTGGGGCTGGGGACAGAACCAGATCCTCTGGAAGCCGCTGCGCAGGCGCGGCACGGGCTTGATCGCCGCGATGATCGTGAGCATTGGCCTCGCCATCGCCTTGCGCTACACGATCCTCTTCTTCTTCGGCGGCTCTCCCGAGAGCTACGCGCAGTTCGCGGGCCAGCCCGGTATCGACCTCGGCCCGGTCTTCGTGACCCCGAAGGCGATCATCCTGTCGATCATCGCGGTCATCTTCCTCGTCGCGGCCGTCGCCTGGCTGAAGGGCTCGCGACTCGGCAAGGCCACGCGCGCGGTCTCGGACAATCCTGCGCTCGCTTCCGCTTCCGGCGTCAACGTCGAGCGCGTCATCTCCGTCGTCTGGGTGCTCGGCGCCCTTCTCGCGGCCTACGGTGGTGTCTTCCTCGGAATGACCCAGAACGTCGTCTGGACCATGGGGCAGTTCCTTCTCCTCACGATGTTCGCGGCGGTCGTCCTCGGCGGACTGGGCACGATCAGCGGCGCGATCGTCGGATCGTTCGTCGTAGGCATTACGGTCCAGCTGAGCACGCTCATCGTGCCCCCCGAACTCAAGACGGCTTCTGCGCTGCTCCTCATGATCGTCCTGCTGCTGATACGACCGCAAGGACTGCTCGGTCGACCGGAGAGGGTGGGCTGACATGGATATGGGTTTCGTCCTCACACAGGCCATCTCGCAGGCGATCGGCGTCACGGCGATCATCTACCTGCTGGCCACCATGGGCCTCAACATCCAGTTCGGATACACCGGCCTGCTCAATTTCGGCCAGATCGCCTTCGTGGCCGTTGGCTCCTACGCCATCGGCGTCTTCATGGTCCAGTGGCAGGGAAGTGCTTTCGTCCCCAATCTCTGGGTCGCGATTCTCTACGCCATCCTGCTGTCGGTAGTCCTCGCACTCATCCTCGGCGTACCCACCCTGCGATTGCGGGCGGACTACCTGGCCATCGTGACCATCGCCGCCGGCGAGATCATCCGGCTCCTCTTCAAGTCCACCGATGCCCTCGGCGGCGCGCAGGGCATCAACGGCAAGATGGGCGAGGAGTTCTACGCCATCAACCCGTTCCCGGAGCAGGACCGCTTCGACTTCGGGCCGCTCAGCTACACCCGCAACGACGCGTGGGTCGTGACGGTCGGCTGGATCGTCATCGTCCTGCTCCTGCTGCTCACCTGGGCGCTCATGCGCAGCCCCTGGGGTCGCGTCCTCAAGGGAATCCGCGAGGACGAGGATGCCGTGCGCTCGCTCGGCAAGAGCACCTATCTCCGCAAGATGCAGGCCCTCATCCTGGGCGGCATCTTCGGCACCCTGGGTGGCGTCTTCTGGGCGGTCGCCAAGCAGTCGGTTCAGCCTGACTCCTTCGTGCCCGCCTTCACGTTCTTCTGCTACACGATCCTCATCCTCGGCGGTGCAGCACGGGTGATGGGACCCGTGGTCGGAGCCATCATCTTCTGGTTCCTGCTCGTCTTCATCGAGCAGTTCCTCCTGCTCCTCATCAGCAATGGGACGATCACGTTCCTCGAGCCCACGCAGGTCGGCCCCATCCGATTCATCCTCGTCGGCCTGGGACTCATGCTGCTGATGATCTTCCGTCCTCAGGGAATCCTCGGAGACAAGAAGGAGATTGCCCTCGATGCCCGGTGAGATCTCGGCCGCGGCCGTCTCCGCGCTCGCAACCGTCGCTCCCGAACCGGGAGCGCCGAAGCCCGAGCCCCTGCTCGTGGCCGATGGGGTCAATCGACACTTCGGCGGCCTCGTCGCCGTGGATGTCGCGCACGTCGAGATCCAGAAGGGTGCGATCACGGCGCTCATCGGCCCCAATGGCGCAGGCAAGTCGACGTTCTTCAATGTCCTGAGCGGCTTCGACAAGGCCGACGGGGGCACCTGGACCTTCGCCGGGAACACGATCACCAACACTCCCCCGCACCGCCTGGCGCGCAAGGGGATGGTCCGTACGTTCCAGCTCACCAAGAGCCTGTCCCGCCTCACGGTGATGGACAACATGCTCCTCGGCGCCGGAGGCCAGACGGGCGAGAGCATGGTGGCATCGGTCTTCCCCTTCACCTGGAAATCGCAGGAGAAGAAGAACAAGGAGCGCGCCACGGTGCTGCTCGAGCGCTTCAACCTCGCAGCGAAGGCGGACGACTTCGCCGGGTCGCTCTCCGGCGGCCAGCGCAAGCTCCTGGAGATGGCGCGCGCGCTCATGCTCGAGCCCGAGCTGGTGATGCTCGACGAGCCGATGGCCGGAGTCAACCCCGCCCTCAAGCAGAGCCTCCTCGATCACATCCGGGACATCCGCGAGGAAGGCACCACGGTGGTGTTCGTCGAGCACGACATGGACATGGTCCGGGACGTGAGCGACTGGGTGGTGGTCATGGCCCAGGGCAAGATCATCGCCGAGGGCCGCCCCGACACCGTCATGCGCGACCAGCGCGTCATCGACGCCTACCTGGGCGCCCACCACGACCAGCAGCTCACCTCAAGCGGAGAGTCGCTCACGGAGGGGACGTCATCATGAGCGGATTCGACCCCAGGGCCGGGATTCAGCCGGGCGAGGAGAACGACCCCAGCGAGCTGCCCGTCTTCGAGCAGGAGATCGACCTCAACGCCGAGCAACTCAGCGAGCCGGGCGCAATCGTGCCGGGCCAGGAGGAGTACGTCCTCCATGCCGACGACCTGATCGCCGGCTACTTCCCAGGCGTCAACATCCTCAACGGCTGCTCGCTCACCGCGAAGCAGGGCGAGCTCGTCGGCATCATCGGCCCCAACGGCGCGGGCAAGTCGACCCTGCTCAAGGCCATGTTCGGCCTCGTGCGCGTCCACTCCGGCCGGGTGACCCTGCGTGGCCGCGACATCACGAATCTCCGCGCGGACGTCCTTGTCAAGGAGGGCGTGGGCTTCGTCCCACAGACCAACAACGTCTTCCCCTCCCTCACCATCGAGGAGAACTTCCAGGTCGGCTGCTTCCAGAACCCCAAGATGTTCAACGAGCAGTTCGAGCGCGTGGTCTCGATCTTCCCCACCATGGCAGACCGTCGCAAGCAGCGGGCAGGCTCACTGTCGGGCGGTGAGCGCCAGATGGTGGCCATGGGCCGTGCCTTGATGATGGACCCCAGCGTGCTGCTCCTCGACGAGCCCAGCGCCGGCCTGTCCCCCGCGCTCCAGGACGAGGTCTTCGTCAACGTCAAGGGCATCAACGCAGCTGGCGTCACTGTCGTCATCGTGGAGCAGAACGCCGCGCGATGCCTGCAGATCGTCGACCGCGGCTACGTCCTCGATCAGGGCAAGAATGCCTACACGGGTACGGGACGGGAGCTCGCCAACGACCCCAAGGTCATCGAGCTCTACCTTGGCACTCTCGCCAAGGCCTAGCCCAGCCTCTCACGACCGCCGGGTGGCGTGGCCATCCGGCAGTGGCACGCCGGCGTAGCCCAGCGCGGCGCACCGGACCGCGAGGAGCCTCGAGCAGTCCTAGAAAGTCGATCGTGAACGCCACGCGCCTCAGCCGCCCAAGGGTACGGTCGCGCCATGACGGCCTTGCGCGGCAAGCACGTGCTCATCACGGGCGGGTCCCAGGGGATCGGCCTCGCCACGGCGGCGGCCTGCCGCGGACGCGGCGCACGGGTGTCCGTCGTCGCCCGCGATCCTGCGCGGCTCGCGCAGGCCCAGTCGATGATTGAAGGGCTCGCCGTCGCGTCGGCGGACGTGACCGACCCGGGCACGTTGCAGCAGGCCATTCGTGACCTGGAGGTAACGCACGGTCCCTGCGACGTGATCGTGACGGCCGCCGGAGCGGCCGAGCCGGGGTACGTCCAGGACCTCGGCGCGCAGGTGTACCGACGGCACGTCGAGCTCAACCAGATGGGCACCATCCACGCGGTCAGCGCCGTCCTGCCCGGCATGCTCGAACGCGGAGAGGGCCACGTGGTTCTGGTGTCATCCGTGGTCGGCCTCATCGGAGTGTTCGGTTACGCCGCGTATGCCCCCACGAAGTTCGCGGTTCGCGGCTACGGCCTCGCATTGGATGCCGAGGTGCGCGACCGCGGGGTGCGTGTCAGCATCGCCTACCCGCCCGACACGCGGACACCCGGCTTCGAGCGCGAGAATCTCACCAAACCCGTCGAGACCCAGCGAGTGTCCGGGGCCGTCAGGCCCATCGCTCCGGAGCGCATGGCCAACGCCATCGCGCGAGGTATCGAGCGCAACCGATTGCACGTCACGGCGGACCGTCAGACAGCGGCCATGGCCGCCCTCCTCGACCTGCCCGGGCCGGCGCTGCGCGCGTTCATGCGCCGCAGCGCGCGCGGCTGAGCACCCCTGGACATGCAGGAGGCCCGGCCCCTCAGCGGGACCGGGCCTCCTGTACTGCTACGTGCTTACGGGACGGGGACCTCGACCGGTCCGACGACCTCGATGCTCTCGAACTTGGTGTTCGTGAGGTACTGCACCACGTCGATGGTCGCAGCCTTGGGATCGCCGTACTCGTTGAAGTCCAGCGGGCCGGTGACACCGTCGTAGTTGGGCTGGCCGCCCGCCTGGATGATCGCGAGGCAGTCGGCGTAGGTGCCGCAAGCCTCGCCACCAGCGTCAGCGTTGGCGACCATCGGCATGGCCGCAGCGATCGCGGTGCCGTCGGCGCAGCCGGCGTACTCGGCCGCGAGAGCGACGAGGACCGTTGCGTCGTATGCCTGAGCGCCGTAGGCGAAGTCCGTCAGGGCGGGATCCTGCTCGAGGAGCTTGCCGTTGAAGGCCTCGACGTCGACGGAGGGATCACCCGTGGGAACGGTGCCGATCACGCCGGTCATCGTGTCCTTCGGGAAGTCCTTGAACGCCGTCGTCGACAGGTTGCCATCGGCGAGGTAGATCTGGACCTCCTGCGGGCCGATGCCCTGCTTGATCATTTCCTGGATGAGCTTGACGGACTCGTCGAAGCCCACGACCTGGACGAACTCGGGGTTCGTGGCCGCGATCTTGGCAACCTCAGCCTCGAAGGAGGCAGCGGTGGGATCGTAGGTCAGGGACTCCGTGATGGTGCCGCCGCCGGCCTCGAACTCCGCGACGAAGGCGTTCTGCAGGCCCTCGCCGTAGGGATCCTTACGGGCAATGCTCGCGCCGGAGGTGAACCCGTTGTCGAGGGCGTTGCTCGCCTGGACGGCGCCCTGGAGCGCATCGGACGGAGCGGTACGGAAGTAGAGACCGTTGTCCGGGTAGTCCGTGAGCGACGGGGCGGTGTTGGCGGGCGAAATCTGGAGCACGCCATTGCTCGTGATCTTGTCGATGACCGTGAAGGTCACGCCGGACGAGGCAGCGCCGATGATCGCCTGCACACCCTTCTGGAGGTGCGAGTCGACGGTCTGCGAGGCGATGTCGGTCTCGGTGTCGCCGGAGTCGCCGTACTCGTTGACCACGGGCTGGCCGAGAACGCCGCCGGCGGCGTCGATCTCCTTGACAGCGAGGTCAACGCCCGCGAACTCGGGCGGGCCGAGGTAGGCGAGGCTGCCCGTCGCCGGCAGAAGTGTGCCGATCTTGAGCTGGGTGTTCTTGCAGTCAGTCGAGGGTGCGGGCTCGGCGGACGACGATGACGGAGCAGCGGAGGACGAGGCCGGTGCGGCGCTCGAGGACTCCGAAGTGCTGCTGCTGCCACCGCACGCTGCGAGCACGAGGCTCGCGGCGCCGAGGACCACGACTGCCCCCGCAATCGGGCTGCGTCGGATCATCAATTTCTCCTTAAGGGGTAGCGGGCCGTGACAGGCACGACCACGCCGTGATGGTGAGTTGAAACTACCCTGTGGATGATGGCCGCCGTCACCCCCCTGGGGGATCGTCACAGGATGGTTAGCGAACCGTGACACGGCTCGTTACCATTTCGTGACCTAGTCGCGCGCGTCCCCGGTTTCAGTGGCAAGGACCTGCCGGGCCACGTCTCCGAGCGGGCGGCGGGCATCCATGGCCGTCTGCCTGAGCCAGCGGTAGGCCTCGTCCTCCGCCAGGCCCATCCGATCGCCCAGCAGGGCCTTGGCCCGCTCGACGTCGCGCCGGTCGGCGAGTCGCTGCTCGGCCCGCTCCGCCGCTGCTGCGGAAGCCACGGCCTGGCCACGAGCCTCGCGGAGAGTGAGCCAACCGGACCACGCCATCTCGATCCCCGGCACGAGGTCATCCCGGCCGACTGGCTTCACCAGGTAGCCCATCGCACCCGCATCGCGCGCCTGAGCGATGCGCTCGCGCTGACCGAAGGCCGTGACCACCACGACGGCCGTGGCCTCGGACACTCTGCGCGTGACCTCGATGCCGTCGAGACCGGGCATGGCGATGTCGACCAGTGCGACGTCGGGCACGAGCGATTCGATCCGCTCGACGGCGGTCTGCCCGTCCGCAGCCTGCGCGACGACGTCATAGCCCTCTTCGCGGAGAGTCTCGACGAGGTCCATGCGAATGACGGCCTCGTCTTCCGCCACCACGATGCGCGGTCGTGCCTGCGTCACGGCCGAAGCCTAGGACAGCGCGAGCCCAGAGCAGCCCGGGTACCCTGGCCGCCAGGCCCCGGTATCCCAACCGGCAGAGGAAGCGGTCTCAAACACCGTCCAGTGTGGGTTCGAATCCCACCCGGGGCACATCACTGGAGCGTGAGCGCGCCGACCTTGACCGCGTTGAGGGTGCCGCTCGCGCGGACCGACCCGGCCTGTCCCTTCACGCACTCGACGGTGACCTCTCCCCCGGGCTCGGGGATCTCCAGGCTGGCCGCCAGCGGGAAGGTCACCTGGCCGAACGCTGTCAGCGTGGCGAAGTTGTCTCCGGGGCCGTCGAGGCCGCACGAGACTGTGTCGAACGGCCCGCCGCTCTGCTCGAGCGAGAGATACGCCGCCGCGTCCACCAGGTAGGTGCCGGCCGGCAGCGACAGAGTGGCGAGTACGACGGGAGCGTCGCTGAAGGTGTCATCGGCCAAGGTCGCGGAGAACCCGTCGCTGGGGCCGATCGGACCCTGCGGGCCCACTGGCCCGGGATTGCCCACGTTGCCCGGCAGTCCCTGAGGCCCGGGGACGCCCTGCGGGCCCACGGACCCCGGCACTCCCTGCGGGCCCTGCGGACCCTGGGCGCCCTGGGCCCCCTTCGGACCCTGCTTGCCGCGCGGGCCGGGGAGCCCGCGCTGGTTCCAGGCGAGGCGCTCCTCGCCGACCGCGCAGGTGTCGTCTGCGTTGATGATCCGCAGTTCACCGGTATCCACCGTCACGCAGGAGAAGATCCGCGGCACGACCGGCGGCGTCGCATCGTCGCGGGCGGCGATCGCGGGCGCGACGAGCGCAGCCCCCAGCACAGCACCGGCCAGGACGCCTGCGCCGGCAACCACCGGCACCCACCTCATCGCACTTCCTCCCACGCAAGCGGGCCCATCGACAGTCTCAGGCCTCAAGGTCCAGTGTGGACCTCTGCCCCGCGATTCTCGCGAGCAGGCCGTTGACGAAGGCCGGCGAGTCGTCGGTGGAGAGCTCCTTGGCGAGCGTCACCGCCTCGTCGATGGCGACTGCCTCGGGCACGTCACCCCAGAGGACCTCATAGGCCCCCAGCCGCAGGATGGCCCGGTCCACGCCGGGCATCCGCTCCAGGGTCCACCCCAGGGAGTACGTCGTGAGCAACTCGTCGATGCGCGCACGATGGGCGGCGACGCCCGTGACGAGTTCGGCGACGTAGGGGTTCAGTGGCGCATCCCCCTCGTCCGATCGCAGGCGCTCTGAGTCGGCGAGCACGACGAGGGGGTCGAGATCGCGCAGGTCCGCCTGGAAGAGGACGTCCAGCGCGCGCTTGCGTGCCTTGTGGCGAGCGGACACGTCAGGTGACGCGGCCGAGGTAGGAACCGTCGCGGGTATCGACCTTCACGCGGGTGTCGGCCTCGATGAAGAGCGGCACCTGGATCTCAGCGCCCGTCTCGAGGGTTGCGGGCTTGGTGCCACCCGTCGAGCGATCGCCCTGCAGTCCGGGCTCGGTGTAGGTAATGGTGAGCTCGACAGCCGCGGGCAGCTCGACGTAGAGCGCGTTGCCCTCGTGCATCGCGACGATGCACTCCTGGTTCTCGAGCATCCAGCGCGCGTTGTCGCCCACCACCGCATTGGGGATCGTCACCTGGTCGTAGGTCGAGGTGTCCATGAAGACCCAGTCGTCACCATCGCGGTAGAGGTACTGCATGTCGCGCTTGTCGACATTGGCGGTCTCCACCTTGACGCCGGCGTTGAAGGTCTTGTCGACCACCTTGCCCGAGAGGACGTTCTTGAGCTTGGTGCGGACGAAGGCCCCGCCCTTGCCGGGCTTGACGTGCTGGAACTCCACCACGGTCCACAACTGGCCGTCGAGGTTGAGCACCAAGCCGTTCTTCAGGTCGTTGGTCGTTGCCACGTGCCGTCGTCCTCCCAGTCAGCCCAGCGCCACGAGGTCGCGGGGCGACGACGTCAGGGATCTGCTGGGACCCTCGCCCACCAGGATGGTGTCCTCGATGCGCACCCCGCCCCTGCCGGGGAGGTAGATGCCGGGTTCGATGGTCACCGGTGAGCCGGCGGGGAGCATACCCGTGGACCGAGGGCTGAAGAACGGCGCCTCATGGATCTGCAGGCCTACGCCGTGCCCCAGGCCATGGTCGAAGTAGTCGCCGTAGCCCGCCTCGGCCACGACGGATCGCGCGGCGTGATCGACGTCGAGCAAGCCTGCTCCCGCGCGAGCCGCATCCCGTCCGGCCTCCTGCGCTTCGGCGACGACCGCGTGGATCTCGCGCTGCCATTCGGCGGCCGCGCCCACGATGAAGGTCCGTGTCTCGTCGGCGTGATAGCCGCCCACGGCTGCGCCAAAGTCGATGAGCAGCAACTCGCCCCTCCCCAGCGGACGAGTGGTGGGCTCGTGATGCGGCTTGGCTGAGTGGGGTCCGCCGGCGACGATCGTCTCGAAGGACAGCTCATCGGCGCCACGGGCGAACATCTCCGCCTCCAGCCAGCGGGCGATCTCCCTCTCGGTAACGCCCTCGGAGATGCGCGGCAGGATCGCCTGGAGTGCCGCGTCGCTGACTGCGCACGCCCGTTCGATCAGCGCGATCTCCTCAGCGTCCTTGTGCATCCGACACGCCTCGACGATTCCCGTCGTCTCCCGCGGCGCGGAGCCGACAACGCCCTCGACGACGCGCAGGTCGCTCACGCTGAGGTGCGCGGACTCCACGGCGAGCACCCCGCCTCCCGAGGTGAGCCATGCGCCGGCGACGGCCGGCACGGTGAGCCGATCCAGGTGCACGGGCACATCGGCACACTGCTCACCGGCTTGGACGGTGTAGCGACCGTCCGTGCCGAGCAGCACGCGGTCCTCCTCGAGCAGCAGCACGGCGTTGCTGCCGGTGAAGCCGGTGAGATACCGGACATTCGCCAGGGACGTCACGAGCAGCGCGGTGGCCTCTGGGCACGTGCGCTGCGTCTGCTCCCATGCCTGCGCGCGTCGTGCCGCGTGGATGTCAGGCATCCGATCCCGCGATCGCGCGCAGCGCCAGGGCGTAGGAGCCGATGCCGAAACCACTGATCGATCCGGTCACCACCGAAGCGATCACCGACGTATGCCGGAAGGACTCCCGAGCCGCGGGATTGGACAGGTGGACTTCGACGGTCGGGGCCGCCACCTGGGCCAGGGCGTCGCGCAGTGCGTAGGAGTAGTGCGTGAAGGCACCGGCGTTGAGCACGACAGGAGTGCCGGCGTCGGCAGCCTCGTGCAGCCAGCCGACGAGTTCCGCTTCGGAGTCGGTCTGCCGGACCTCAACCTCCAGGCCGAGCTCTGACCCCGATGCCCGACATGCCTCCGCGAGTTCCTGGTGCGTGGTGTGGCCGTAGATCTCCGGCTCGCGCACGCCCAGGCGCCCCAGGTTGGGACCGTTGAGCACGAGCACGCGACGTGCGCTCATGACGCCACCTCCGCATAAGCCGCCGACAGAAGGGCGGGATCGGGTCCTTCGAGAATCGCCGGCCTTGCCACTCCGTCGAGTACGACGAAGCGCAGCATGTCGCCGCGCGCCTTCTTGTCGATGCGCATGGCCGAGAGGAGACGATCCCAGCGGCCGCCGGCATAGGTCGTCGGCAGCCCGAGGGCACTGAGCGACTCGCGATGCAGGTCGACAGTCGCGTCGTCGAGGCGCCCGGCCAGACGCGCGAGTTCCGCGACGTAGACCATGCCGACGCTGATAGCTGCACCATGTCGCCAGCGATAGTCCTCGGCGCGCTCGATGGCATGCCCGAAGGTGTGGCCGTAGTTGAGGATCTCGCGCCCGAGCGGGCCGCCGATCGACTCGCGCAGGTCCTCCGAGACCACGTCCGCCTTGACGCGGATGGAGCGCTCGATGATCTCGCGGAGCCGGGCAGAGTCAGGTCGCACGGCGTCACCCGGGTCGGCCAGCACCAGGTCGAGGATCGCCGGATCTCGCACGAGGCCGCACTTGACGGACTCGGCGAGGCCGGCGACGAGATCATTGCGCGGGAGCGTCTCGAGTGCCGTGAGGTCGCACAGCACCCCGGCGGGCTCGTGGAAGGCGCCAACGAGGTTCTTGCCCGCGTCCGTATTGATGCCTGTCTTGCCGCCGACCGCAGCATCCACCATGCCGAGCACTGTTGTCGGGACATGCACCACGCGTACGCCGCGCAGCCACGTGGCGGCAACGAAGCCGGCCAGGTCGGTGGTCGATCCTCCGCCGATGGCCACGATCGCGTCGGTGCGCGTGAAGCCGGCCTGCCCGAGGACCGACCAGCAGAAGGCCGCCACATCGGGCGTCTTCGCGGCCTCTCCGTCGGGGACTTCCAGGGCGATGGCTTCAAGGCCGTCGGCTACGAGATCCTCGCGGACCGCCTCCGCGGTGGTCGCGAGTGCCACCGGCGCGATCACGGCGACCCGACGGCAGTCGTGCCCCAACAGCCCGCGCAACTCGCCCAGCAGGCCGTGACCCACGAGGACGTCGTACGGGCGCTCAGCGCGGACGGGGATTCGCGTGACCTCCTCGGCGGTCACGATGCCTCCACCGCTGCGACCACGGCATCGACGACCTCATCGGCGGTGCGTCCATCGGTGTCGATGCTCCACGTGGCGACCTCTTCGTAAAGGGGGGTTCGCTCGTCGAGAAGGGTCATGAGGGTGCCGCGCACGTTGCCCAGGAGCAGGGGTCGGCTGGTGTTGAGCCCCACGCGCTTCGCGGCCTCGCCCACCCCCACGCGCAGCCATACGCACGGCGCCTGCACGAGTCGTGCACGCGTTGACTCATCGAGCACGGCACCGCCGCCGAGCGCGAGGACACCCTCGGCGTCGTCGAGGGCCCTTGCGATCACGTCACGCTCACGCGAGCGAAAGGACGCCTCCCCTTCGTCGACGAAGATGTCCGCCACGCTCTTGCCCGCCTCGGCTTCCACCATCTGGTCGCTGTCCCGGAAGGGCACGCCCCATAAGCGTGCGAGACGACGTCCCACCGTCGACTTGCCCGCACCGGGCGCCCCGACGATCACGATCGTGGTCACGAGAAGGCCAGGTGATCGAGATAGGAGCGCAGATTGCGCCGCGCCTCGTCGACGGAGTCGCCTCCGAACTTCTCCATGACCGCGTCAGCGAGGACGAGGGCGACCATCGCCTCAGCGACCACACCGGCCGCAGGCACCGCGCACACGTCGGAGCGCTGGTTGATGGCCTTGGCCGCTTCGCCCGTTGCGACGTCCACGGTCTGCAGGGCACGAGGAATCGTCGAGATCGGCTTCATGGCGGCCCGCACCCGCAGCGTCTCTCCCGTCGTCATGCCGCCCTCGGTTCCCCCGGATCGTCCGGACGTGCGCGTGAGGTGCTCGCCGTCCGAGACGATCTCGTCCTGTGCCAGGGAGCCACGCCGGGCGGCGAGATCGAAGCCATCGCCCACCTCGACGCCCTTGATCGCCTGGATGCCCATGAGGGCGGCGGCCAGTCGGGCGTCGATCCGGCGGTCCCAGTGCACATGACTGCCGAGGCCGGGGGGCAGGCCATGGACGACGACCTCCACGACGCCGCCGAGCGTGTCTCCTTCGCGGTGGGCCGCGGAGATCTCCTCCTGCATGCGCTCACTGGCTCCGGCATCGAGCGCCCGTACGGGGTCGTCGTCGATGTGCGCGCGGTCGGCCGGCACCGGCACGGAATCGGGCTCGGCCACAGCGCCACCGATCCGCACCACGTGGCTGATGACCTCGATCCCGCCGACCTGTCGCAGGAACGCCCGCGCCACGGCGCCCAGGGCGACGCGTGCCGCCGTCTCGCGCGCGCTTGCGCGCTCCAGGATCGGTCGGGCATCGTCGAATCCGTACTTCTGCATGCCGACGAGGTCGGCGTGACCGGGGCGAGGCCGCGTGAGGGGCGCGTTGCGCGCGAGTGCGGCGAGTTCGGCCTCATCCACGGGGTCCGCGGACATGACCGCCTGCCACTTGGGCCATTCGCTATTGCCCACTTCGATCGCGATGGGCGATCCCAAGGACCGGCCATGGCGCACGCCGCCGAGCACCCGCACCTCGTCCTGCTCGAAGGCCATGCGCGCCCCGCGCCCGGCGCCGAGTCGACGGCGCCGCAGGTCCTCCCCGATGTCGGCGGTCGTCACCTCGATGCCGGCGGGCAGGCCTTCGATGATGGCCACGAGGGCCGCGCCATGGGATTCCCCTGCGGTGAGCCAACGGACCATGCGCGAATCCTCTCAGACCACGCCGGGACCTCACCCCGAGGCGAGCCCCACGAGTGTGCCCAGCAGGAGGAAGGGCCCGAAGGGCAGGGCCGTCCGCAGGGCACCCGTCAGGGGCTTGCGTGCCGCAGCCTCACGGACGAGGACGGCAAGCGCGGCCAGCGCCCCGAGGACGAAGCCCGCGACGATGCCGACGAGGACCGCGTTCCAGCCGAGGTATCCGAGGTAGAGCCCCAGGGCCGGAGCCAGCTTGACGTCGCCCATCCCCAGCCCGCTCGGGCCGATGAGCGCCAGGGCCAGCATCGCGGCGGTGACCGCCAGGGCCGCGAGCCAGGCTCGGCCATAGGCGGCGCCTTCCAGCGGGACGAGGAGGAGGATCCCGCCCGCGCCCACCGCCGCCACGTTGAGGACGTCGGGGATGCGATGCCGGGCGAGGTCGGTGCGCACGATCGGGGCGGCGATCCAGGCGAGGGCGATCCACGCGGGTGCCAGGGCCGTGTCGGGGACGAGGAGTACTGCAGCCGCTCCTCCTGCCCCGGCGATGAGGCCCGTGGCCCAGGGGCGCGAGCGCCATGTGTGAGCGTCGTCCTCCCTGAGGGACCAGCGGGCCAGCCGGTCCAGGAGCGGCCCCAGCGCCACGCCCACCAGGAGCACGAGCAGGGCGAGCGCCGCCTGCGCTGCCGGGATCTCCGGCGTCATGGGGACGAGGTGCCCGCCTCGGCCACAAGGGCGTCGCGCATGACCGCCACGGGTGGCTCCTGGCCCGTCATGAGGCGCACTTGGTCGACGGCCTGCCACAGCAGCAGGTCGAGCCCGTCGGCACTCACGCCACCCGCGCGCGTCCATGCAGACGTGAGTGCCGTGACGCCGCTGCCGTAGGCCACGTCCAGGAGCACGCCGGGCGCAGGCGGCACCCGCGCGGCAAGCACGTCGGCAGCTCTCGGGGGCACCGTGGCGATCACGGCGTCGGCCTCGATCGGTGCCGGGCTCTCCCACGGCGAGACCGAGACGACCACGCCGAGATCACTGCCCAGCGGAAGCAGGTCGCGGGCGCGTTCGGGGCTGCGCGCGATGACGTCGATCTCGCGCGCCCCCATGCGCGCGAGTGCCGCGAGGGCGCTGCGCGCGGTCGCCCCGGAGCCGATGATCGCCCCCCGCTGCGGCACGAACCCCCCGCCATGCGCCTCCTGCAGCGCTCGCTGCATCCCTGCGACGTCGGTGTTGTGTCCCGCGCGCCCCTGCTCGGTGAACACGATCGTGTTGGCCGCCCGGGTCAGGGATGCCGTCTCGGAGACGTCGTCCAGGAGCGGCAGGACGTCGGTCTTGAGCGGCATGGTGAGCGATAGCCCTGCCCAGTCGGGCCAGCGACAGGTGTCGAGGAAGCCCGCGAGGTCGCTGGTCGTCACGTCGATCGCGTCGTAGGACCAGTCGAGGCCGAGAGCGGCATAGGCCGCGCGGTGGAGCACGGGCGATCGGCTGTGGGAGATGGGCGAGCCGAGGACGGCCGCACGGCGCGTGACCATGGCGGGTCAGGGCGCCTGCGGCGCGGCGCTCGCGGCGTATCCCTCGCGGAACTTCTGCTTCCACGCGAGGAACTGGTCGTAGTCCGCGGTGAATCGAGTGGTCAGGGTCTCCGGATCCACGGTGACGAAGTAGAGCCAGTCGCCGTTGGCCGGGTTGAGTGCCGCCTCGATCGCCTCCTGGCCCGGGGAGTTGATGGGCCCCGGAGGCAGCCCATCGATGACGAAGGTGTTGTACGGCGAGGACGTCTCGAGCATGTCCTCGGTGAGGAAGAACGTGTCCTGCTTCAAGGCGTAGTTGACCGTGGAGTCGAACTGCAGCTTCATGCCCTGATCGAGGCGGTTGTAGACCACCCGTGCGACCTTCCGGAAGTCTTCCGGGGCCGCCTCGGCCTGGACGAGGCTCGCCACGGTGAGGACCTCGTAGGGCGACAGTCCCAGGCGCTTGGCCCTCTTCTCCAGGCTCACCTCGTCGGCGGCGATGTCGAACCGCCGCACCATGGCGCCGAGCACCTCTGAAGCCGTGCGGCCGGGGATGACGTCGTACGAGGCAGGGAAGAAGAATCCCTCCGGGCGCCCGCCGGCCCAGTCCGGGAGCCCGAGGTCACCGGATTCCTCCGTCGCGGCCTGGAGGTCAGCGAGGGGCAGACCGGTCCGCTCGGACGTGATGCGGAGGGTCTCGTCCAATCGCAGGCCCTCGGGAAGGACCAGCGGTGCCGCGCGACTGGCCGGATCCAGCATCGCCTCGATGACCTGGGCGGGATCCATGCCGGTCTGGAGCGAGTAGACACCAGGGCCGATACGCGAGGCGCGCTCGTCGAGCTCGGCCGTCGCGAGGAAGCTCGATGCCGAAGCCACCACGCCCGCATCAGCAAGTCGCGCGGCCAGTGTGCTGAGTGAGTCGCCGCTGTCCACGACGACATCGACGGGCTGGCCCGCGGCCACCGCAGCCTGCTCCTCAGGGGCGAGCCCGCGGACCGTCGACACGGCCCAGACGCCGGCCACGATGAGCGCGATGACGCCGAGTGCGGTGACGGTCCAGCGCACCGGGCTCCGGCGATTGCGGGAAGGGGGCAGCGGATCTTCGGTGAGGAAAGGGACGAGCTGGCTCACGGTCCCACCTCCTCACGCATGCGAACGCAACCCTCAGACGGTAACCGCTCGGCCGGCTCGAGTCCCGTCGGCGCGCTCGCGCGCCAGGGCACTCTCGAGGATGACCACCGCGGCAGCCTGGTCGACGTAGCTCCGGGATTCCCTCGTGTTCTTGCCCGCGGCCTGCAGGGATCGCTGCGCGGACACGGTCGACAGCCGCTCGTCCACGAGGCGCACGGGGACGTCGATGCGCCCCGCCAGGGTGGTGGCGAACTCGTGCGCGGCGGCACCTGCCGCACCGACCTCGCCATCAAGGCCCAGCGGCAGTCCTACGTAGACGACTGCCGCGGCGTACTCCTCGACGAGGAAGGCAATGCGCTCCATGGTGCGATCGTCTCGTCCGAGGGTCGCCTCGGGGACGGCGAGGATGCCGTCAGGATCGCTGCGCGCTACGCCGACGCGGACTGAGCCGACGTCGATCGCGAGGCGGGCGCCGCGTTCCAGCTCAGGACTCCCCCGCCAGCGAAGCGACAGCGGCCTGCACGGCAGCAAAGGCCTCGTCGAGGCCGTCCGCGCGGGTGCCGCCTCCCTGCGCGATGTCGTCCTTGCCGCCGCCGCGCCCGTCGATGGCGGGCAGCGCTGCGTCGAGGAGTGCCTTGGCCGTGAGCCCGAGCTCGCGGGCGCGGTCGTTGACCACGCTCACCATCGCGACGCGACCGTCCTCGACCGAGGCGCCCACCATGCCGACCCCCATGTCAGGGCGGGCGGTCGCGCGTCCGCGCAGAGCGAGCTCGCGTAGGTCACCCGCGGACGTGCCGTCGGGCGCGCGGTAGGTCCAGATCCGGAAGGGGCCGAGATCGCGCCCCTCCCCGATGACGCCTTCGACGTTGCTGGTGAGCTGCGCGCTCTTGTAGCGCTGCAGCTCCCGCTCAGCGTCCTTGAGTCGGGTGATGAGCGACTCGATGCGCTCCGGCAGTTCCTCGGGTCGCGCCTTGACCATTTCGGTGAGCTGATCCACCAGGACGTGCTCGCGCGCGAGGTGGCGGTAGGCATCCACGCCGACGAGCGCCTCGACGCGGCGCACCCCCGCGCCGATCGAACCCTCCGACAGGAAGGTCACGACGCCGAGCTGGCCCGAGCGCTGGGCGTGCGTGCCGCCGCAGAGCTCGTGCGCCCAGTCACCGACGGAGATGACACGCACCTCGCTCCCGTACTTCTCGCCGAAGAGGGCCATCGCGCCGAAGTTGCGTGCCTCGTCGAGCGTCATGACCTGGGCCATGACCTCGAGGTCCGCGGCGAGGACGTCATTGACCCGGGCTTCGACATCGCGAAGGACGACATCGCCGACGGGACCGGTGCTGGGGAAGTCGAAGCGCAATCGCCCGGGGGCGTTCTCGGAGCCCATCTGGGTGGCGGTGTCGCCGAGGAACTCGCGGAAGGCCCGATGCACCAGGTGCGTGGCCGTGTGCGCGCGAGAGATCGCACGACGGCGCTCGACGTCGACGTGGCCGACTGCCTCGTCACCGGCCACTACTTCACCGGAGGCGACGGTGCCGCGGTGGATGAAGAGGCCCGGCACCGGCGTCTGGACGTCGTACACCTCGACGACGGCGCCCCCCGAGGTGGTGATGCGCCCGTGATCGCCGAGCTGCCCTCCGGCCTCGGCGTAGAAGGGAGTGCGGTTGAGGACGATCTCGACGTGCTCGCCCTCACGCGCGACGGGCACCACCGAGCCGTCGCGGAGGATGCCGGTGATGACACCCTCGGTGGCGGTGTCGACGTAGCCCGTGAATCCCGTGGTGCCGCCGGTCTCGAGGATCTCGCGGTACGCCGTCACGGAGGTGACGCCCGCCTTCCGGGATCGCGCATCGGCCTTGGCACGCTCGCGCTGCTCGGACATCAGTCGACGGAATCCCGCCTCGTCGACGTCGAGGCCCTGCTCGCGGGCCATCTCCAAGGTGAGGTCGAAGGGGAAGCCGTAGGTGTCGTGGAGGGCGAAGGCCTGCTCGCCCGGAAGCACGCCCGCACCGTTGCTGCGCACCTCGGCAGCAGCCATGTCGAAGATCTGCGTGCCCGTCTTGAGCGTCTGGAGGAAGGCCGCCTCCTCCTGGACCGAGATGCTGCCGATGCGGCTCGCCTCGTCGTTGAGCTCGGGATACTGGGGCGCCATCGTGGTGATCGTGGTGCTCATGAGCTCGCCGATCGAGGGCTCCTCGCAGCCCAGGATGCGCATATTGCGGATCACTCGTCGCATGAGGCGTCGCAGGACATAGCCGCGCCCCTCGTTGCCCGGGATCACGCCGTCGCCGATGAGGAAGGCGCACGTGCGGGAGTGGTCGGCGATGACGCGGAGGGCGACGTCGGACTTCTCTCCCGCGCCGTAGGCCACGCCCGTCAATTCGCTCGCGCGATCGAGAATGCGCTTCGTCGTATCGATCTCGTAGATGTTCTCGACGCCCTGCAGCAGGGCGGCCATGCGCTCCAGTCCCATGCCGGTGTCGATGTTCTTCGCCGGCAGCGGCTTGAGGACATCGAAGTCCTCCTTGGAGCGCACCGCGGAGAGCTCCTCCTGCATGAACACGAGGTTCCACACCTCGAGGTAGCGATCGCCGTCGTCGCCCGGTCCGCCTTCGGGACCCCAATCGGGTCCACGAT
>JAPOKX010000050.1 GCA_029977425.1 Actinomycetota bacterium
CCAGGGGCCGACGCCACCCGGCGTCTGCCGACAACCGACAGCGGTGGGCTTGCCCGCCGCGCCCAAGGAGTGCCCCATGGCCGTCGTCACGATGCGCCAGCTGCTCGAGAGCGGTGTCCACTTCGGTCACCAGACCCGGCGCTGGAACCCCAAGATGAAGCGCTTCATCATCACCGAGCGCAATGGCATCTACATCATCGACTTGCAGCAGTCGCTGTCCTACATCGACCGCGCATACGAGTTCGTCAAGGAGACCGTGGCCCGCGGGGGCACGATCCTCTTCGTCGGCACCAAGAAGCAGGCCCAGGAGCCCATCGCCCAGCAGGCGACGCGCGTCGGCATGCCCTACGTCAACCAGCGCTGGCTCGGCGGCATGCTCACCAACTTCAACACCGTGCACAAGAGGCTGCAGCGCCTCAAGGAGCTCGAGGGCCTCGAGACCGATCCCGCCGCGGCCGGCCTGACGAAGAAGGAACTCCTCGTCCTGGACCGCGAGCGCGTCAAGCTCGACCGCACGCTCGGCGGCATCCGCGACATGGCGAAGCTGCCCAGCGCCGTGTGGGTCATCGACTCCAACAAGGAGCACATCGCGGTCGGCGAGGCACGCAAGCTCGGCATCCCCGTGATCTCGATCCTCGACACCAACTGTGATCCGGACGTCATCGACTTCCCGATCCCGGGCAACGACGACGCGATCCGCAGCGTCACGCTCCTCACCCGCGTGATTGCCGACGCCGTGGCCGAGGGCCTTATCGCCCGCGCGGGTCGCGCGGCGGCCGCTGCTGAGGGCGACACCGTCGAGGTCATCGTCGAGGAGCCCCTGGCCGAGTGGGAGCAGGAGCTCCTCGCCGGCGGCGGCGCGACCGAGGTCGTCGTCGAGGCCACGGAGACCCCGAGCGCCTGACGTCATCACGCACGGCCGCACCGATGTGGCCGCGCGGCACGAGCACGCCATTGCACGTCACGAACGAGTCAAAGGGATAGGTCATGGCCACGATCACGGCAGCCGATGTCAAGAAGCTTCGCGACCTCACGGGCGCGGGCATGATGGAGTGCAAGAAGGCCCTGGAGGAGTCCGACGGCGACATCGACAAGGCCATCGAGGCGCTCCGCATCTCCGGTGCTGCCAAGGCAGCCAAGCGCGGAGCTGAGCGCACCACGGCCAATGGGCTCGTCGCCTCGCAGGACAACGTCATGGTCGAGCTGCTCTGCGAGACCGACTTCGTCGCCAAGAGCGAGGACTTCCAGGCGCTCGCGGGCACGATCGTCCAGACGGCAGCACAGCTGCAGGTCGGCGACCAGGCCACCCTCGCCCAGCAGATGATGACCGACGGGCGCACCGTCGACCAGGCCATCTCCGACCTCGCTGGGATCATCGGCGAGAAGCTCGAGCTCGGCCGCGTCGCAATGCTCAAGGCCCCGGTGGCCGTGTACATGCACAAGCGGGCCTCCGACCTGCCCCCGCAGGTGGGCGTCATGGTGTCCTACACCGGCAACGAGGACGACGCGCGCAGTGCCGCCATGCAGATCGCCGCGATGCGCCCCAGCTACGTCACGCGCGACGAGGTGCCCGCCGAGGTCGTGGACAACGAGCGGCGTATCGCCGAGGCCACGGCCAAGGAGGAGGGCAAGCCCGAGGCGGCTCTCCCGAAGATCGTCGAGGGGCGTCTCCAGGGCTTCTTCAAAGAGTCGGTCCTGCTCGAGCAGCCTTCCGTCGTCGACAGCAAGAAGACCGTGGGGCAGGTCCTCAGCGATGCGGGCACCACGGTCTCGGCGTTCGCTCGCTTCGAGGTCGGCCAGGGCTGAACCCCCGGGAGGCGCGCCGTCCGGTGGGCCGGGGCGCTACGGTCTGAGCCATGGGAGGGCCGGTGTCGGAGAGCGGTGAGGCCCGACAGGGTGGGCACCGCCCCACCGCCGGGCCAGTCCAGCCATCGCTCGAGGGCACCATCGACACGTGGCCTGAGGCCCCCGAAGGGGGCTGGGACCGGGTCCTGCTCAAACTCTCGGGCGAGGCCTTCGCGGGAGAGGGCGACCTCGGGGTCGATCCCGACGTCGTCCAGTCCATCGCCCGTCAGATCGCCGGCATCGTGCGTGCGGGCACGGAGGTGGCCGTCGTCATCGGCGGCGGCAACTACTTCCGCGGGGCGCAGCTCTCGCAGCGTGGCATGGACCGTGCGCGCGCCGACTACATGGGCATGCTCGGCACGGTCATGAACTGCCTCGCGCTCCAGGACTTCCTCGAGAAGCAGGGCGTGGAGACCCGCGTGCAGACGGCGATCACCATGGGCCAGGTTGCCGAGGCCTACATCCCGAGGCGGGCGATCCGCCACCTCGAGAAGGGGCGCGTGGTGATCTTCGGCGCGGGCCTCGGAGCTCCGTACTTCTCCACGGACAGCACCGCAGCCCAGCGGGCCCTGGAGGTCGGGGCGCGCATCGTGCTCATGGCCAAGGCCGTCGACGGCATCTACGACGCCGATCCCCGCACGCACCCCGACGCTCGGCGATTCGAGCGGCTCTCCTACGACGATGTCCTCGCGCGCGACCTCAAGGTCGCCGATGCCACGGCCATCAGCCTGTGCCGGGACAACGACATGCACCTTCTCGTCTTCGACCTGCTCGTCGAGGGCAACATCGCGCGCGCGGTGCGGGGTGAGAGGATCGGGACTCTAGTGACGCGCACCGATGCGGAATCCGGGAAGGACATGACGTGAGCGAGCAGGTCGACGAGATCCTCCTCGAGGCCGAGGAGAAGATGGACAAGGCCGTCGAGGTCGCGCGCGACGATTTCGCCACGATTCGCACCGGTCGAGCCAACCCGTCCATGTTCGCCAAGGTGATGGTCGACTACTACGGCACCCTCACACCGGTCAACCAGCTCGCGTCCTTCGCCTCTCCTGAGGCGCGCATGATGATCGTGACGCCGTACGACAAGGGCTCGCTCGCCGCGATCGAGAAGGCGATTCGCGACTCCGACCTGGGCGTCAATCCCACCAATGACGGCAGCATCATCCGGGTGGTCCTGCCCGCCCTCACGGAGGAGCGCCGCAAGGAGTACATCAAGGTGGCTCGCCAGAAGGCCGAGGATGCCCGCATCTCCGTGCGCAACATCCGAAGGCATGCCAAGGAAGCCATGGAGAAGATGGTCAAGGAGCACGAGGTCGGCGAGGACGATGTCAAGCGCGGCGAGAAGCACCTCGAGGACGTCACGCACAAGACCGTCGCGCACATCGACGAGATCCTCAAGCACAAGGAAGCCGAGCTCCTCGAGGTCTAGTCGATGACCGACACCCCTGGGTCGCAGGACCCGGCTCCCCCCCCGAGCCGCGCGGGCCGCAACCTGCCCGCGGCCATTGCCTCCGGCGTGGTGCTCGCGCTGCTCGTCGTCGTCAGCCTCGTGTGGGTCCCGTGGCTCTTCGGAGTGCTCGCGGCGGCCGCGCTCTGCCTCGCGATCTACGAGCTCACCACGGCCTTCGCGGGAGCGGGCATCCGAGTCGCGCGCACGCCGGTCTACGCCACGACCCTGGTGGGGATGGCCGTGGCCTACGTCTGGGGCACCGAGGCGCTCCTCGTCACCATCGGAGCTGGAGTCGTCGCCGTGCTCATCTGGCGCATCCGCCGCGGCACCGAGGGCTACCTCCGAGACGCGAGTGCGAGCGTCTTCCTGCTCGGCTACGTCTCGCTCATGGCGGGCTTCGCCATGCTCATGCTCGCCGCGCCCGACGGCCCCTGGCGCATCGTGGTGTTCATCCTGCTCACCATCGGCAACGACATCGGGGGCTACGCCACCGGGGTGCTCTTCGGACGGCACCCCATCGCCCCGCAGGTCAGCCCCAAGAAGTCGTGGGAGGGCTTCGCCGGCTCCCTCGTCGTCCAGTGCCTCATCGGCGTCGCGGCGTTCATCTGGGTCTTTGACGCTCCCTGGTGGCAGGGGCTCATCATGGGTGCTGTCCTCACGGTGACCGCCACCGCAGGCGACTTCATCGAGAGCGCCATCAAGCGCGACATCGGGGTCAAGGACATGGGCAGCCTGCTGCCCGGGCACGGCGGCATCATGGACCGGCTCGATTCCCTTGTCATCAACGCCTTCGCCGCATGGGCGCTCTTCGCGCTCTTCCTCGGCCAGGGCTGATGCGACACTGATCCCATGCCCGCGCCCGGTGAGCTCACCCTGGAGGCACCCCGCAGGGGGCGCCCGCCCGCACATCTCGCCGACCTCGACATGGCGGGGCGACGCGAGGCCATGACCGACCTGGGGCTTCCGGCCTTCCGTGCCGATCAAGCCTCGCGCCACTACTTCGGCCGCCTCGAGACGGACGCCTCGACCTGGTCCGACCTGAGCCCGGCAGACCGCGACACCGTCGCGCAGGCTCTCCTCCCCGACCTCCTCACTCCCGTGCGCGAGCTCTCCTGTGACGACGGCGCGACCGTCAAGGTCCTGTGGAAGCTGCACGACGGCTCGCGCGTGGAGTCCGTGCTCATGGGCTACCGCGACCGCGTGACGATGTGCGTCTCGAGCCAGGCGGGATGCGGGATGAACTGTCCGTTCTGCGCGACGGGCCAGGCGGGGCTCACGCGCAACCTGTCGACCGCGGAGATCGTGGGCCAGGTCATCGCTGGCTCCCGCCTGGTGCGCTCGGGCGAATTCCCCGGAAGTCGCGACCGGGTGAGCAACGTCGTGTTCATGGGCATGGGGGAGCCGCTGGCCAACTATCGGGCCCTCATGGGCGCCATCCATCGCATGGTCGACCCGGTGCCCGAGGGGCTGGGCATGTCAGCTCGCGGGATCACCGTGTCGACCGTGGGCCTGGTGCCGCGCATGCGCGAGCTCGCGACCGAGGGCCTCCCGCTGCGGTTGGCGGTGTCGCTGCACGCCCCCGACGATGAGCTACGCGACACGCTCGTGCCCATCAACACGCGCTATCCCGTCACCGAGGTCCTCGATGCCGCGTGGCACTACGCCGATACGACTGGACGACGCGTGAGCATCGAGTACGCGCTCATCCGCGACGTCAACGACCAGCGCTGGCGGGCCGAGCTCCTGGCCAAGCGCCTGCGTGGTCACCTGGTGCATGTCAACCTCATTCCCTTGAATCCGACGCCCGGGTCGGCCTGGACTGCGTCGGACCCCGATGACGAGCGAGCCTTCGTACGCGCTCTCGAGGGGGCGGGAGTCCCCGTCACGGTGCGCGATACCCGGGGACGCGAGATCGACGGAGCCTGCGGGCAGCTCGCTGCAGCAACTCCCTGAGCGCCTTGCGTGCGCTAGCGTCACCGCCATGGCCAATGCCGGAGAGGTCGCGCACGCGCGGAGCCTCGCCGATCCCGCGGGGTTCTGGGGCGAGGCGGCCGCGCTCGTCGACTGGGTCACCCCTCCCGAGACGGTCCTCGACGACTCGGCCGCCCCGCTGTACCGCTGGTACCCCGGCGGCCAGCTCAACACCTGCGCGAACGCCCTCGATCGCCACGTGGCCGCCGGGCGCGGGGACCGTACCGCGCTCATCCACGACAGCGCCTACACAGGCGAGGTCACCCGGCTGACCTACGCCGAGCTCCTCGACCGCGTCTCGCTCTTCGCCGGTGCACTGCGCCGACTGGGCGTGGAGCGTGGCGACCGGGTCATCATCTACCTGCCGATGGTGCCGGAGGCGCTCATCGCGATGCTCGCGTGCGCGCGGCTCGGTGCCGTCCACTCGGTGGTCTTCGGTGGCTTCGCGCCACCCGAACTCGCTGCGCGCATCGATGATGCCCTGCCCAAGGCCATCATCACGGCGTCCTGCGGGATCGAGGCCGGCCGAGTCGTGCCGTACAAGCCGCTCATCGACGAGGCCCGTGACCTGGCCGCGCACAAGGCGGATGCCGTCATCGTCCTGCAGCGACCGCAGCTGACCGCGGACTTGGGGGAGGGGGATGTCGAGTGGGGCGATGCCCTGGAGGGGGCGGGGCCGGTGGATCCCGTCGTGGTCGACGCGACCGACCCCCTCTACATCCTCTACACATCCGGAACGACGGGGAAGCCCAAGGGCATCGTGCGCGACAACGGCGGGCATGCCGTCGCCATGGCGTGGAGCCTGCCGCACGTCTACGGCATCGGCCGTGACGACGTGTGGTGGGCCGCCTCCGACGTCGGCTGGGTCGTCGGCCATTCCTACATCGCGTACGCACCGCTCATCACGGGCTGCACGACGGTGATGTACGAAGGCAAGCCCGTGGGGACGCCGGATGCGGGGGCCTTCTGGCGCGTCATCGAGGACCATCGCGTCAACGCGCTCTTCACTGCGCCCACGGCCATCCGCGCGATCAAGAAGGAGGACCCCCGAGGCGAGCGCCTTGCCGATCGGGACATCAGCAGCCTGCGGACCCTCTTCCTCGCGGGGGAGCGCTTGGACCCCGACACCTTCGCGTGGGCCACGGAGATTCTCGGTGTCCCCGTCGTGGACAACTGGTGGCAGACCGAGACGGGCTGGCCCATCGCCTCCAGCATGCGGGGCCTGGATCCGCTTCCTCTGAAGGTCGGCTCGCCCTCGCGGCCGGTTCCCGGCTACGACGTCCGCGTCCTGGACGAGCACGGCGAGGAAGTCGCCCCTCACATCGAGGGAAACATCTCGATCCGCCTTCCTCTCCCGCCGGGCACGCTGCCCACTCTCTGGGGCGACGACGACAGGTACCTATCGGCGTACCTGTCCGCCTTCCCCGGCTACTACGCGACCGGCGACGGAGGCCATGTCGACGATGACGGGTACCTCTACGTCATGGGCCGCACGGATGACGTCATCAATGTCGCCGGGCACCGGCTCACGACCGGCTCCTTGGAGGCTGCCGTGGCAGGGCATCCTGCGGTCGCGGAGTGCGCGGTCATCGGCGTGCATGACGAGATCAAGGGCCAGGTGCCTCGCGCGTTCGTCGTGATCAAGGCGGGCGCGGAGCCGGATCCCGAGGAGCTCCAGCGCGAAGTGATCGAACGCGTGCGCGATACCGTCGGCCCCGTGGCGGCGCTCCGTGACGTGCGTATCGTCCCTGCCCTGCCCAAGACGCGCTCGGGCAAGATCCTGCGCCGGTCCATGCGTGCTATCGCGGACGGCCGCGAGGAGCCGGTGCCCTCGACCATCGAGGATCCGCGCGTGCTGGAGGCCCTTGCGCCGCTGCTGAGGGGCGACACGTGAGCGGGCCACTGGAAGGGATCCTCGTGGCCGACTTCAGCCGCGTCCTCGCCGGTCCCTACGCGACGATGCTGCTCGGTGATCTCGGCGCCGAGGTCATCAAGGTCGAGCGGCCGGGACATGGCGATGACACCCGTGCCTGGGGGCCGCCGTACACCGAACGGGGCCAGTCGACGTACTTCGCGGGCGTCAACCGCAACAAGGCGACGCGTGCGATCGACCTGCGCACGCCGCAGGGGCAGGCCGAGGCGCGCACCCTTGCCCTGTCCGCCGACGTGCTCGTGGAGAACTTCAAGCCCGGGGCGCTGGACCGCATGGGCCTCGGCTACGCCGAGCTCGCCGCTGCGCATCCGGGGCTCATCTACTGCTCCATCACCGGATTCGGCGCAGGTGAAGGACGCGACCTGCCGGGCTACGACCTCCTCGTGCAGGCGATGGGCGGCCTCATGAGCGTCACGGGACCCGGCCCCGGAGAGCCCACCAAGGCGGGCGTGGCGCTTGTCGACGTCATCACCGGGCTGCATGCCACCGTGGGCATCCTCGCTGCGCTGCGTCATCGCGACGTGTCCGGCCAGGGCCAGCGGGTCGAGGTGAACCTGCTCTCCTCGCTTCTCTCGGCACTGGTCAACCAGGCATCCGGCTACGTCGCGGCAGGCGTCGTGCCGGGCATTCTCGGCAATGCCCACCCGTCCATCGCGCCTTACGACGTCTTCGCCACCGCCGATCGCCCACTCGTCGTCGCGGTGGGCAACGATGGGCAGTTCGGGGCGCTGGTGAGGGAGCTCGGTGCGCCGGAGCTGGCCAGCGATCCCGACTACGCCACCAATCCCGCGCGCGTCGCTCATCGCGAGCAGCTCAAGGCGCGGCTGGAGGCTCTCCTGGCGATGCAGGGGGCGGATGAATGGCAGCGGCGGATCACCGGTGCCGGTGTGCCCTGCGGGCCGATCAACGATCTCGCCCAGGCCTTCGCCCTTGCGGAAAGCCTGGGCCTCGCACCCGTGGTCACGGTGGAGGGCACGCCCACCGTCGCGCACCCGATCACGCTCAGCCAGACACCTGCGACCTACCGCAACGGCCCGCCGGACCTCCCCTCATCCTGACCCCTTCGCCGAGTGTGCAGTTGCGGACACGAATTCCGGTGATTCGCTGCACGCAGGTGCACACTCGGCGCGCTGGAGCGTCTAACGGAAGGCCGGGATGCCCGTGAGGGCCTGTCCGATGATGAGCGTGTGCATCTCGTTGGTGCCCTCGTAGGTGAACACCGACTCGAGGTTGTTCATGTGGCGGATGACGGGGTACTCCAGCGTGATGCCGTTGCCGCCAAGGATGGAACGGCATTCGCGGGCGATCGCGAGCGACTCGCGCGCATTGTTGAGCTTGCCGAGGCTCACCTGCTCGGGCGTGATCGCGTGCGCATCCTTGAGGCGGCCGAGGTGGATGGCCAGCAGCATGCCCTTGCCCAGTTCGAGCGTCATGTCGGTGAGCTTCTGCTGGGTCATCTGATAGCCGGCGATCGGCTTGTCGAACTGCTCACGATCGATGGCGTAACTCAGGGCCGTCTCGAGGCAGTCGCGCGCCGCGCCGAGCGTGCCGTAGGCGATGCCGAAGCGCGCCTCATTGAGGCACGCGAGTGGACCCTTGAGGCCGCGCACGCCGGGGAGCATCGCCGAGGCGGGCAGGCGGACGCCGTCGAAGACGAGTTCCGCCGTGACGGAAGCGCGCAGCGACATCTTCTTGTGGATCTCGCGAGCTGAGAAGCCGGCGGTGTCCGTGGGGACCACGAAGCCCCGGATGCCGTCATCGGTCTGGGCCCACACGATGGCCACGTCAGCGACGGTGCCATTGGTGATCCACATCTTGGAGCCGTCGAGCACCCAGTCGTCGCCATCCCGCTTCGCCGCGGTGCGCATCCCTGAGGGGTTCGAGCCGAAGTCGGCCTCGGTGAGGCCGAAGCATCCGATCGCCTCGCCCTTCGCCATGCGCGGCAGCCACTCGTCCTTCTGCTCGTCCGAGCCGAATGCGTGGATCGCGTACATCGCCAGGGAGCCCTGCACGCTTACGAGCGAGCGAATGCCGGAATCGCCGGCCTCGAGCTCCATGGCGGCAAGCCCATAGGAGACCGCGTTGGTGCCGGCGCAGCCGTAACCCTCGAGGTGCATGCCCAGGACGCCGAGCTCGCCGAACTCGCGAGCGAGCTCGCGTGCGGGGATCGTGCCCGCCTCGAACCAGTCGGCGACCTCCGGCTTGATGCGGCGCTCGACGAAGTCGCGCACGACATCGCGGATGGCGCGCTCCTCCTCAGTGAGCAGGCCGTCGATGGCGAAGAGCTCAAGTGGCTGGCGGGGCGCGCTGCTCACGGATCCTCCGATGATCGTGCCGGGCTTTCCCGGTAGGGCCAGTATCCCGCAAGGCCCAGGATCCGCTCCCTTGGCCTCAGGGGGTGAACGGGGGGTGAATCTGGCAGGCCGGGCCCCCTCCGACGGGGCCATGCGTCAGGATGTGGGCCATGTCTCTCCTGTCCCGCATCCGGGTGCCCCGCGACCTGGACCCTTCCTCACGCGCTGGGCTCATGCTTGCCGCGGTGAGCGTGGGCCTGTCCTACCAGCCCAACCTGCTCACCCGGAAGAGCGTCGACCAGGGCATCATCACGGGCGTCTCCGGCCTGGCCGCCTATACCTGGGGCACTACGGCGCACAGCGCCCTGAGCGCCCTGGGGTCGCGCGTGGGCGGTCGCCGCGGCCAGGTGGCCGGGGATGCGCTGGTGGTCCTGGGCTCCGTTGCGGCCAACCGCCTGCTCGCCTGGCGCGAGCATGAGCCGTCCTGGCGCTCGTGGGCGCGACTTGGCGCGGGCGCGATGGCCGCTGCTGCGGCCACGGGCATGGCCTCGCGGGTCATCGAGGAGATCCCCAGCACCCCGGTGCGCATCGCGGCAACCACCGGCAGCGTCGCGGCGCTGGGGGGCGGTGTCTATGGCATGACGCGACTCATGGGCCAGCAGATCGGCGCCAGTGAGCTCGAGAACTTCCGGGCATCGCGAGACGAGGGCCTCGGCGGAGTCGTGCGCGCCCTTCGCGAGATCGCCACCGGCGAGCCCGAGGATCTCAATCAGGACCAGGACCTCACTGTCAATCCGCTCACCGCGACGGGCATCGGCATCGCCGTGACGGGTACCCTCCTCGGCCTCGCCGCCGTGGAGTCTCGCGTGACGCGCCTGTGGGGTCGCGGCGTGGCCTCGCTCTTCGGGGGCACACCGGAGGACCACGCCACGGTGGCGCGCGGGCTCACCGCAGCCGCCACGGTGGTCGTCGGCGCCCTGGCCTTGAAGTTCGTGGACCGCGAGCTCGGCAATGCCGGCGAGGGCATGGAGCCCGCGCATGCCACGCCCCCGGACATCCCCGAGATCACCGGATCTCCCGCGTCGGGCCGGTCCTGGTCCGACCAGAGTCGCGAGGGTCGGCGCTGGCTCAGCATGGTGCTGCGCCCCGACACCATCTCGGCGGTGATGGGCGGGCCCGCGCAGCAGCCCATTCGCGTCTACGCGAGCCTGCAGAGCGCGACGACCAAGGAGGGCCGCGCGCAGGTGCTGCTTGATGAGATCGATCGCACACGCGCACTCGAGCGTCCCTACGTCGCGCTGTGGTCGCCCACCGGTTCCGGCTACGTCAACTACGTGGCCTGCG
>JAPOKX010000051.1 GCA_029977425.1 Actinomycetota bacterium
CCGAAGAGGCTCGTGCCGCCGATGACCGCAGCGCCCACCGCGAAGAGCAGCGTCTGCGCACCGCCCGTGGTCGGCGACACCGAGTTGTCGCGTGACGCGAGGAGGACGCCGGCCACCGCTGCCAGGGTCGAACAGAAGATGAAGCACGTGATCATCAGGCCCTTGACGTTGATGCCCGCGCGTCGCGCCGCCTCGCGATTGCCACCGACGGCGTAGACGTGCCGGCCGAATCCCGTGCGCTGGAGGATGAAGGTCAGTCCGACGAGCAGCACGAGGATGACCACCACGACCCACGGCACGCCCTGGTTGGTGACCTTGGCCGTCGGCAGCCGCCGCTCCTGGTTGAGCAGGTACGTCGCGACGAAGATGAGCACGCCGAGGGCGATCACCTTGACCGCCCAGACGCTCATTGCCTCGGCGGGCAGGCCGGCCTTGCGCCGGCGGCGGATGGCGAGCAACGTCGACAGCGCGAACCCGCCCACGACGAGGATGGCGAGCACCCAGCCGGCCCACACGGGCATGTTGCCGTTCATCACGACGAGGATTTCCTCGCTGCGGATCGGGATCGTGCCGCCCTCGCCGATGATGAGGAGCATGGCGCCCTGGAGCGCGAGGAACATCGCGAGCGTGACGACGAAGCTGGGGATGCCGAGTCGGGCGACGAGGAGGCCGATGACGAGACCGATGACGACGCCGGTGAGCAGGGCGGCGAGCAGGGCGAGCGGCCATGCGAGGCCCCAGCTGTTGAGTGCCACGGCCAGGATCGCGGCCGCGGTGCCGGCCGCGAAGCCCGCGGAGAGGTCGATCTCGCCCAGGAGCAGGACGAAGACCAGGCCCATGGCGAGGACGATGATCGCCGCGCTCTGGTTGATGAGGTTGGCGAAGTTGAAGATGGAGAGGAAGGTCGAGCCTTCCAGCGCGCCGAAGAGGATCACAAGCGCGATGAGTCCCAGGACCGCGGGCAGCGAGCCGATGTCGCCGCCGCGCACGCGCGCCCAGTAGTCGCGGACGGCCTGGCCGATGCCTCCGGTATCGCCTGCCGCGGGGATGTCGACGTCGGTGACCTGCGTGCTCATGCGGCACCTCCCATGGCGGTCTCGGGCTGGAGTCCGATGTCGCCGGACCTGCCCGTGGTGATGAGTTCGACGACCTGCTGCGACGACACGCTCGACTTCTCGACCTGAGCTGCCATCTGACCGAGGTAGAGGCAGGCGATGTCATCCGCGACCGCCTGGACGTCATTCATGTTGTGCGAGATGAGGATCACGCCGAGGCCGTTGTCGGCGAGGCGTCGCACGAGGTTGAGGACCTGCTCGGTCTGGGCGACGCCCAGGGCTGCGGTGGGCTCGTCGAGGATGACGAGCTTGGAGTTCCAGAGCACCGCGCGCGCGATCGCCACGGTCTGGCGCTGGCCGCCGGAGAGGCTGGAGACCTGCTGGCGCAGGGACTTGAGGGTGCGCACCGACAGGCCCTGGAGGGTCTCGGCAGCCCGCTTCTCCATGTCGGTCTCGTTGAGCGTGACGCCCGACTTCACCTCGCGCCCGAGGAACATGTTGTGCACGACGTCGAGGTTGTCGCAGAGCGCGAGGTCCTGGTAGACGACCTCGATGCCGAGGTCGTTGGCCTGCTTGGGGCCGCCGATGGAGACGGGCTTGCCCTCGAAGCTCACCTGGCCGCTGTCGAAGGGGTAGATGCCCGCGATGCCCTTGATGAGGGTGGACTTGCCAGCGCCGTTGTCGCCGACCAGCGCGGTGACGCGGCCGGCGCGGACGTCGAGGTCGACGTCCCGCAGCACGTGGACGGGTCCGAAGCTCTTGTTGATTCCCCTGAGCGAAAGCAGGGGTGCACTGGTATCGGTCATCGCTCCTCGCAGGGTCGGCGTGGTGCTGCGGGCAAGTGTCGTGCTGCGGGCAAGTGTGGCAGGAAAGCGACGGGGGCGGGCCGGATTCCGACCCGCCCCCGCTGCTTCTTCATGGCGTGCGAAGTGAAGTGCTACGGCGTCACGGGGTGATGCCGTACTCCTCGCACTTCTTCTTCAGCTCGTCCGTGGTGCAGACGCGGTCGTAGGTGGTGAAGCCGTCCGCGATGACGTCCTTGACGTTCTCGGGGAAGACGGCAACCGGGACGAGGAGGACCGACTTGACCTCGGCGCCCGTCTCGGTGTCCACGACCGTGCCGGTGGCGAGGCCATCGGCGGTGGGGATCTCGCCCTTGGCGAGCGCCACGGCCAGGGCGGCAGCGGCGTCAGCCTCGGCCTTGATGGCCTTGTAGACGGTCATGCACTGGGTGCCGAGCAGCACGCGCTGCAGGCCCTCGTCGGTGGCGTCCTGGCCGGTGACGGGGATCTCGCCGGCCACGCCGTTGCGCTCGAGGACCGCGATGGCTGCGCCACCGAGGCCGTCATTGGCAGAGGCAACGCCGATGAGGTCGCCGCCGACCTCGGTGTAGATCTGCTCGAAGATCGTGCCGGCCTTGGTGTTGTCCCAGTCCGGAACGGCCTGGTCCGCCGCGATGGTGTAGCCGGCGTCCTTGATGACCTTCTCGTAGCCCTCCTTGAACAGGGTGGCGTTGTTGTCGGTCGGGGAGCCGTTGAGGAGCACAACCGGACCGGCGTCATTGCCGTTGTTCTGCATGCAGGTCACGAGGCCCTCGCCGATCTTGGTGCCGACGGCGACGTTGTCGAAGGAGACGTAGTACTGAGCGCCGCCACCGAGGGTGAGGCGGTCGTAGTCGATCGTCGGGACGCCCTGAGCGTCAGCCTTTGCGATCACCGCGGCAGCCGAGGGGCTGTCGAGGTTGACCAGCATGAGGACATTGACGCCCGAAGCGAGCATCTGATCGGCGATGGTGGCGAACTTCGCCTTGTCGCCATTGGCGTTCTGGATGTCGTACTCGACGCCGGCGGCCTGGAAGGCCTGCTCGAGGAACGGACGGTCCGCGGTCTCCCAGCGAGCCGAGGAGGCTGCGTCGGGAAGGATCACGCCGACCTTGGCCGCGACGGGCGCGGGGGCGGGCTCAGCGGAGCTGCTCTCCGGAGCGGCGGAGCTGCTCGCGGGGGCGGCGCTGGACGATGCGGCGTCGCCACCGCTGCCGCCACAGGCGGCAAGGAGGAGACCAGCGGCGGCAAGGCCGGCGATGGCTCCGAAAGTGCGCTTGGACATCTGGGTCCTTTCTTAGCAGGGCGACCCTGCATGTGTCGGATACTGCCGTGCGGTTGAGCGGGTGGTGCGGTCGTGCTGCGGTGATGCGACCCGGTCGGCTAGGCGCCGAGGATCGTGTCGATCACCAACTGGTCCAGCTGCTCATTGCGGTAGCCGCGGCTGGCCAGGGTCTCGGGGTCGAACTTCTCGGAGAGAAGCGCGTCGGCAGAGGCCGTGGAGTACGGCCCCACCGTGGGCTGCGCGAGCTCGGGCACGCCGGCATCGGCGAACGCCTGCTTCACGCGGGGATTGGCGTCGAACTGCTTCGCCTTCTCCTTGAGGATGAGGTAGGTGCGCATGCATCCGCGAGCGAAGTCCCAGATGCCGTCGCCGGCCTCGTTGCGGTAGGGACGCGCGTCGAAGTGCTTCGGGCCGGCGTACCCGGAGTTCTCGAGGAGCCGCACGAGGAAGAAGTCGTCCTTGATGCCCTCGGAGCCGAAGCGCAGGTCCTGGTCGTAGCGGCCGATCTTCTGGTCGTTGAGGTCGATGTGGAAGAGCTTGCCCTGCCACAGCGCCTGCGCGACTCCCTGGTAGAAGCTCAGGCCCGCCATGGTCTCGTGTGCCACCTCGGGATTGAGGCCCACCATCTCGGAGTTGTCGAGGGTCTCGATGAAGGCAAGCGCATGGCCGACGGTCGGCAGGAAGGTGTCGCCGCGAGGCTCGTTGGGCTTGGGCTCGATCGCGAAGCGGATGGCGTAGCCCTTGTCCTTGACGTAGCCGGCGAGGAAGTCGAGGGCCTCGCGGTAGCGCTCGAGCGCATCCTGCGGCTCCTTGGACGCGGCGGTCTCCACGCCCTCGCGACCGCCCCAGAAGACGTAGGTCGGTGCACCGAGCTCGGCGGCCACGTCGAGGTTGCGCATCGACTTGGCGATCGCGTAGCGGCGTACGTCGCGATCGTTGGAGGTGAAGGCGCCGTCCTTGAAGAGCGGATGCCAGAAGAGGTTGGTGGTGGCCATCGAGCAGACGATGCCGGTCTCGTCGAGCGCCTTCTTGAAGCGATCGAGCTGGGCCCGACGCTCGGACTCCGGAGCCCCGAACGTCATGAGGTCGTCGTCGTGGAAGCTCACACCCCAGGCGCCGATGTCAGCGAGGCCCTTGACGTAGTCCACCGGGTCGATCGCCGGGCGCGTGGAGTCGCCGAACGGGTCGCGCCCGGGGTGACCGATCGTCCACATGCCGAAGGCGAAGCGGTCCTCGGGAGTCGGGGTGTAGTCGGCCACGCAGTCCCCTTGCCTCATGCCGGGGGTCTCCCCCCGGGAATTGTTGCCAGCGCGAACATATGGCCGGGAAGTGACCTGCGCAACACCGGGAAGTAGCCGAATGGATAACGAATCAGTCACGCCCTCAGGAGGGCAGGGCTCAGGCCCCGTGGACGGTACGCCGCGCCGAGGCGTAGGCCTCCCGGATCGCGGGGACCGGCGCGGGGTCCCGCACGACCTCGCCCGCCAACACCCAGGCGGGGGGCTCCGCCCCGCCGAGGAGGGCCCATGCCGCCTGGCGCGCGGCTCCGTCGGCGACGTACTCCCCCGGCGGCGGCACGACGACGGGCAGGTCGAAGACGGTGGTCGCGACCTCCTGCACGGCAGGGTTCGCCGCGGCTCCGCCCACAAGCACGATGCGCGCGGGCACCACTCCCTGGGCGCGCAGCGCGTCGACGGCGTCCGCCAGGCCGCAGAGCATCCCCTCGATGGATGCGCGCGCCAGGTTGGCCGGCGTCATCGCCCCGCGCGTGAGCCCGAGGATCGATCCGGTCGCGTCGGGCAGATTGGGCGTGCGCTCGCCGTCCAGATAGGGCAGCAGCACCAGGCCGCCGCTGCCCGGTGCAGCCTCTAGCGCGGCGCGCGTCGCGCCTTCGGTGTCGGCTCCGATCATCGCGGCCGCAGCAGTGAAGACGCGCGCAGCGTTCAGGGTGCACACGAGCGGGAGGAATCGGCCGGTCGCGTCGGCGAAGCCGGCCACCTCTCCACTGGGGTCTGCAGTGGGCGCGTCGGCAACGGCGAATGCCGTCCCTGAGGTGCCCAGCGAGACGACGACATCACCGGGCAGCGCGCCGACACCGAGGGCCGCGCCCATGTTGTCGCCGGTGCCCGGCGCCAACGCGATGCCACCCGCGGTCTCGCCCACGACCTCGTGCGGTGCGGCGACGCGGGGGACGTCGTACGCGCGGCCGAAGGCGAGCTCGAGCAGATCGAGGCGGTAGTCACCGGCCGCGGGTGACCAGTAGCCCGTGCCGGACACGTCCCCGCGATCGGTCGTCGCCACGGCGGGACGGCCCGCCAGTCGCCAGGTGAGCCAGTCGTGCGGCAGGAGCACGCGCGAGACACGTGTGGCGAGCTCGGGCTCCTGGCGCGCAAGCCAGCGCACCTTGGAGATGGTGAAGGAGGCGACGGGGACGCTGCCGACGGCATCGGCCCACGCCTGCGGTCCGCCCCACTCGGCGACGAGGTCGGAGGCATCCTGCGCGGAGCGCGTGTCATTCCACAGCAGTGCGGGGCGCACGACTTCGCCCGCTTCGTCGAGCGCGACCATCCCGTGCTGCTGCGCCGCGACAGCCATCGCCTCGACGCCATCGAGGAGCCCTGCGCTCGCCTCCTCCAGCGCCGACCACCAGTGGTCGGGATGGACCTCGGTGCCGTCGGGATGGGTCGCGCGGCCCTCGCGGACGAGGTCACCGGTCCCGGCGTCGCGGACGACGACCTTGACGGACTGCGTGGAGGAGTCGACTCCGGCGACGAGCGGCATGGGCAGACGCTACTCCCGGGAGCCCTTCTCACGATCCCTGAGGATCTGGACGTCCGCCTCGAGCGCATCGAGGGCCTCGCGGATCGCGTGGATGCGGGCGACGGCATCGCCGGTGACACCCGACTCCTGGGCCTCGCGCAGTGCCTCGCGCTCCCGCGCGCTCTCCATGGAGCTGATGATGATGCCGATGAGGAGGTTGAAGATGACGAAGGCCGCGACGAGCACGTAGGAGACGAAGTAGACCGTCGCCCAGGGAGTGACGGTGAGCGCTTCTTCGAGGTACGTCGGGAAGTTCTCCAGGGTGAGGAGGATGAAGAGCGTGAGCATCGCTCGCGTGACCGTGCCCCAGGACTCGGGCAGCGCCTGGCCGAACAGCGTCCACCCGATCATCCCGTAGATGAAGAGGATGAGGACCGTGAGCACGACAATGCTGCCCAACGGGGGGATCGACCGCACGACCGTCGAGATGAGCACGCGCGCATCGGGCAGGAAGCGCAGCAGTCGCGCGATGCGGCCGAGGCGCAGCAGGCGCAGCAGGGTGGCGTTCTCCCGCACCCCGGGGATCCAGACCCCGCCGATGACGATGAGGTCGAAGATGTTCCAGCCGCTCTTGAAGAAGTCCTGCGGCCGCTTCCCATACGAGGCGAAGCGCAAGACGAGCTCGACAACGAAGATCCCGTAGCAGACCTCGTTGGCGATGATGAGCTGCTCGCCGTAGGACTCCATCACGGCGGGGAAGGTCTCGAGGCCGAGCACGATCGCGTTGGCGATGATCACCCCGGCGATCGTGATGTTGAAGGCGTCCGAGTCGACGAGGCGAGCCAGACGACCGGTGCGGGGAGCAGGCGAGGTCACGCAGGGATGCTAGGGGTGCGAAGCGTCCTGCACTAGACCACGCGGTGCTAGACGCCGAAGCGGGCGGACTCGAAGCGCGCCACCGCGTCTTCGGGACCTTCCACGTCGACCACGCATTCGCGCCGGCCGTAGAGGCGCAGGACGAGCTCGAGAGGCTCACCGATCAGGGTCACCGAAGGGTTCCCTGGCTTGGCGATGATCATCTCCCCCGTGTCGCCGCGCCGGAGCGCGATGCCGACGGGGCTCGTGCGCGCGAGCAGCCTCCCCGCGCGCGCGAGGCGCTGCCAGAGCAGGTCCTGCTCGCCCACCGGCAGCGCGCGCGGGGACCAGCCGGGCTGCGCGCGGCGCACGTCCTCGTGGTGGATCGCGAACTCGAAGGGGTCGGCGAGGCCCTGGGCGCCCGGAAGCCGGAAGGGCGACAGCACGGGAGGGCCGGTGCGCACGTCGCGCACGAGCTCAGGCCACGGGCGCATGGCCACCTTCGACTGGACCGAGTCGGCGTAGCCCGCGAGAGGCTTGATGAGGATTCCGAGGGCGGCATCGGGCCGGGACTCGCGCACGATGAGGTGAGCGGCCAGGTCACGCGTGGTCCAACCGGCGCAGAGGGTGGGTGCGTCGGGTCCGACCTCGAGGAAGAGGTCGCAGAGCTCCTGGCGCTCCTGGCGCGCGACGTCGGTGGCCTTCACGGCTGGATCCTGACACAGATCATGTGTCCGGCCACTGCCCCTCGGACCGGGGTCTAGCCTGGCCGCATGGCCAAGGTCGTGCGCTCCGCCGCACTTGCATCCGTCTCTGCCCTCCTCCTGGCGTCCATCGCGCTACCCGCACAGGCAGGATCACCGGAGGGCACGGGAAGTCTGGAGCGCCTCGCCTTGCCCGAGCGCCCGGAGCAGGTGAGCGTCATGCTCGAGCTCGACGCGGTGCCCGCAGCTATCGCCTGGGCAGAGGCGCCCACCACCCGCTCGAAGCGGGCATCGGCGCGCGCCGCGATCGCGCGCGTGGAAGTCCTGGCTGCGGGCGTACGACGCGCCGTGGGCAAGCAGGACGTGATCTTCGAGGCGACCAATGTCTACGCGGGCGTCGCCGTCCGCGTAGACGCCGACGACCTTGACCGTCTCGCGCGGATTCCCGGAGTCAAGGCGGTCCATCGGCTCGTGCCGAAGGAGCAGGACAACTTCGTTGCCGTGCCCCTCATCGGCGCGCCTGCTGCGTGGACAGGCGCTGCGGGCACGGGCAAGGGCGTCACGGTCGGCATCATGGACACCGGCATTGACTACACCCACGCGGACTTCGGCGGACCCGGCACCGTCGCGGCGTTCCAAGCGGCATTTGCCGCCAAGGAGGCCGGCCAGTCACCGGTCTATCCCGATCCGGCCAAGGTCGCGGGAGGCATCGACCTCGCGGGCAACGCCTACAACGCCGCCGATCCCGCCACAGCGGTCCCGGCGCCCGACGACAACCCGCTCGACTGCGACGGACACGGCACTCACGTGGCTGGCACCGCGGGTGGCTATGGCGTTGCCGCGGACGGCACGACCTACCGCGGACCGTGGGATGCCTCCACCCCCTTCGACACCATGGGCATCGGCCCTGGCGTTGCACCCGAAGCGACTCTCTACGCCATCAAGGTTTTCGGCTGCCAGGGCTCGACGAACCTCGTCGTCGAGGGCCTGGACTGGGCGATGGATCCCAATGGCGACGGTGACTTCACCGACCACCTCGACGTCGTCAATATGTCACTCGGTGCACCGTTCGGCTCGGTCCAGGATCCCGATTCGGTCGCGACCAACAACGCGGTCGAGGCCGGAATCTCCGTGATCGCTTCCGCCGGCAACGAGGGCGACACCTACGAGATCACCGGATCTCCGGGCGTTGCGACGAAGGCGCTCTCGGTCGCGGCAAGTGAGGACAATGCGCAGATCACCGACGGATTCACGGCATCGATCTCAGGCACTCCTTCGACCTACCCTGCCTCACTTGCTCAGGCCAATGATTGGACGACCCAGTCGGCGCGCGGCACGGTGGTAGAGATCGGCGACTGGTCTGCGCCCGTAGGCGCGGGCAACAACCCCGACGGCTGCGAGGCCTTCAGCTCTGCTGACGCCGCGAAGGTCGCGGGCCGCATCGTGCTGCTGCAGTGGGACGGCAACGACGTGCAGCGCCGCTGCGGATCCGCGGTGCGCGTGGGCCATGTGGCCGACGCCGGGGCAATCGGTGCCATCCTCGGCGGGCCCCAGGATCTCTTTACGGTCGGCATCGCGGGCGATGCGCGCATCCCCTCGCTCCTCACCCTCGGTTCGGCGACCGATGCCCTGCATGCGGCCCTGCTCGCTGGCAGCTCCGTCACCGCGACACTCGACGGAAGCCTCCGCAACAGCGAGAGGGTCGTCGTCACCGGGCCGACGGATCCGACCGACACGGCCATGTACTTCACCTCGCGTGGCACTGCGCTCGCGGGCAATGTCAAGCCCGATGTGAGCGCACCTGGCGGCACGATCTTCAGTGCGGCTGTGGGGACCGGAGCGGGCGGGGCATCGTTCAGCGGGACATCCATGGCAGCGCCCGCAACGGCCGGCGTCGCCGCGCTCGTGCTCGCGGCGCATCCCACGTGGAATCCCCAGCAGGTCAAGGCGGCGATCATGAACACCGCGGACCACGACCTCTTCCTCGATCCAGGACGCACGGGCCCCCTCTACGACAACCTGCGCATGGGCTCAGGTCGCATCGATGCCGAGGCCGCCGTGTCCACCGATGCGGTTGCGTACGTCGTCGACGATCCCGGCGCGGTCAGCGTCTCCTTCGGCGTGATGAACGTCGCGTCCGCGACCTCCACGTCGAAGTCCGTGCGCATCAAGGACCTGCGCACGAGTGGTGGCTCCCGCGCGTACGCCGTGAGCCTGCAGGCGATCAACTCCCTGCCCGGAGCGTCGTACGCCGTGTCACCGCGCAGCGTCACACTTGCACCAGGGAAGTCGGCGACCGTACGTGTGACGCTGACCGTCGATCCGCGCCGCCTCATCCACAAGGCGGATCCAACGATCTCACTCGATCCGCTGGGCGACGGCACCATGCGGGAGTTCCTCACCGACGTCAGCTCGCACCTTCTGGTGACACCCGCCGGGAGCGATTCATCGCTGCGCGTGCCCGTCTTCGCCGCTCCACGTCCGGCTTCGACATTGGCCGCGCCGGCGAAGGTCGCGGTGAGCGGCTCGGGTGACCTGCTCACGGGCTCCCTGACCCTGAGCGGCAACGGAGTCGACGTGCGCGGGCCGAAGGGCTACGAGCGCGAGCGGTCGCGTATCTCGGCGATGCAGCTCATGGGCGAGAGCCCCCGACTGCCGGAGTGCATGCCCGGCGTGAGCACCGGCTGCGTGACGACTCGCGATGAGGCATCGGCCGACATGCGCTACGTCGGATTCACCTCCGATGCCCGCGAGATCTCTGCCGACGGTGGCGATCCGCTATCGGCGGATACCCCCGGCAGGGCATTCTTCGGCATTGCGAGCTGGCAGGCGTGGCGCAGTGCGGCCACCATCGCATCGTTCTACTTCTATCTGGACACCGACAACAACGGTGAGGCTGACCTGGTCCTCACAAACCTTGACCTAGGACAGGATGTCTTCATCGCTGCGGCGTTCGGGCTACGACCCGGGGACAACGGCGCGGTTCCCTCGATGGAACTCCTCAACAACGTCGCGGGCGACAAGGACACCGCCAAGCTCCACGGCAACGTGATGACCCTGCCGCTGAATCTCGCGTCGCTCGCCAATCCCACGGACATGGCGGGCAATCCCATCGCGCCGTACATCACGGCGGAGACGTCTACTATCTCCTACTGGGTGGAAGGGGTCGGGCCCGACG
>JAPOKX010000052.1 GCA_029977425.1 Actinomycetota bacterium
TCCTTGAGCAGGACGGTGCGCGCACTGGGCACGCCCTCGGCGGACACGGTGGACAGGACCATGGCATTGGGCTCGACGACCCCCTCCGCGACGGCGTCGGCGAGCCAGGCGCGGAACTGCGCGAGCGGGTCCGAGGCAAGGTCGGACTCCACAAGGGTGCCCCGGTCGTAGGCGAGGCGCATCGCTCTCAGGTCGTGCTCGTCGGCCACGCCCCGATCCCATCACGCCCCGAGGCAAGCCCCTCGGGCAGTGGGGTTGAATGGGCCCATGAGCGACTTCGTGCCAGGGCTGGAAGGCGTCGTCGCCTTCGAGACGCAGATCGCCGAGCCCGATCGTGACGGCGGCTCGCTGCGCTACCGCGGCGTCGACATCGAGGACCTCGTGGGCCGCGTGTCCTTCGGCAACGTCTGGGGACTCCTGGTCGACAACGAGTTCAACCCTGGCCTGCCGCCCGCCGAGCCCTACCCCATTCCCGTGCACTCGGGCGACGTGCGCGTCGACGTGCAGTCGGCTATCGCCATGCTCGCCCCCGGATGGGGCCTCAAGCCTCTCCTCGACATCGATGACGACACGGCGCGCGAGAACCTCGCTCATGTCTCCGTCATGGCCATGTCCTTCGTGGCGCAGGCGGCGCGCGGACTTGGCGTCCCGATGGTGCCTCAGACGCGCATCGATGACGCGAGCACGATCGTGGAGCGCTTCATGACGCGCTGGCGCGGCGAGCCCGACCCCCGCCACGTGCAGGCCGTGGACGCCTACTTCGTATCGGCCGCCGAGCACGGCATGAACGCCTCGACCTTCACCGCTCGCGTCATCGCCTCCACCGGTGCCGACGTGGCGGCGGCCATCTCGGGCGCTATTGGCGCGATGAGCGGTCCGCTGCACGGCGGTGCACCCTCGCGCGTGCTCGGCATGATCGAGGAGATCGAGCGCACGGGTGACGCCGAGGGCTACGTGCGCGGCGTACTCGACCGGGGCGAGCGCCTCATGGGATTCGGCCATCGCGTCTACCGTGCCGAGGACCCCCGCGCCCGCGTCCTGCGCCGCACGGCCCAGGAGCTCAACGCCCCGCGCTACGAGGTGGCTGCCGCGCTCGAGACCGCTGCGCTTGCCGAGCTGCGCTCACGCCGTCCCGACCGCATCCTCGAGACCAACGTCGAATTCTGGGCCGCGATCATGCTCGACTTCGCGGAGGTGCCCGCCCAGATGTTCACTTCGATGTTCACGTGCGCGCGGCTTGCGGGCTGGAGCGCTCACGTCCTCGAGCAGAAGCGCACGGGCCGGCTGGTGCGGCCCTCGGCGCGCTACGTCGGGCCGAGCCCGCGCATCCCCGAGGCCGTGCCCGGCTGGGATGCCCAGATGGTGGCCCCGTCCGGTTACACCCCGTCGACGCGTGGGTCGCGACCGACCACCGTCCGGCGCTGATCGACGTCCTGCGTAGCCTTGCCAGCGTGACCGACGACATCACCATCCCCGCCGACCTCCTGCCCCGTGACGGTCGCTTCGGCGCCGGACCCTCGAAGGTGCGCCGCGAGCAGGTTGCCGGCCTGCTCGACGTGTCCGGCACCTACCTCGGAACCTCGCACCGACAGAAGACGGTGAAGTCGCAGGTCGGCCGGCTGCGGTCCGGACTGGCCGATCTCTTCTCCCTGCCCGAGGGCTACGAGGTGATCCTCGGCAACGGCGGCTCGACCGCCTTCTGGGACATCGCGACCTTCGGGCTCATCCGCGATCGTGCGCAGTTCCTCTCCTTCGGCGAGTTCGGTGCGAAGTTCGCCACCGCCGCCAAGGAAGCCCCGCACCTGGGCGATCCGACGGTCATCACGTCCGATCCCGGTGATGCTCCGGCCTTCATCGCGGAGGCGGGTATCGACGCCTACTGCGCACCGCACAACGAGACCTCGACCGGAGTCGCCATCGCGCCCGTGCGCGTGCCCGGCGCAGACGCAGGTGCGCTCGTACTCACCGACGCCACGTCCGGCGCTGGGGGCCTGCCCCTGGATGCCTCCCAGACGGACGTCTACTACTTCGCCCCGCAGAAGAGCTTCGGATCGGACGGCGGCCTGTGGCTCGCCCTCATGTCTCCGGCCGCGCTCGCCCGGGTCGAGGAGCTCAAGGCAAGCGGCCGCTGGATCCCGGACTTCCTCGACCTGCAGACCGCCATCGACAACTCGCGCCAGGACCAGACCTACAACACCCCCGCGCTGGCGACGATCTACCTCATGGCCGAGCAGGTCGACTGGTTCCTGGGCAACGGCGGACTCGACTGGTGCACCTCGCGCACGGCGGAGTCGTCAGGGATCCTCTACGACTGGGCCGAGGCGAGCGCCGTGGCGAGCCCCTTCGTCTCCGACCCCGCCAAGCGCTCCGCCGTCGTCGCCACGATCGACTTCGACGACAGCATCGACGCGACTCAGATCACGAAGGCGTTGCGCGCCAATGGCATCGTCGACACCGAGCCGTACCGCAAGCTCGGTCGAAACCAGTTGCGCATTGCCGTCTTCCCGTCGGTGGATCCCGACGACGTGCGCCAACTCACGCGCTCGATCGACTACGTGATCGACCGGCTCGCGTGACCGTGAGCCATGAGTAAGGGCCACGACCCGGCCCTGCCCGGCGGCCCGGCACAGCCGGCCCTGTCGGGCTTGCACGCCCCCACCAGGCCAGTCCGCGACCGCGCGACCCTGCTCGCGTACGTCCAGCTCGGACTGCTCGGCTGGTTCGTCTACGCGTTCGGCGCATCGCTCACGCTCCTCCGCGACGACGAGGGCCTCACCCGCACCGCAGCGTCGATCCTGAGCCTCGCCCTGGCGGGCGGCGGGGTCCTCGGCAGCCTCACCGCCGCACCGTTCGTGCGACGGTGGAGTCGCGGCCTCATGCTTCGCGCGGGATCCATCCTGGTGGCCATCGGCGCCCTCCTCTACATCTCCGACGGCCCGCTGTGGCTCGTGGCCGCAGGACCCTTCCTGGGATCCCTCGGTGCGAGCTACTGCGCTGTCGGGGTGAGCGCGTTCCTGGAGGCGCGCCAGGGTGCCGCGGCCGATGCGGCACTGGCGGAGGCGAATCTCTTCGCATCGATCGCGTCACTCATCGGCACGCTCGCCATCGGCATCGGAGCCACGACGATCCTCGGGTGGCAGGCGGGTCTCGTGATCCTCGCCGTCATCGCCGTACTCCTGGAGTTCGTGCGCGGCCGCGACCTCACGCCCTTCGATGTCGGGACGGCGATGGAGTCCCGCCAGGACGCGCCGCGGCTTCCGGGCCTGGTCTGGTGGGCCGTGCTCACGCTCATCCTGCTCACCAGCGTCGAGATCACGCTCCTCCAGTGGGGGCCCGATCTGCTGCGCGAGCGCGGAGGCCTCGAAGCGGGGGCCGCCTCGGCCACCATCGCTGCGGTCGTCATCGGAATGATCATCGGGCGACTCATCGGCTCGAGGATCGTCGAGCGCGTCTCGTCCGAGCTCGTGTTCGGCGGCTCGATCCTCTTCGCCGCGGCCGCCTTCGCCTACACCTGGCTGGTCACGGGTGCGATCCCGCTCATCATCGGCCTCGTGCTCATCGGCATCGGCATCGGCATGCACTTCCCCCTGGGTATCGGCCGAGCCATGCGCGCCTCGCTCGGTCAGCCCGACCGCGCCGCAGGGTGGACCAGCGCGGGTATCGGGGTCATGAGCGGTGTTGCGCCGTTCGCCCTGGCGGCCCTGGCGGATTCATGGGGCGTGCACAGAGCCTTCGCCGTCATGCTCGCGTTCTTCGCCGTGAGCTTCGTGCTGCTGCTGTGGAAGCGCGTGCCGGAGGACGTACCCGCGTGAGCTCCGTCGTCTCCCGCTTCGTTGTCAGCCCCTGACCGTAGAGTGAATTCGACGGATGGCCGTCGGGAAGAGGATGGCCGTCGGGAAGCGGATGGCCGTCGGGAAGCGGATGGCCGTGGCCAAGCGGGGGGACACATCGGCAGGAGGTGCCACGTGGTGACTTCATCCACACGCCCGACTCCGGCGCCTCTGGCAACCTTGCCGACGATATCCACAAGCAAAGCTGGGTTCCCCTTGGCAACCTTGCCGACGATATCCACAGGCTGATCGCAAATCCCTCTGGCAACCTTGCCGGGGCCCTGAGCGCATCCACAACCGCGTTCGAGGACTCTCAAATCGCGGTTCTGGATGCCCTCAGCCCTCAGTGCCCAGATTCGCGGGCCTCACCAGCGTCGCGAGAGGGCAAGCAGCGCCCCGCACTCACATCTGGGTCGCGCGCCTTCCGCCCCCGAGGAACTCAGCGCGTGAGTGCCGTGACGACGACGGCTGCAACGAGGAGGGCGAGGACCCCCACGGTCACAAGGCGTCGCGCGCGGTGATCCACGCCCCCACTCTAGGCAGTCGGCGATAGCCTCCCTGCATGGACGCTCGCCCGCGGTTGAGCCTCGAGCAGATCGAGGCCGACCCTGAGCTGCGCAGCCGCGACGACAGCGGTGTCGCGGCCATTGCGGTGGGCACCGTGCTGTGGGTGGTCGCGCTCGTCGCCGTCATCCTCTGGGGCTCCACCTGGGGCGTGGATGTCGAGCGCTGGACCCTCGTCTGTGCCATCGGTGCCCTGCTGGGGATCCCTGGCCTCGCCCTGGTGATGGGCCGACGCTCTCGCCAGCGCAAGCGCGCGCCGCGCTAGGTCGCGTCAGTCCTCGTCGAGAACGAGGGTGTCGAATCTGACGAAGTCCTGAGTCGGCGCGCTGACGGGCTCCTTGTCGGCGAGTGCGATCTCCGAGTGGGCTCCGCAGCCGAAGGCCAAGGACACCACGCAGCCATCCGCCGGAGACATGTCGTGAGCGCATACGCCGAAGGCCTGACCGAGCGGACCGCCGATGGGCATGAGGAATCCGCACGTCGCACAGTTGAGCGAGACGGAGCGCGCCATGGGTGCCTCTGGCCCGCGCTCGCCCGACCACCAGCGATCCGCTGCCTCGTCGCGACCGTGCGGGGAGAGCACCCGCGGGCGACCGAGGCCGATCTCCCACTGGCTCGGGTGCACGGGACTGCGATCGGCTACCCCGTCGAGCTCGTCGAGTCCGGTGAAGCCAGCCGTGAGGCGCTGGTCGTCCGCTGCGGTGGGCCAGATGGTGCCCACTGCCAGGTCACCGGGGCGCACGCGCTCGGCCCACGGGACCCACGGCGGGGCGACCAGCGCATCCGGTCCCGGCAGGAGGACGACTTCGTCGACGGTCGCGGCCTTTGCTCGCGGAGCACGAGCAACGGTGACCGACCATCGCCACCCGACGTACGCGGGATCGAGGCAGACGAAGAAGTGCGTAGCCACCCGCTCGTCGTCGAACTCCACGCCCACGTGGTCGCCGACCGTGCCCCAGGGCGCTTCTTCCTCGGCCGCCGCACGCGCGACGTCGATGGCCTTGGAGAGGACGGTGTCGGACATCACTCCACCCCCGGAGCGGGAGTGAGCTGGAAGACCCAGAGGCCCAGCGTGCCCTCGGTGCCCGCGACCACCTGGAGGGAGACCCCGTCGGCCGGCACCTCCTGCAGGTCGGGGTAGGTGAAGCGGTAGTAGGTCGACGTGACCGGCTGCTGGGTAAGGCGCTGGGATCCGATGACGGGGTACCAACCCGCGTCAGCGACGACTGGATCGACGCTGATGCCGATCACCTGTCCGGGAATCACCGGGATCCGCGCGACGTCCGCGCCCTCGAGGGCCTCGGTGACGACATCCTGCGCGCAGGTCTCGGGACTCAGCGGCTCGCCGTCGAAGGACCAGCACAGCGCCGCGCGATAGGCGGACGTCATGCCGGAGACGACTGAGACACCCGGAGCCGGCTTCTCGCACGCAGCGAGAGCGAGCACACTCACGAGTGCGAGCGAGCCCGCGAGGACGGGGCGGCCGATTCGGCGCATCATCTGATCGGCTCCCTCAGACGTCGAAGTCGTCGGCGACGGCCCGCATGACGGCTGCAAGCTTGCGGCAGTGGTCATCGCTCGGGTAGCGGCCACGGCGGAGCTGGTTGGAGGCGCTGTCCATGAGCTTGATGAGGTCCTCGAGGATGACGGCGACATCCTCGGCTGGCTTGCGCCCCGCCTTGACCACGGAGGCCGGCTGCTCCAGGACGACGACGCTCAGGGCCTGCTTGCCGCGCTTGCCGTCGACGATGCCGAACTCCACGCGCGCGCCCTGCTTGAGCGAGGTCGTGCCGTCGGGCAGGGCAGAAGCATGGACGAAGACGTCCTCTCCGTCGTCCGTGGCAAGGAAGCCGAAGCCCTTGTCCACGTCGTACCACCTCACCTTGCCGGTCGGCATGGCTGCCCCTTCTCGCCGTCAGCGCCCGAATGAGCGCAGGGCACCAGGCTAGACGGGTCCGGGTGCTCGCGCGCCCCTAGGGTGGCGGCATGGCATCCGCAGGCTCCGCAGGTGATCGACTGCTCCGAATCGGGGCCGTCGTGACGGTGATCGGCCTCCTCTGCACGGTCATCGCCATGCTGCCGCTCGTCGTGCCGGGCCTGGAGCTGCCTTCCGCGTGGTGGTTCCTGTCGATGATCACCGGCGTCGGTCTGGCCCTGGTGATCCTCGGGCTGGCCGTGTCGGCCCGCTCGCGCCGGCGCGGCTAGGCGCGCGCGAGCCAATCGGGCAGGTGGGTGAGGTCCGGGAGCACGACATCGGGACCGACCGCGCGCAGTTCCTCGAGCGACGTGGGCCCCGTGGCCACGACGATCGAGTGGACGCCTGCCGATCGAGCGGCGCGCACGTCACCAGGATGATCGCCGACGTAGGCCCAGGCATCGTGCTCGCGCAGCGCCGAGGCCTTGCCCTCGGCGAAGAGATCACCGACGACCTCGTCCGCGTCGAGCCCGGCGGCCTGGAGCGCAAGGTCCGCGACCGCGCCGTACTTCGCGGTGACGACGAGCACGCGATCACCTCTCTCACGCACCGTCGCGATTGCCTCCGCCGCGCCGGGCATCGCTCGCGTGAGTGGGATTCCGTTCTCCCGATAGTGGGCGCGGTACGCCGCCAGGAGCACGTCGTACGGCTCGTCGGGAAGCCAGCGAGGGAAGACATGGTCGAGCGGCAGGCCGATGGTCGATCGAATCTCCGCGCCGTCGGCCTCGACGCCGTACTGGGCGACCACGTACTGGACTGAGGCGACGATCCCATCAGCCGAGTCGACCAGGGTCATGTCGAGGTCGAATCCGATCGAGCGCACTAGGGGAGCCTAGGGGTAGCGTCATCCGGTGCCCGTTCGCAGCCTCGCCGATGACCTGCGTGGTCGCAGCGACGAGCAGCTCGGGCGCCTCCTGGCTGGTCGTCCTGACCTCCTCCACCCGGTGCCGGCCGACATGACCGCCCTGGCAGCCCGAGCGGGATCGGCCGTGTCCACCGCGCGCGCTCTGGACCGGCTCGACGGCCTGACCCTTGCCGTGGCTGCCGCCGTCGCCGATGCCGAGCCCTGCGCTGTCGACACGATCCTGTCCGCATTCGACACGGGGAACGCGGACGACGTCGCGGCAGCGCTGCGGACACTTCGCGAGCTCGCGCTGGTGTGGGGTGACGAGGATTCCCTCCGACTTGTGCGCACGGCTCGTGAGTCGCTCACGGGAGCGGTCACGTCACCGGTGGAATGGCCGCCTCCGCCTGTGGCCACCATCGAGCGCGACCCGCGCCTCGTCGAACGCACCGCGGGCCAGCACGCCCTCGCCACCGTGCTCGGCATCATCGCCATCGCGGAGTCGTGGGCTGACGCAGCAGCCCCTGCCGTCCTGCGCAAGGGCGGCCTCGGCGTGCGCGACCTCGGGTCGACCGCGCGCATCCTCGAGGTCGACGAGCGGACCGCCGCCCTGTGGATCGAGACGGCATACGCCGCGCAGCTCATCGGGCGGGACGGCGAGGCGGAGGAACGCTGGCGGCCCACGACCGCGTACGACGACTGGCACGACGCTCCGCTCCCCGAGCAGTGGCTGCGCCTGGCCCGGGCATGGTGGACCACCCCGCGCGCTCCCGCCCTCGTGGGTGCCGATGCCAACGCGCTCTCCGACGAGGTCGAGCGCCGCGGCCAGCCCCTGCTCCGCGACCAGGTGATCCAGGTCCTCGACTCACTCCCGGCGGGCTGCGCGCCTCTCGACGCCGATGCGGTCGTGGCTGCTATCGATGCGCGCGCGCCACGTCAGGCCAGCCCGCAGCGCAGTGCACAGATCCGCGCCATCGTCGACGAGCTCGAGATCCTCGGCTTCACGGGAGGCGGGGCCCTCGCCGACATGGGACGAGCAGCAGGCCGGGATCAGGCGGACGCGCCCGAGGTGGTGCGCGCCGCCATGCCCGAGCCGCTCGATCACGTCTTGCTGCAGGCAGACCTCACCGCTATCGCCCCGGGACCGCTGCTCCCGGACATCGCGCGCGAGTTGCGCCTCGTGGCCGACGTCGAGAGCACGGGGGGTGCCATCGTGCACCGCTTCAGTGCCTCCTCCGTGCGACGCGCACTGGATTGTGGCCGGGATGCTGGCGAGATACTCGACTTCCTCGCGCGCGTCTCGCGCACACCTGTGCCGCAGCCGCTCACCTACCTCGTCGAGGACTCCGCCCGTCGCCATGGCACGGTGCGCGTGGGCATCGCGACGGCGTACATCCGCTGCGATGACGAGACTGCTCTCGCGGCCCTCCTCGCTGATCCGCGGGCTGAGGAGCTCGGCTGCGTGCGCGTGTCACCCACCGTCGTTACCGTGTCCGGTCGCATCGAGGACGCCATCGCGATCCTGCGCGACCTCGGGCTGCATCCCGTCGCCGAGACGCCAGACGGCACGGTCGCCCACGCTCCGCGGCGCCGCGCGCGGGCGCCGCGTCGGGGAGCCGGGGCGCCGGTCGTCCGCCGCGACGCCACGCCGGCGCTGGTGAAGGCCGCGGTCGCCACCTTGCGGGCCGGTCAGTCCGAGCCCTCGGTCGTTGTCGCCACCGACGATGACGGCTCTGCGCTCGAGCCGATGCCGGCCACCGAGACCATGGCGGTCCTGCGACGCGCGATCGCCAGCTCGCTCACCGTGCGCCTGGGCTACGGCGACGGCGAGGGCCTTGTCGACCCGATGCGCCTTCAGGCGGGCATGCTCACCGCCGTCGATCGGATCACCGGAGAGGTGCGGACCTTCGCGGTGTCGCGCATCGTCGCGGCGGAGATCCCCGACCACGTGCACTGACCGGGTAGCGTGCCCACGTGAGGATGCAGCAGTGCAGGTGATTGGCACATGCTGACCTGGATTCGAGATCGGTCCAGCGATGTGGTGGACGTCTTCGTCTACATCGTGGTGCTCAACCTCGCGATCGAGTATGTGCCCTCCGTGATCAGCGAGAGCTTCTCCCTCTCGATCCTCACCGCCATTTTGCTCAAGATCGCCCTGGAAATCGTCCTCGCCTGCAAGACCGTCGTGATGACCCGCCTCAAGGGCGCGGCAACACCTCGGCGGAGGGCCCTGTGGGCCGCCGTGCTTTGGGTGCTCGCGGCCGGAAGCAAGCTTCTTGTCCTGGAGGCCGTTGCCCTTGTCTTTGGTGACCGAGTGAGCCTGGGCGGATTCATCCCCGTCACCGGGCTTGTCATCTGCCTCATGCTGGCGCGCGCCGGCGTGCGCTGGCTCCTCTACGACGATCCGAAGGACGCGTGACCGGCCCATCACCCGCGGCTGCCACCGACCGCGACACGCGTCGTCAGCGCAGGTCGATCTCTGCCGACCAGGTCGTGAACTCGGCCAGCAGGGCAGGAATCGGATCCACTCCGATCCCGGGTCCGGTGGGGACGGTGAGTCGACCGTCATCGAGGACGAAGGGCTCGGTGATATCCGTGGCGAAGTAGCGACTCGAGGCGCTCGTGTCTCCCGGCAGGATGAATCCGGGGAGCGCCGCGAGCGCGACATTGGCGGCGCGCCCGATGCCCGTCTCGAGCATGCCCCCGCACCACACGGGCACGCCGCGGTCCAGGCATAGGTCGTGGATCGCCTTGGCCTCGAGATAGCCGCCGACGCGTCCCGGCTTGATGTTGATGACGCTCGTTGCGCCGAAGGCGATTGCGGTGTCGGCCGTGGCGACGGAGATGATCGACTCGTCGAGGCACACGGGCGTCGCGATGCGCTCAGCGAGCAGGGCATGGCCGCGCAGGTCATCCTCGGGCAGCGGCTGCTCGACGAGGAGCAGCCCGAAGGGGTCCATGGCGGCGAGCAGGTCCGCGTCATCGCGGGTGTAGGCCTGGTTGGCGTCCGTCTGCATCGGGATGTCGGGCCATGCTTCGCGCACGGAGCGGACGGCCTCGACGTCCCAGCCCGGCTCGATCTTGAGCTTGATGCGCCGATAGCCGGCATCGACGTACGACGCGACCTCCTCGAGGAGCGCGTCGATACTGCGCGGAATGCCCACGGATACGCCGCAGTCCACCGCGTCGCGCACGGCTCCCAGGTAGTCCGCGAGCGACTGCCCCCGCTGGCGCAGCCAGCAGTCGAGCACTGCCGTCTCGAGTGCCGCCTTGGCCATGGGATGGCCCTGGAATCGGCGCAGTCGGCGATGGACCTCATGGGGATCGAGCACCCGATCCGACGTCACGGCAGGGATGAGGTGCTCTACGAGTACATCGACCGCACCGTCGGTGTACTCGTAGGAATAGCCCGG
>JAPOKX010000053.1 GCA_029977425.1 Actinomycetota bacterium
GTGAAGTACGAGAAGCCGCGCACCTGGCTCAACTCCGGCGGCCTGGGCACCATGGGCTTCGCCGTGCCCGCGGCGATGGGAGCCAAGGTCGGCATGCCGGGGTCTGTGGTCTGGGCGATCGACGGCGACGGCTGCTTCCAGATGACCAACCAGGAGCTCGTCACCTGCGCGATCAACGACATCCCGATCAAGGTGGCCCTCATCAACAACTCCAGCCTCGGCATGGTGCGCCAGTGGCAGACGCTCTTCTACAACCAGCGCTACTCCGAGACCGACCTGCACAGCCATCGCCTTCCGGACTTCGTGAAGCTCGCCGACGCCTACGGGTGCCACGGCCTGCGCTGCGAGACCCCGGAGGAAGTCGACTCCGTCATCGAGAAGGCCCTGTCGATCAACGACGCCCCGGTCGTCATCGACTTCGTCGTCCATCGCGACGCCATGGTGTGGCCCATGGTCGCGGCGGGCACGAGCAACGACGACATCATGGTGGCGCGCGAGATGGCGCCCTCGTGGGACTCGGAGGAGTGACATGACTCGCCACACCCTCTCGGTCCTCGTCGAGGACAAGCCCGGCGTCCTCGCCCGGGTCTCGAGTCTGTTCTCCCGCCGCGGGTTCAACATCGAGTCCCTCGCCGTCGGCCCCACCGAGGTGCCCGAGGTCTCGCGCATGACGATCGTCGTGAGCGTCGAGCGACTGCCCCTCGAGCAGGTGACGAAGCAGCTCAACAAGCTGGTCAATGTCCTCAAGATCGTCGAGCTGGACGAGGACTCTTCCGTCCAGCGCGCTATCGCGCTCGTCAAGGTCAAGGCCGATGCGGGGCAGCGATCGAGCATCCTCGAGGTCGTGCAGCTCTTCCGTGCCAAGGTCGTCGACGTGGCCCTGGACGCTGTCACCATCGAGGTGACGGGCAACGACGACAAGATCGAGGCCCTGCTGAGGCTGCTCGAGCCCTATGGCATCAAGGAACTCGTCAAGTCCGGCGTCATCGCGGTGAGCCGAGGTGGCCGATCGATCACCGACCGCGCCCTGCGGCCGGCCGACCGCACCGCCTGACGCCCACCACCCCCCGATACCCTCGTCCCCTGCCCATCCCCTGAAGGAGTCCCCGTGGCCGAGCTGTTCTACGACGCCGATGCCGACCTGTCCATCATCCAGAACCGCGTCGTCGCGGTCATGGGCTACGGCAGCCAGGGCCACGCCCACTCCCTGAGCCTGCGCGACAGCGGCGTCGACGTGCGCGTCGGCCTGGCCCCCGATTCCAAGAGCCGCGCCAAGGCGGAGGAGGAGGGCTTGCGGGTCGTCGATCCGGCCACCGCAGCCGCCGAGGCCGACCTCATCATGATGACGGTGCCGGATCCGGTGCAGAAGAAGCTGTACGCCGAGGCGATCGCACCCAACCTGCAGGAGGGCGATGCGCTGTTCTTCGCGCACGGCTTCAACATCCGCTTCGGCTACGTCAATCCGCCCGCCACGGTAGACGTGTGCATGGTGGCCCCGAAGGGACCGGGTCATCTCGTGCGCCGCGAGTACGTCGCGGGCCGCGGCGTGCCTGCCATCGTCGCCGTCGAGCAGGACTTCACCGGCCAGGCGTGGCCCCTCGCGCTGTCCTACGCCAAGGCGATCGGCTCGCTGCGCGCCGGAGGCATCAAGACCACCTTCACCGAGGAGACCGAGACCGACCTCTTCGGAGAGCAGGCCGTGCTGTGCGGCGGTGCATCGCAGCTCATCATGTACGGCTTCGAGACCCTCGTCGAGGCGGGCTACCAGCCCGAGGTTGCCTACTTCGAGTGCCTGCACGAGCTCAAGCTCATCGTCGACCTGATGTACGAGGGTGGCATCGCCAAGCAGCGCTGGAGCGTCTCGGACACGGCCGAGTATGGCGACTATGTCTCGGGCCCCCGCGTCATCGACGAGCGGGTGAAGGAGAACATGAAGGCCGTGCTCGCGGACGTGCAGAACGGCTCGTTCGCGGCCCGCTTCATGGCGGACCAGGAGGCCGGTGGCCCGGAGTTCAAGGCCCTGCGCGCCAAGGCGGAGGCGCACCCGATCGAGGAGACCGGGCGGGAGCTTCGCGGCCTCATGAGCTGGATCGACTCAGGCGACGACGACTACGTCGAGGGCACCGCAGCCCGCTAGGCACTTCGTTGAGTGGCGCCCTGTGGGGCCGCCGTTGGCGTGTCGGGCGCATGAGTCGCCACTCAACGCCTGTGGGGCCATGATGTGAGCGTGCCTCCCGAGCCCAAGACCTGCTCTCGGTGCGGACGCACGATGGAGTGGCGCAAGTCCTGGGCACGCAACTGGGATCAGGTGCGCTACTGCTCGGAGGCCTGCAGGCGCAAGAAGGTGACCGCCACGGACGTAGCCCTCGAGCAGGCGATCCTCGACCTCCTCGACGCGCGCGCCGGGACGATCTGCCCGAGCGAGGCGGCCCGCGCGGTCGACCCCGAGGGCTGGCGCGACCTCATGGAGCCGGCGCGTCAGGCGGCACGACGACTTGTCGCCCGGGACATGGTCGAGATCACCCAGGGCGGTCGCGTGGTCGATCCGTCGACCGCCAAGGGCCCCATTCGCATCCGCCGGACATCCCATGCCTGAGGTCGCCGCGCCCGAACGGGGCAGCGAGGCTGAGTGGGTACGCCGGCACCTCGGCGAGATCCTCCGTGACGAGGTCGCGCCATCGCCCATCGCGGGCGGTCAGCGGGCCGCCGATGAGGCACTCGCCGGCTTTCACGTCCGCGGCTACTCCGCGCGCCGCAACGAGGTATGGCCCGTCGACCGCCGCGGTGCCTCGGGCCTGTCGCCGTACATCCGGCACGGGCTCCTCACCCTCCCGCGCGTCTGGGAACACGTGGAGGGTGGACCCGCGCGCGACGTGGAGTCCTTCCGTGACGAGCTCCTCTGGCAGGAGTACGCGCGGCACCTGTATGCCCGTCTCGGCGACGCGACTCAGCGCAGCCTCCGCTATGCCGTGGAGGAGCGCGGGGCGCCGTATGACTGGCCGGAGGGCATGGCCTGCGTCGACTTCGCCACGGACGAGCTGCGCCGCACGGGTTGGCTCACGAACCAGACGCGCATGTGGCTCGCGAGCCAGTGGACGGTGCGTGACGGCGGAGGGTGGCGTGACGGCGAGGATGCATTCTTCCGGCACCTGCTCGATGGCTCGCGCGCGGCGAATCGCGTGGGATGGCAGTGGACGGTGGGAGCGCTCACCGGCAAGCCGTATGGCTTCTCGCGCTGGCAGGTGGAGAAGCGCGCACCGGGCCTGTGCGGTGGCTGCGCGCTCGCGCGCAATTGCCCGATCCAGGGCTGGCCGCCGGATGATCCGCCCGAGCAGCGCTCGTACGCCGATCCGCGGGTGCGCCGCGACCCTGACCTCGCGTGGACGTCCGGGACCGCGGCGATCAGCGATGCGACGGGCGCGGCACCCGAGATGGTGTGGATCACCGCCGAGTCGCTCGGAGACGAAGACCCGGCGCTGCGCGCGCATCCGGACCTTCCCGTCGCCTTCGTGTGGGACCAGCCGCTGCTGCAGCGACTGCGGCTGTCGGTCAAGCGCCTGGTCTTCCTCACCCAGTGCCTGGCCGATCTCGCCGAGCGCCGCGACCTCGTCGTCCGCGTCGGGGCTCCGGCCGAGGAACTCGCGGGCATCACCCTCGCTACGACATTCGCTCCGGTGCCCGGATGGCATCGCATCAGTGCCGACATCGACCTCGCGCGAGTGCACCCGTGGCCCTGGCTCGTGCCACCGCACGACGGCCCTGTGACCTCCTTCACGGCCTGGCGGCGGCGCGCGAGGGCATGAAACGTCGCGTGGCTAGACTCGCCGCGCCGTCCACAGATCGAGGTGTCCCGTGACCAAGCCCGTCGTCCTCATCGCCGAGGAGCTCTCGCCCGCGACCGTCGAGGCCCTCGGTCCCGACTTCGAGATCCGTCACTGCGACGGGGCCGACCGCGCGGCTCTGCTCGCGGCGCTGCCCGAGGCCGACGCGATCCTCATCCGATCGGCCACGCAGATGGACCCGGAGGCCATCGCCGCGGGCAAGCAGCTCAAGGTGATCGCCCGCGCCGGGGTCGGCCTCGACAACGTCGACGTGAAGGCGGCAACTCAGGCCGGAGTCATGGTCGTCAATGCCCCTACGTCCAACATCGTGAGTGCCGCGGAGCTTGCCGTCGCTCTGCTCCTTGCCGCGGCGCGCAACATCGTGCCGGCCAACCTCGCGCTGAAGAACGGTGAGTGGAAGCGCTCGAAGTACAACGGCGTCGAGCTCTCCGAGAAGACCGTCGGCATCGTGGGATTGGGTCGCATCGGTGTGCTCGTCGCCCAGCGGCTCTCGGCATTCGGTGTTACCCTCATCGCCTACGACCCCTATGTGCAGCCGGCCCGCGCGGCGCAGATCGGCGTCCGCCTCGTGCCGCTCGATGAGCTCATGCGCGAGTCCGACTTCATCACCGTGCACCTTCCCAAGACCCCTGAGACGGCGGGCCTCATCGGCGAGGAGCAGCTCAAGCTCGCCAAGCCGACGATGTACCTCGTCAACGCCGCACGCGGCGGGATCGTCGACGAGGAGGCGCTCTACCGTGCGATCTCCGAGGGTCGCGTGGCCGGCGCGGGCCTGGATGTCTACGCCAAGGAGCCCTGCACCGACTCACCGCTCTTCGCACTCGAGTCTGTCGTCGCCACCCCGCACCTCGGTGCCTCGACCGACGAGGCCCAGGAGAAGGCCGGCATCGCCGTCGCGAAGTCGGTGCGCCTGGCGCTCGGCGGCGAACTCGTGCCCGATGCCGTCAACGTCCAGGGTGGTGTGCTCGCCGAGCCCATCCGTCCGCTCGTCCCCGTCGCTGAGCGGCTGGGTGCCATCGCGAGCGCCCTGGCGGACGGCGCCCTGCAGCGCATCGACGTCGAGGTGCGCGGTGAGGTAGCCGAGCTCGACGTGCGCGTGCTCGAACTCGCGGCGCTCAAGGGCGTCATGCAGGGGCTCGTGCACGATCCTGTCTCCTACGTCAACGCCCCGGTCCTCGCGCAGCAGCGCGGCGTCGAAGTCGCCCTGAGCACCGATCGCGACAGCGCCGATCACCGCAACCTCGTCCGCGTGCGCCTCACGCTGAGCAACGGTGCGTGGGTGAGCGTGGCCGGCACCGCCTCGGGGCCCAAGGGAATCCACAAGCTCGTCGAGGTGGATCGATTCGACGTCGACGTGCCCATCAGCGAGCACATGGCGGTCTTCCGCTACCACGATCGTCCCGGAGTCGTCGGCACCGTGGGCCGGATTCTCGGAGAGGCCAACGTCAACATCGGCGGCATGCAGGTGAGCCCCGACGAGTCGGGTGAGCACGCGGTCATCGTGCTCACCGTGGATCAGGCGGTGCCCACCGACGTGCTCGATCGCATCACCGCGGAGATCGGCGCCCACACCGGGCGCGCGGTCGACCTCGCGTTCTGATCTCCTACACAGCCTCGCGCGCGGGCAGATAGGCACGCGCGAGAGCGAAGACCGCGACACTGGCGATCCCGAGCGTGGCGAAGGCGACGCGCAGTGATGTCGCCTCGGCGATGATCCCGACGAGCGGTGCGCCGAGGAGGACGCCTACGTAGTTGAAGATGTTGACGCGGGCGACGGCCCGGCCCGTCGCGTCGCGGTCGTACGAAGCGGCGGCGACGAAGGCCAGCGGGATCATGGGAGCGACCGCCAGTCCGAGGAGCCCGAATCCGACGAGTGCCACGATCGAACTCGGGGCCAGGGCGACGAGCAGGAGGGCGATGAGCCCGAGCGCCGCCCCGGCGCGCACCAGGCGGACGGGGCCGGCCCGCATGTCGATCCTGTCGACCCCGAGTCGGCCGACGAGGAGCAGCAGGGAGTACGCGGCATAGCCGAGCGCCGCGACGGACTCCTCCGTGCCGAGGGCGTCGGTGAGGTAGACCGCGCTCCAGTTCTGGGTGGCGCTGTCGAGCACATAGGCGCACATGAGGGCGATCCCGATGACGATGATCGGTCGCCACGGCACGGTGCGCTGGCCCTCCACTGCGCCCACCACGGCATCGGGCAGCAGGAACCTGCCCACGGACACCTGCACGGGGATGGCGACGACAGCGCAGCAGGAGAAGAACAGCCACAGCGGCATCTCGGTCGCGGCCGCGGCGGCGGCGAGCAGGGCGCCCGCGATGCTCACGAGGCTGAACCAGGCGTAGCAGGAGGAGATCACGGGCCTGCCGTAAGCGGCTTGAAGTGACACTGCCTGCATGTTCATCGTCGCGTCGACCACGCCGATGGCGACGCCGAAGACCGAGAGCGCCATCACGGCCGTGGACAGGGTCGGTGCCAGTCCCACGGCGACGACCGAGAGCGGTACGAGCGGTCCGGCGATCCGCAGCACGGGCTTGCTGTGCACGCGCGCGGTGAGGACTCCGGCGAGCACGCTGCCCACGCCTGCCATCACGGGGACGAGGACCAGCAGCAGGCCCAGTCCGATCTCCGACAGGCCGAGTCGGTCGCGCACCGTCGGGATCCTCGTCACGAGGATCGCCAGGCTCAGGCCCTGCACGCCGTACGCGACCGACACCGCGACGCGCGCACTGCGAGGCGGGCGAAGCGTCGCATCCGGCAGACTCACGGGCACACAGTAGGCAGTGAGCGTGCCCCGCGGGGCGAAACCGCTATTAGCTGAGGTCGCGCACGGCTCGATTGACCGCGCTCACGATCGCCTTGAGCGATGAGGTCGTGATCGAGGGATCGATCCCGACGCCCCAGAGCATGCGTCCTTCGACTGCGCACTCGACGTAGCTCGCCGCCGTGGCGTCGCCGCCGGCCGACATTGCATGCTCCGCGTAGTCGAGGACGCGTACGTCGATGCCGTGCTGCGACAGGGCATCGCAGAAGGCGGCCACGGGGCCATTGCCGCGCCCCGTGAGTGCGACCTCGGCTCCGTTGTCGAGGAGCACCACGTCGACGGAGGTGTCGCCGTCGATATCGGACTCCTGCTTCACGGACCTGAGCGCGAATCGGCCCCACGGTGCGGCCGGGTCGGGCAGGTACTCCGCGGAGAAGACCGACCACATGTCCTCGGGAGAGACCTCGCCGCCTTCCTCGTCGGTCACCCTCTGGACGACCTGCGAGAACTCGATCTGGAGCCGGCGGGGGAGTTCGAGTCTGTGCTCCGTGCGCATGATGTAGGCGACGCCGCCCTTGCCCGACTGCGAGTTGACCCGGATGACGGCCTCGTAGGTGCGGCCCACGTCCTTGGGGTCGATGGGCAGGTACGGGACCTCCCAGCGGAAGTCGTCGACGGGCACGCCCGCCGCGGATGCATCGATCTCCATGTGGGACAGGCCCTTGTTGATCGCGTCCTGGTGCGAGCCGGAGAACGCGGTGTAGACGAGATCGCCGCCGTAGGGATGGCGCTCATGCACGGGGATCTGATTGCAGTACTCCACCGTACGGCGGATGTCGTCGATGTCGCGCATGTCCAGCTGCGGGTCGATGCCCTGGCTGAAGAGGTTCATGCCCAGCGTGATGAGGCAGACATTGCCGGTGCGCTCGCCATTGCCGAAGAGGCATCCCTCGATGCGGTCGGCACCGGCCATGTAGCCCAGCTCTGCGGCCGCGACCGCCGTGCCGCGGTCGTTGTGCGGGTGCAGCGAGAGGATCACGCTGTCGCGGCGAGCGAGATTGCGGTGCATCCACTCGATCGAGTCGGCGTAGACGTTGGGCGTGGCCATCTCGACCGTGGCGGGCAGGTTGAGGATCACCTTGCGGTCGGGAGTGGGCTGCCATACCTCGGTGACGGCGTCGCACACCTCGACCGCGAACTCCAGCTCGGTGCCGGTGTAGGACTCGGGGGAGTACTCGAAGTAGACCTCGGTCTCGTCGGCGATCTGCTCGGCGTACTTCTTGCACAGCTGCGCACCGTGCACGGCGATGTCCTTGATGCCGTCCTTGTCCAGGCCGAAGACCACGCGACGCTGCAGGGTCGACGTGGAGTTGTAGAGGTGCACGATTGCCTGCTTCGCGCCACGGATCGCTTCGAACGTGCGCTCGATGAGGTGCTCGCGCGACTGGGTGAGCACCTGGATGACGACGTCATCGGGGATGAGGTTCTCCTCGATGAGCATGCGCACGAAGTCGAAGTCGGTCTGCGACGCCGACGGGAAGCCGACCTCGATCTCCTTGAATCCCATGGAGACGAGCAGCTCGAACATCCGCTTCTTGCGGGCGGGCGACATGGGGTCGATGAGGGCCTGGTTGCCGTCGCGCAGGTCGACCGCGCACCAGCGCGGGGCCTGGGTGATGACCTGGCTGGGCCAGGTGCGGTCGGGCAGGTCGACGGGGCGGTAGGGGGAGTAGCGCTGCCACGCCATGGGCGAGGGCTGCTGGGGATTGCGCTGGTCGTGGATGTCGGTGCTCATGTCCTTCGGTCTCCTGTCAGGGGCGGGGGAGGACCGGCGTGCAGAGACTCCGCGACGAGGGGGCCGGCGTGGGCCCCGAGTGGGAGCCCCTAGGCCTCGTCGCGGCGACCAAGGAGGAGGCGCTGCGCTGACATCGCCATGAGGGTAGCAGCCGGGCCGTCCCCAGGGCATCCCCTGCCCCTTCGTCCACAGGCATCCCGCGAGGCAGTCGGCGTACGCCGATCCCCTCCTAGCGTCCGCCGGGTCCATCTCGCTCCTCGCTCACCTGGAGGTCCCCATGCGCACGCCCCTCACCCTGCTTCGCGTCACCGCCCCCGCCGTCCTCACGGCCGCCGTCGTGGGCGCCAGCCTGCTCGCCCCCGCTCCGGCCCTCGCCGTCAAGGCCAAGCCCGACCTGCCCGAGGTCCGCACGGGCGTGACCCTCGAGGTGACGGGGGAGTGGTCGGGGCGCATGGCCTTCGGCACCCACACCTCGGGCACGGCACGGGCGCAGCGGCCCATGCCGCTGGAGATGCTGCTGTCGCGCACGGCGTGCGACATGACGGGCTGCATGACGACCGAAATCGTCGTCGACCCGTCTGCCGCCGTGCCGGGCGTCGCGCGCATCGCCTCGGGTCTCACGAGTGCCGCCCTCGATCGAGCCAGCGTCTCGGTGACCGTGCGCCGGATCATGAACGGCGCGGTCGTGGCCGAGCACCCTGCGATGGTCACGGTGCAGGTGCGGGCCCAGCGCTCCGGCGCGGTCATCAAGCGGACGACGCTCACCCAGGGCCCCGACGGCGAGGTCCTCACGGTCTCGCGCATCGCCACCGTGCGGGCGAGCGTGCTGCTCGGCGACGACACCCTGGCCGCGACCGGGGAGATCACCCGCACCCAGATCGTGGACTAGATCCCTCGGAATTTATGTACTACATTAAGGGTCATGGCTGGTTCGTCGTCCGCGACAGTGCGCGCAAGCACGGCGTTGCCGACGACGACATCCTTCACGCGGTGGCTCACGCGATGGTGGTCCTTGCAGTGAATCGGGGTCCGCGCGGGCGCGTTATTCACCTCGGTGCGAGTTCGTCGGGAAGATTGCTGGAAGTCGTGACGGTTGACGAGGGGGAGGCGAGTTCTTGATCATCCACGCTATGGCCATGCGCCCCAAGTTCTTTCGATTCCTGCATAGGTGGTGACGCATGGAGTTTGACCTCAAGGATTGGGTCTATCCCGGCAAAGCGACCGAAGAGCAACTGCAGGCCTGGGCTGACGAGGCCGAAGCGGGCTATGAAGATCACGAACTCACCGTGGTCTACCGACGCGGGCGTCCACCGCTCGGCGACGGTCCCTCACGTGTGGTGCAGGTCCGCCTTGACCCGGACCTGCACTCCGACCTCGAGGCACGCGTCGAGTCCGAGGGCGCCACGGCCAGCGCCATCATGCGCGAGGCCCTCCGGCGCTACCTCGCGTCCTGAGCGACCTGCCGCCGGACTAGCCTTCGCCCCATGGCGCGCACCCTCAACCTGGCCCTCATCCCCGGCGACGGCATCGGCACCGAGGTGGTGGCCGAGGCTCTCAAGGTCCTCGACGCCGTCAAGGGCGACATGACCGTCACCACCCAGGAGTACGACCTGGGCGCCCGGCTCTACAACCGCACCGGCGAGACCCTGCCGCCCGCGGTGCTGGAGGAGCTGCGCGGCTACGACGCGATCCTCCTCGGCGCTATCGGCGATCCCAGCGTGCCCCCGGGCGTGCTCGAGCGCGGCGTGCTCCTGCCGCTGCGCTTCGAGCTCGACCATCACCTCAACTACCGTCCGGTCAAGCTCTACCCCGGCGTTGAGTCCCCGCTCGTAGGCAAGGGCCCGGCCGAGATCGACTTCGTGGTCTTCCGCGAGGGCACCGAGGGCCCCTACGTCGGCGCCGGCGGCGTGCTGCGCAAGGGCACGCCCCAGGAGGTTGCGACCGAGGAGAGCATCAACACGGCGTACGGCGCCGAGCGCATCATCCGCGAGGCGTTCCTGCGCGCCATGCGCCGACGCAAGCACGTCACCCTCGTGCACAAGACGAATGTGCTCACCAATGCCGGCAGTCTCTGGAAGCGCACCTTCGACCGCGTTGCCAGTGAGTTCCCGGAGGTCAAGACCGACTACCAGCACGTCGACGCC
>JAPOKX010000054.1 GCA_029977425.1 Actinomycetota bacterium
GGTCGGAGCGGCTGATCATCCTCCGCGCGCAGGCGCTGCGGGACGCGACCGCGCGAGACAGCTTCGAGCGCCTCCTCGACCGCGACGGGCTTGCTGGTGAGCCCCAGGCGCAGCACGTTGTCCGAGCTCGTCATCACCTCGACCCCGAGGCCTCCGACGTAGGAGTGCACGATTCCCGCAGAGACAGCGATCGCCTCTCCGGGACGGAGCACACCGTGATCGAGGAGCACGCTCACGAGCACGCCAGGGTCACCGGGGAAGGCCGCGATGACGCGCTCGAGTGACATCACCGCTTCGACGGACCAGCCTCGGCGCTGGGCGGCGTCGACCAATCCGCTTGCGATGAGGGCGCGCTCGGGGGCCTCGAGGGCCAGCAGGCGGCGCGCGGAGGCGACGGGGTCGCCGGCCCGCACGAGCTCCACGACCTCGGCAGGAGCGCCGGCGTCGGCCAGCAGACCGGCGGCCTCGTCCGGATCACGCCAGCCCGCATGGATGTCGAAGGGCTCGAGCGCCATGAGCACCTCGGCCTTCTCCGCGTCATCGGCGAAGAGCGGGGAGCCCGAGGCCCAGCCGCGGCGTGCGAGCGATGCATCGGGGTGCACTTGGATCGACAGGGGCGTGCCCGCGGCCAGGAGCTTCACCAGCGGCATGCCACGGTGCGCGTCGATGTCGGCGAGCAGGCGCCCCGCGTCAGGGCCCTCGACGACCATCGTCGGACCCGAAGGATGCGTGCCGAACCACAACTCGGCCTGCGCGGTGCCCGTCGCGCCATGCCAGCGCGCCAGCCCGTCGACGATCCCCCAGTCGTAGTCCTTGAGGGCACCCGACACGATGTGCGGCATCAGGAGTCTGCCGCGACTGCCTCGTCGAGCAGCATCACGGGAATCCCGTCGCGCACGTGGAAACCCCTGCGGCACACGGTGCACACGAGCAGCTGTCGCTCGGAATCCACCTCGAGCGCCCCGTGCGCCTCGCACGGGCACGCAAGGATCTCCAGCAGCAGCGGGTCCAGTCCCAGCGCACCCTGTGTGTCCGACACGGCAGTCCTCCTCACGGCTCGCGGACGATGGCGAGCACCTCGTCGCGCACGGACTCCATGGTGCCAGCATCCACTGCCTCGACGTTCAGCCGGAGGAGGGGCTCGGTGTTGCTCGGCCGCAGGTTGAACCACCAGTCGGGTGCCGACGCGGTCATGCCGTCGAGGTCATCGAAGGTGACCTCTTCCTGACCGGCGTAGGCCGTGCGGACCCGCTCCGTCGCAGCCGCGGCATCGTCGACGACCGAGTTGATCTCACCGCTGGCGACGTACCGGTCATAGCGGGCGAGCAGGCTCGAGAGCGTGGTGCCCGGCGGCGCGGAGCCCAGCGCCGCGAGCACGTGCATCGCCGCGAGCATGCCGGAGTCCGCGCGCCAGAAGTCGGTGAAGTAGAAGTGACCCGAGTGCTCGCCGCCGAAGACCGCGCCCGTCTCTGCCATGCGCGCCTTGATGAAGGAGTGGCCCACGCGCGTGCGCTCGCCCACTCCCCCGCACTCGGAGATCACCTCGGGCACCGTCCGCGAGCTGATGCAGTTGTAGATGATCGTCGACCCGGGCCTGCTCCGCAGCTCGCGCTCGGCGATGAGGGCGGTGATCGCGGATGGCGTCACCGCGACGCCGCGCTCGTCGATGACGAAGCAGCGATCGGCGTCGCCGTCGAACGCCAAGCCGATGTCGGCACCCTCGGCTACCACGGCGCGCTGCAGGTCTCGCAGGTTGGCGGGCTCGATCGGATTGGCCTCGTGGTTGGGGAACGTGCCATCGAGCTCGAAGTACAGCGGGGTGACGTTCAGCGGGAGCGCGGGCAAGCCTGCCTCCGTGCCGAGGACCGCTGGGGCCGTGAGACCGGCCATGCCGTTGCCGGCATCGATCACGACGGAGAGGTCACGTCCCGCGGACAGGTCGACGAGCGAGCGCAGGAAGCTCGCATAGGCGGGCATCGTGTCGCGCCGGGTGACCGAGCCAGCCGGCCCGTCGTACGGCGGGATCCCCCCTTCGACGAGATCGCGCATCGCGCGCAGGCCCGTCTCGGAGCCCACGGGTGCCGCACCCGCGCGGCACAGCTTGATGCCGTTGTACTCCGCGGGATTGTGGCTGGCGGTGAACATCGCCCCCGGCAGGCCTAGGTCGCCCGAGGCGAAGTAGAGCCCGTCGGTGCTCGCGAGTCCGATGCGGATCACGTCGCAGCCCTGGGCGCAGACGCCGTCGGCGAAGGCCGCGACGAGCTCGTCTCCCGAGGGGCGCATGTCCTGGCCGATGACGACCGCGCCCGGGCCGCCGTCCGTCACGCGAATGCCGAGGACCTCCACGAAGGCCGCCCCGATCCTGCGGGCGAGTGCGGCATCGAACTGCTCGGGCACGAGCCCGCGCACGTCATAGGCCTTGAAGACGAGGTCGAGTCCCGCTGCGTCCCGGGGGGAGGATTCGCCGGATGAGCCGGCCACCGTCACCCCTCGGAGTCGTAGCCGGCGGGGAGCGACCTCAGGTGGCCGCGGCGCGTGCCTTCGGCGCCGACCGCGGTGCGCGACTCGAGCTCGTCGAAGAGCGTGGCACTGCGCTCACTGGCCGCCGCGGCCTCGCGCACGGCGTTGGCAAGCGCCTCGAGGTCGTCACCGGACGGCCGCAGGCTCTCGGGGTCGGGATCGATGCGCACGACCTCCCAGCCCAGGGGAGCAGTGAGCCGAGCGGCGTGGATCTCGCAGAGGTCATAGCCATGCGGATCGGGCGCCGAGGAGAGCGGGCCCAGGACCGCGGTCGAGTCGGCGTACACATAGGTCAGGGTGGAGTTGGCAGCGCGTCCGCAGGTCACGCGGGAGCAGCGGCGTCGGTAGCCCACGAGCCGGGACGCTACCGCTCGAGGAAGGACCCCTGGCGATGCCACGCCGAAGCACGGCGGTCAGAGAGCGCCGGCTAGGCCCCGGAGATCGCCAGGCCCGGATCCGGCACGGCCCGCGGCACGACCACCGTGGTCCGCAGCGGGCGCCAGGGGTAGCCGGTGACCAGCGAGCCGTCCTTGTTGCGGCGCAGGGCTCGGTGGGCGATGACCACCTCGCCATCGCTGACGGTAGCCACGACCGTGAACCACGCGGCTCCCTCGGGTCGCGGGATGTCGACGGTGACGAGGCGGCCGCGCGGTACGGAGACCACGATGTCGTCGATCGCCGGAAGCGCCTCACCGTCCGGGGAGGCGGCCAGGATGCGCAGGCTCACCTGCGCCGACGGCGCCACGGAGTCGTCCGCAGCCGGATCAGCAGAAGGCACGGCTGTCGGCTCGGCGGAGGCATCCGCTGGGTCGGGCTCGGCCGAGGACTCCATCTGGGCCATGTCGGAGTCGGGCGCGCGTTCGATCGTGATGATGTCGTCGGGCGCCGTGATCCACACGGTGACGCCGGTGCTGCGCTCAGCGGGCAGCCCCGTCACGGCGGCATCGCCCGCGATGAGTGCCGCTCCCGCCGTGTAGGAAAGCTCCTCGAGCGAGCCGGCGGAGGCGTCGACGCCGGGGTGCCGTTGGCGCACGCCCGCGACGATGGGCTGGTCGGACTGCAGGTCGACGGTGGCGTCCTCCCCCTGCAGGGCAGAGTCGAGGTCGACCGACACGACCGATCCGCCGGGCACCTCGACCTCCGGAGTGGCCACGGGGACGAAGGAGCCCGCAGCGGTGATGAGGCGCACGCGCACGGTTGCGGACAGATCGCCGGGCGCATGGACGAGCAGCTGACGGCCACCGGGGCCCCCGATGACGCCGGGGACGAGGACGCGCGTCGCGGGATCGACCGACGCCGGGATCCAGTCCGCGCCGCGCGGCACGAATCCGTCGGACTCCCGGTCCGACACGGCGGCCATCACGCGTCCCTGGCGCACCGTCACGCGCCACGTGACACCGGGCAGGCGCGGCGCCTCGCGCGACAGGCGCACCACGACTCGGCTGCGCGGCTCCACGACGATGCCGCGCAGCCGCGGCGCGGACACGGGGCCGTCGGGACCGCTGATCGCGACCTCGAGCTCGGCGGGAGTGCTCTCGGGATTGACCAGGACGAGTTGGGATTCGCGCCCTGCCGTGGACCCGCCGCCGACGAACCACCACGTGGTGTCCGGACCCAGGCATGCCTGGCTCGACAGGCCGCGCCCGTCACTGAACGAGTCCTGAGTAGTCTGCGCCGCGACCAGTCCCGGGGCGAGGCCGCCGACGGTGCGGACCTCCAGCGCGGGAAGGCGGCTCTCCTCGGCCACCACCTGTGCGGCGTCACCGGGCTGCTGCAGGCTGCCCTGAGGCTGGCCGTCGGCAGCCACGGCACCCTCGTCGGCAGGCACCGTCTCGCCCGAGCCGTCACCCGTGCCGTCGCCGCCCTCGAGGTAGGCGATGGAGGCCTCACCGTCGCGGTCCTGACCCGGCAGCCCTGGGACGACCGTCATGGCCGATGTCGTGCGCGAGCCGTCCACCGAGCCCGGCTCCGGGCAGACGGCGGTCGAGGAGTCGACCGGTTGCACGGTGCCTTCCTGCTCGCCGTCGGCCGACGGCGCGGGCACGAGAAGGCCGGCGAGCACCAGGACGGCTGCGACGCCCGCGACGACGCCCACGGCGCGCCACGCCATGGGATCCGGCGGAGGCGCGGAGTCGGCTCGCGTGCGGCGGCGGCGCAGGCGCCGCCGCTCGTCGGGGGAGGTCGACGGAGTCATCTCGTCGCTCACGTCGTCACCCCCTCGGTCTCGACGTCGTTCGCGACGTCGTTCGCGGCATCGCTCGCGGCGTCACCTCATCCGGGTCGATGTCGTCGTCGGCATCGTCATCACCGGCGGAGCGCCGTGCGGGCAGCGCGAGCACCGCGACCACGAGCCACGCGATGGCCTGCGCCCACAGCCAGCGCGTGCGCGCCGAGTCGTCGATGGAGACCACGAGGGATCCCTGCGCATCCGCGGGGAGCGCGAACTCCTGCAGGGCCGGTCCGTCGCCCTCCGTGACGGTCGAGGGACTGAGCGGGGCACCCGCCAGGGTCGCCCGCCATGCAGGATCCGCGGTCTGGGCCAGGCGCACGGACGTGCCGGCGGCTGCGAGCGTCGAGCCGCTCGAAGGGAGAACGGTATCGACGAAGGGCTCTGCGGACGACAGCCTCACGAGCGGAAGCGGGGTCTCGGAGCCCGGCGTCGCATCGTCCACGACGACCGCTCGACTCGCCTCGGCCTCCACGCGCCACAGCACCTCGCCCTCCTGTCCGGCGACGCGACGCAGACCGGGGACCGAGTCGAGGCTGCGCGCAAGGTCACCCCCCTCGGCCTGTGCCTGTTCGAGGACGACGTAGCGCACCGCATACTCCGCGAGGCCCGTGACCTCGTCGCCTCCGCGACCCGACACGAGCCCCGCCACGAGCCGATCGAGCTCAGCCCAGTCGGCCGCGGGCGGTGCGACTTCGGCATCGCCGAGCGTCGGTCCCGTGCCGTTGACGAGCGCGTAGTCCACGCGCGCAGACGCCTGCGGGCGCAGGAGCAGGGTGCGCGGGGCCTCCGGTCCGATGGCCTCGGCGATGACGAAGGGAGGGAGGACGACGGGGTCTCCGCGCCGCACGGGGTCGCCGGCGCCCGGCAACCACCAGAGCAGGGCGAGGAGCGGAGTGAGGACAGCGAGGAGCGTGGTGATGCCGGCCACGGGCTGGCGCCACGTGAAGGCGGACTCGGCCATGCTCGCGCGCAATCCGTCGGCCGCGAGGGCGGCGGCGAGGATGAGCGCCGCACCCATGACCGCGGTGGCCAGGCCCGGCCACGCGGGCACGGCGTCCTCCGAGCCGGGCGGCGTGATCGGGACGCGCGTGGCGATGAGACCCAGTGCGAAGGCCACCAGTGCCACGCCCCACGCGACGAGCACCGCGCGGCGGGTGGCGGGCCGCAGCACCGCGGCGAGGGCCGCGAGGACGAGTCCGACCATGACCCAGGCGGGCGGCGTGCCCGGACCTCCCGGATCGACGAGGAGCAGCCACGGAGAGGGGACGGACCCGACCCCCGTGACGATTCCGAGGTCGGCGAAGAGCAGTCCGGGCTGTGCCAGGAGGCGCAGCGACCACGGCAGGAGCAGGAGCAGCGGCACGACGAGCAGGGCTGCCGAGCGCAGGACCACGTCGCGACCGATGCGGCCGGAGATCCCGGCGGTGATGAGCGCGGCAATCACCGCGAGGAGCAGCCACACCCACATGACCGGAGCGCATGCCACCACCAGCGCGGCGAGGAGGGAGGCACCCCAGGGCGTGCGACCGGATACCGGCGCCAGTCCTGGCGCGAGGCCGAGGAGTCGCGCGACGACACGGGCCAGTGGCGGGAGCAGGACGATGGCGATCATCGCGCCGAGTCGGCCGCTGGCCATGGCGCCCGTCATGGCGGGAAGGAGGGCGTACGCCATCGCTGCCCACGTGCGGGCGCCGCGCGCGGAGACGATGCCGCGCAGGGACCACCACGCGCTGAGCCCCGCTGCCGGGATGGCGAGGAAGAGGACGAGCCCGACCATGAGCCCCGCCTTGCCCAGCACGAGCGTGGCGAGCGCAGCGAGCAAGGCCGTGAGCGGGGCGGCGGGCACGGTGGAGCCAGGGCCGACGTCGTGCCAGGTGTCGGTGTAGGCGGCCCAGAGGTCTCCGGCTCCCTCGGGACTGGGGAGGAGTGCGCCGCCGAAGAGGACGCCATCGCCCCACCACAGGGAGCGGCCGGCGATGGCGGCGGAGATGAGCAGGACGAGCGCGATGACGACGGCGGGCCGTGCCAGTGAGCGACGGAAGAACCCGTCCGCAGGATCCTCGAAGATATCGGCATCGTCCGAGACAGGGCCCGACTCGAGGGCGCCCACCGATGACGCCCCGCCTGCACGCCCGGACGCGACGATGCCGGCCAGTGCCTCGAGCGCACTGCGCGCCTGCGACCACGCGCCTGGGCGCAGATCGTGCACCGCCTCCCGAGAACTCAACGTCGATGTCGCTGCCACGCGGCGTCGCGAGGACATGATGCGCCCGGGATGCGCGAGCAACGACGCGATGGCCGCGATCTCGTCGCCGGCGCGGCGCAGGTCCTTGCCCAGGAGGTAGAGGAGGGAGCGCAGCATCGAGCCGAGTGCCAGGCGCACGCCGGTGAAGGGCAGTCGCCAGCCAGGGGCCTGTGCGAGGAGGACGAGGAGTGCTGAGCGGCGATCGAGTCGGTGACCGCGACCGGGAAGGGTCGAGCCCTCCCTCCTGCCGTGGTACGAGGCTTCGCGATGGTGGATCACCGCATCGGGGACGACGCGCACCTCGTGCCCGGCGCGCCACGCACGCCAGCACAGGTCGAGGTCGTCGCGGTAGAGCGGTAGTTGCGGATCGAAGCCGCCGAGCGCGTCCCAGACATCGCGTCTCACGAGCATCCCCGCGGAGCCGACCGCGTGGACCTCGCTGCGATCGTCGTGCTGGCCCTGGTCATGCTCCCGGCGCTCGAGGCCCGTGACACGGCGTCCCGCCCCGGTGATGCTGAATCCCACCTCGAGGAGCAGGCGACGGTCATGCCAGCCGAGGGCCTTGGGGCCCAGGATGGCGGCCCGGGGGTGGGCGTCCGCAGCCGCGAGGAGCCGCTCCAGGCAGCTGGGGGCCGGCGCCGAGTCATCGTGGAGCAGCCAGACCCACTCGGTGGTCTCCACGTCGAAGGCCTCGTCGCTATCGGACCTCAGCACTCCTGAGGCGAGGCCCGCGTCGACCGAGGAGCCGAACCCGCTCTGCGCGTCGCTTCCGTCAAGGACGACGACGCGGTCGTATCCGAGTGACTCGTTGAGGATGCGCGCGCTGGAGTCTCCGGAGCCTGCATCGACGCCGACGACGGCATCGGGGTGACGTGTCTGCCCGCCGAGGACCGTGAGGACCGCGGGAAGCCAGACCGCGCCATCACGAGCGACGATGACGGCCGTGACGCGGTGGCGTCCGCTCAGACTGCCTGCTTCTTCAGCCGGCGCCGCTCGCGCTCGGACAAGCCGCCCCAGATCCCGAAGCGCTCGTCATTGGCGAGTGCGTACTCCAGGCACTCGCCGCGCACCTCGCACGAGAGGCACACGCGCTTGGCCTCGCGCGTGCTGCCACCCTTCTCCGGGAAGAAGGCCTCGGGATCGGTCTGGGCGCAGAGTGCGCGCTCCTGCCACTCCAGGGCCTCGTCAGCCGCTTCGGCGGTGGTCAACGGCAGCAGCACGGGATCACCCACTGCCGACCTCCCCTCCTGAGGCGCAGGCTGGCCCTGCGTCCGGAAATGACACCGGTGTCATTACATAGGTCGTGGGGCCGCGCGTCAAGCCCGGGAGCCAACTAGGCCCCCCGTGGGTTCCCCAGGTGCCTGCGGGAGGCCGCCCTCTGGGGCGCGCGGCAGGCCATCCCCCCGTGACAGGCCATACCCCGTCGTGCGCTCCCTCGGTGTCCGCCCGGCGGATCGGATGAGCTCGCGCAGGTCCTCGACGGTCTTGGCGGATCCGTGCTCGGACCCCGCCATGCGGCTGATCGTCTCCTCCATGAGCGTCCCCCCGAGGTCATCGGCTCCGCTCGCGAGCATCACGCGGCACCCCTCGTCACCGAGCTTGACCCAGGAGCACTGGACATGGGCAATCGCATCGTGGAGCAGGATGCGCGCCATCGCATGCACCGCGCGGTTGTCGCGCGCGGTCGGGCCGGGTCGCGCAACGCCCGCGAGATAGATCGGCGCACTGTGGTGCACGAACGGCAGTGGCACGAACTCGGTGAAGCCTCCGGTGCGCTCCTGGATCCCGCGCAGGGTGCGCAGGTGATCGACCCAGTGCGCCGGCTCATCGACGTGGCCGTACATCATCGTCGACGTCGTAGGCAGGCCGACCTCGTGAGCGGTGGTCACCACTTCGATCCACGTCGCGGCCGGCAGCTTGCCCTTGGTGAGGATCCATCGGACATCGTCGTCGAGGATCTCCGCCGCCGTGCCCGGCAGCGAGTCGACACCGGCCTCGCGGGCTGCGATCAGCCACTCGCGGATGGACATGCCGGTCCGGGAAGCCCCGTTGACCACCTCCATGGGACTGAAGGCATGCAGGTGGATGTCCGGTGCCTCCGCCTTGACCGCGCGGGCGAGATCGAAGTACGCCGTGCCCGGCAGGTCGGGGTGGATGCCCCCCTGCATGCACACCTCGGTCGCCCCTGCGTCCACCGCCTCGCGCACCCGGCGAGCGACATCCTCCAGGGACAGGGTGAACGCATCCACGTCGGTGGCGCGCTGGGCGAACGCGCAGAAGCGACAGCCGGTGTAGCAGACGTTGGTGAAGTTGATGTTGCGATTGACGACGTAGCGCACGGTGTCGCCCACCGTGTCGCGGCGCAGCCGGTCGGCGGCTGCACAGACCGCATCGAGCGCATCGCCCGACGCCGACATGAGCGCCACCGCAGCGTCGCGGTGATCAGGGTCGGCCAGTCGCGCCGGATCGGAATGGGCGATGTCGAGGGCTCGACGCAGGTCTGACGGCAGGCTCGACGTCCGAGTGCTCACCCGAGACGCGCGCTCGGACACCTCGTCCCAGTCGCCATAGACGTCGGCGAAGTCCGCGCGACGATCCGCGCCGCGGCCCGTGACGTCGATGTCCACGTGCAGGTCGATGCGCCCGCCAGCCGCACGCGCGGCGAACTCGGCGTAGCCGCCCGCATCGGCATCGGGCTCCTGCCAGGGGAGCCCTGCGGGACGCGCGGTGGGGTCGAGCAGGCCCTGCTCGTCGGCAAGGGCATCGACATGGGGCCGCACGCGGGGGTCGATCCACTCCCCCGACAGCACGTAGCGCGGATGGACGGTGAGCCGCGCACGCAATTCGTATCCCGCGGTCGCCGTGCTCTCCCGCAGGGCGTCCAGGTGCGGCCACGGCCGCTCGGGATTGACGTGATCGGGTGTCACCGGGCTGACGCCGCCCCAGTCGTCGACGCCCGCCCGCAGCAGGTGCGCGAGGTCGTCCGAGAGGTTGGGCGGAGCCTGCAGGCGCACGCCCGGGCCCAGGACGATGCGAGCGGTCGCGAGCGTCGCGAGATAGGACTGGTCGTCCAGGTCGGGCTCGCCGCGCATGGCGGTGTCGTCCTTGGCACGGAAGTTCTGCACGATCACCTCCTGCACATGACGGTGCCGGCGATGGACCGCGCGCAGGGCGAAGAGCGCATCGACGCGCTCGGCATCCGTCTCGCCGATGCCGACGAGGATGCCGGTGGTGAAGGGGATGGCCTGGCGCCCGGCATCCTCCAGGACCTGCAGCCGCACGCGCGGCTCCTTGTCCGGGCTGCCGAAGTGCGGTGCGCCGGGCGTCGACCACAGTCGCTCGGAGGTGGTCTCGAGCATCATGCCCATGCTCGGAGCGACCGGCCGGAGCCGACGCATCTCCTCCCACGACATGACGCCGGGATTGAGATGCGGCAGCAGGCCGGTCTCCTCGAGGACGCGGATGGCCATGGCCCGCACGTAGGAGAGCGTGTCGGCGTACCCCGCCTCGTCGAGCCATGCGCGAGCGGCGGGCCAGC
>JAPOKX010000055.1 GCA_029977425.1 Actinomycetota bacterium
CTTCATTGCACCTCCTCGTACGTGCCTTTTCACGCGCTGCCCAGGGCCAATGCGCCCTGCTGATGTCTAGGAAACCGCTCGCGTGACAGGAGGAGGCCAAGCCGAGGTAAGGCCCAGGTAAAGCCTTTGCCACTGCCTACGCCGTCCCCGTTTTCGCCAGTTGTGCGGACTTCCTTACGCGAGAAAGTCGGCATAACTGGCGAAAAGTGCCGGGCGGGCGGGCGCAAGCTCTCACGGAGCGTCGGCTGCCCCCGCCGCGGCAACGGTGGCACCCTGATGAGGTGAGCACCGCACTCCCCTGGGAACAGGCCCGCCGCGTCGCGGCCGCGGCCGCGCGGCCCCTCGACCCCGTTGCCGTGCGCCTGGAGGCCGCGCTCGGGTGCGCGCTCGCGCACCCCATCGCGGCGCTCACCGACCTTCCGCCGTTCGACTCGGCCGCCATGGACGGCTACGCCGTCGCGGGCCCGAGCCCATGGCACCTCTCCGACGCCGACCTGCGCGCGGGCAACGAGGCGCTCACCCGACTGGATCCGGGCACGGCAGTCGCCATTGCGACGGGAGCCGCGCTGCCCGCGGGATGCGATGCCGTGCTCCGCACGGAGCACGCAGGCATCGAGACCGCGCTCCATGGCAATCGACTCTTCCCGCTTGACCCGCTCACCGGCCTGCCCGATGACAGCGGTTCGTCCCTGCCACCCGGCACCGACGTGCGCCCGCGGGGAGAGGAGTGCGCTGAGGGCGAGCCGCTCGTGCCTGCGGGATCGATCGTCACGCCCGCCATGCTCGGACTCGCTGCCGCAGCGGGCTACGACATGCTCGACGTCATCCCGCCGCCGACTGTCGCGGTGCTCGTCCTCGGAGACGAACTCCTCGAACGCGGCCTGCCGCGTCCCGGGCGCGTGCGCGATGCCCTCAGCCCGCTCGTGCCGCCGTGGCTCGCCGACCTCGGCGCGCGCGCCAATCCCCCGATCCGCGTGCCGGACACCCGGCAGGCACTTCTCGATGAGATCGAGGACTCCACCGCGGACATGATCGTGACGACCGGCTCCACCGCGTCAGGTCCTGTCGACTTCGTCCACGACGTACTCGATCAACTCGAGGCGCGGTGGATCGTCGACGGCGTGCAGGTGCGTCCCGGGCATCCCATGCTGCTCGCCGTGCTCCCGGACGGCCGACCCGTCGTCGGCCTCCCGGGCAACCCCCTCGCGGCCGTCAGCGGCCTCGTGACGCTGGCGGCCCCGGTCATCGCCACGCTTCGCGGCATGCCGGTGGACGAACGCGACGTGGTCCTGGGCGTCGACGTCACCAGCCATCCCCACGACACACGCATCATCCCCGTCGTCGTAGAGGAGGGGCATGCCCGGCCGCTGCGCTTCGACGGACCGGCGATGCTGCGCAGCCTCGCCCTCGCCGACGCGCTCGTGGCCATCCCGCCCTCGGGTGGGCTCGCCGGAAGCCCGGTGACGCTGCTCCCCGTGCCGGTCGTCCGCTAGCGTCGGGCGACGTGGCCGACAAGAGGCGCCAGCGCTCACTCGCCGGCGAAGACGACCCGGAGGCCTTGACCGCCCGGGTCAAACTGCCCAGTCGTCCATGGAGTCCCTTCCGCAACATCCTCGTCCGGCTTCTCATCGCGGTCGGCGCGCTCGTCCTTGCCTCGGTCGTCGTCTACTTCGAGGGCGACTGCTATGCGGACCGCGGGGACATCGGGGGCATCACCTGGATCGACGCGATCTACTACGCGACGGTCAGCCTCTCGACCACGGGCTACGGCGACATCGTGCCGGTGTGCGAGTCCGCACGCGTCGTCAACGTCCTCGTCATCACCCCGCTCCGCTTCATCTTCCTCATCGTGCTGGTCGGCACCACGATCGAGGTCCTCACTCAGAAGACACGCAACGAGATCCGCACATCCCGCTGGAGGCAGCGCGTGGAAGACCACACCGTCATCGTCGGCTTCGGCGTCAAGGGTCGCTCGGCCGCGCGCATGTTGCTGGAGAGCGGCATGTCACCGCTCTCGATCGTCGTCGTCAGCACGGACAAGGAAGCAGTGCAGGACGCCAACCGCATGGGGCTCGCGGGCGTGCTGGGCGATGCCCGACGCGAGGACGTGCTCAGGGATGCCGCAACCGAGCGCGCGTCCAAGATCATCGTCGCCACCAACGAGGACGACACCTCGGTGCTCGTCACCCTCACCGCGCGCCGCCTCGCCCCGAAGGCCGAGATCGTCGCCGCCGCACGCGAGGCCGCCAACGCCCAGATCCTGCGCCAGTCAGGCGCCAGCAGCGTCATCCCCACGGCCGAATCGGCAGGCCACCTGATGGCCCTGTCGCTGCTCTCCCCGGTCGCGGGCACGCTCATGGAGGACCTGCTCGACTCCGGGCGCGGCCTCGAGGTCATCCAGCGCGACATCACCAAGGAGGAGCTCGGCGTCTCGCCCACTGAGGTCGACGCGACGGGCCAGATCGTGCTCGCCGTGATCCGTGACGACGTCGTGCATCGCTTCGACACGAGCGACATCCGCATCCTGCAGAAGGGCGACCAGCTCGTCGTCATCCGCCACACCGAGAGCAACGGCTACCACGTCACTCCCCCGCCGGCGTCCTGACGTGCACGCGATCGTCGTCACGACGCCCGGCGATGCCGACGTGCTCGCCTGGCAGGAGGTGCCCGATCCCGTCGCCGCTCCCGGCGAGGTCGTCGTCGAGGTGGCCGCGGCCGCGGTGAATCGCGCCGATCTCCTCCAGCGCCAGGGCCTCTACCCTCCTCCCCCTGGCGCGCCCGAGTGGCTCGGACTGGAGTGCTCGGGCACCGTCGCCGAGCTCGGCCCCGGAGTGACGTCGCTGTCGATCGGCGACGAGGTGTGCTGCCTGCTGTCGGGAGGCGGGTACGCCGAGCGGGTCGCCGTGCCGGCCGGCCAGGCCATGCCCATCCCAGCGGGGGTCGACCTGGTCACCGCGGCCGGCCTGCCCGAGGTGGCCTGCACGGTGTGGTCCAACCTCGTCATGGTGGCGCACCTGCAGCGCGGCGAGTGGCTGCTGGTGCACGGCGGAGGCAGCGGCATCGGCACCATGGCCATCCAGGTGGCGCGCGCCCTCGGCGCGCGCGTGGCCGTCACCGCAGGGTCGGCAGCCAAACTCGCGCGCTGCGAGGAGCTCGGGGCCGAGGTGCTCATCAACTACCGCGAGCAGGACTTCGCGGAGGTCCTCGCCGCCGAGACCGGCGGCCGCGGAGTGGACGTGATCCTCGACAACATGGCGGCGAAGTACCTCGAGCGCAATATCGCCTCGCTCGCTCCCGGCGGTCGCCTCGTCGTCATCGGCATGCAGGGGGGCGTCAAGGGCGAGATCGACCTGGGCACCCTGCTGCGCCGCAACGGCTCGGTCCACGCGACGACGCTGCGCGGTCGCACGGCCGAGCAGAAGGCGGAGATCTGCACCCAGGTCGAGCGGCACGTGTGGCCCTGGATCGCCGCGGGCATCGTCAAGCCCGTCATCGATCGCGTGATGCCGATCACCGACGCCGCGGACGCGCATCGCGCCCTGGAAGCCGGTGACGTCACCGGCAAGATCGTCCTCAGGCGCTGAAGCCGCGCGCGTGCTCGTCGAGCACCGCGTCGATGAGATCGGCCACGCCCTCGTCGTCATTGCTCGGCAGCACGTGCGTCGCGAGATCCAGCACCTCGGGGTGGCCATTGGCCATCGCGTACGACGTGCCGGCCCAGGCCAGCATCGGCAGATCATTGGGGCCATCCCCCGCGGCGACCACGTGCAGGGCACCGTGGCCCTCAGCCGCGGCCACGCGCGCCAGCGTCGTCGCCTTCGTGACCCCGGCGGCGCTCAACTCGATCAGCGAGTCGCCGTAGCCGGAGTGCGTCACCTCCGCGAGATCACCGATCGCGCGCGCACCGCGGGCGTAGAGCTCCTCGGGGTCCATCGGCGCTCCCTGCCCGGGGCGCGCCAGGATCTTGACGACATCGCCCGCGGCCACGAGTTCCTCGATCGGTCCGACGTGGGTCTCGGGCGGCACTGGCCAGCGCGGCGTGTAGCCGTCCGCGAGAGCGAACTCCGTGGCATCGGCCAGCGTCGCGTCGAGCGCGTCGTACGACGCTCCGCCCGTGGGGGCGAGCTTGCCCCCTGGACGTGCGCGCTCGACGGCGAAGACCATGCCGGGCACCGCGCGGCGCAGGCGATCCACGGCCTCGAGAGCGTCGTCGCCCGCCATGGGAAAGACCTCGGTGACATGGCCATCGGCGAGGTCGAGCACCACGGCGCCATTGGCGGCGATCCCGACGCCACGATGACCGGTCATCTCCACGATCGGGGAGATCCAGCGCGGCGGACGGCCGGTGACGATGATGAGGTCCAGGTCGCTGTCGGACAACCGATCGAGGGACGCTCGCGTCCGGCTTCCCACGGAGCCATCGGAGAGGAGCAGGGTCCCGTCGAGATCACTGGCGATCAGCCGCACGCCCGACGGCACAGGGACGGCGTACCGACCTTGGGAATCCACCCGCGACATGCTGCCAGGTCGGGTAGCGTCCGAAACCCCGGGCCATCCGGATCGCGAGGAAGGCGGACGCCATGGACGACACCGTGCAGCAGCACAAGTACGTGCTCAGCGAGGATCAGATGCCGACGACCTGGTACAACCTTGTCGCGGATCTGCCGTCCCCGCCCCCGCCGCCCCTGCACCCGGGCCGCATGGATCCGGTCGGCCCCGACGATCTCGCTCCGCTCTTCCCGATGGACCTCATCATGCAGGAGGTCACCGGCGAGCGGTACGTGGAGATTCCCGGGGGCGTGCTCGACGTCTATCGCCAGTGGCGTCCGTCGCCGCTCTTCCGCGCGCATCGCCTCGAGAAGCTGCTCGGCACTCCCGCGCGCATCTACTACAAGTACGAGGGCGTCTCGCCCGCCGGATCGCACAAGCCCAACACATCGGTGCCCCAGGCCTACTACAACAAGAAGGAGGGCACCAAGAAGCTCACCACGGAGACCGGAGCGGGCCAGTGGGGTACGGCGCTCGCCTTCGCCTGCGCCCTCTACGGCCTCGAGTGCGAGGTGTGGCAGGTGGGAGCGTCGTACGACGCCAAGCCGTACCGCCGCCTCATGATCGAGACCTTCGGCGCTCAGATCCACCGGTCGCCCTCGGACGTCACCGCGATCGGCCGCGAGCTCGCCAAGGACCCCAACAACTGGTCCGGATCCCTCGGCATCGCGATCTCCGAGGCCGTCGAGGTGGCCGCCACCAACGCCGATACGCGCTACGCGCTCGGCTCCGTGCTGAATCACGTGCTTCTCCACCAGACGGTGATCGGCGAGGAGGCCCTGCTGCAGCTCCAGATGGCCGGGGACACTCCGACCCATATCGTCGGCTGCACGGGTGGCGGCTCGAACTTCGCGGGCCTGTCCTTCCCCTTCCTGCGCGAGAAGCTCGCGGGCAAGATCAATCCGCAGATCACCGCGGTCGAGCCCGCGTCCTGCCCGTCGCTCACGCGCGGCGTCTACGCCTACGACTTCGGCGACACCGCCGGGATGACCCCGCTCATGAAGATGCACACGCTGGGTCACGACTTCATCCCCGATCCCATCCACGCCGGCGGTCTGCGCTACCACGGCATGGCGCCGCTCATCTCTCATGTCTACGAGCTCGGACTCATGGACGCCGTCGCGATCCCGCAGACGGAGTGCTTCGCCGGCGCGGTGAAGTTCGCCCGGTCCGAGGGAATCGTCCCCGCGCCCGAGCCCACGCACGCGATCGCGCAGGCGATCCGGCTGGCGGAGCAGGCCAAGGAGACGGGTGAGGAGACGGTGATCCTCACCGCCCTCTGCGGTCACGGGCACTTCGACCTGGCGGCCTACGAGTCCTACCTCGCGGGCTCGATGGTCGACGAGACGCTCTCCGACGAGCGCTTCGCTCCGGCGCTGAGCAACCTCCCCAGCGTCCCCGCCTGACAGGAAGTCAGGCGAGGGGGAGGCTCCAGCGGGCGATCACCTGGTCGAGGTCGGTCGTTGTGCCGTCGACGGTCAGGGACCCTGAGACGCGCACAGTCCCGGGCGTGCTCCGCTCGGGCGGCGTGAAGGTCACCACCGGTTCCGACCACGTCGTCGCGCCGGACGTCACATCGAGCCAGGTATCGACGACCGTGCGCTCCGGCGAGACGAACGACGTCTCGACGATCTCGCCTGCGGCGTCGACCACCTGCACGACCGCCTGCTCATTGTGCTCACCGGTGACGATGATGCGCACGGTGATCTCACCGAGGGTGGCGTCGAGATCGAGGACACCCGGTGCCCCGTCGAGGGTGAGGGAGACCGGACCGTAGGACTCCACCGTCTCGGGCGTGACGCCGATGGGCCGGATGTCCATCACGAGTGTGCCGTCAGCCCTGACATTCGCGCGCTGCACGGTGAAGGCAAGGCTGCCGCCGGCGTGAACGAGAAGCCCGTTGGGCCGGGGCATGGGAAGGGTGGCGGTGGTGCCGTCATCGGCAGGCCGCCAGCCGAGGCTGAGCATGGCCTGCTCGGTCGTCATCGTCCCCGCGAGCTTCTGGGGCGGCGCGGTGAACCACGACGCGACATTGCCCGTGCGCGCAAGCGTGAGGCGAATCGGCTGGCCGCCCGACACGAGTGCGGCGTCTTCAGCCTGCTGCACGACGAGGAGCCGGCCGCGGGATGTGCCCGGTGCCAGGGGAGGGGGTGAGGGCGTGGGCGTCGGGGTCGCCGTGGGACTCGGTGCGGGTGCGCTCGACGACGCCTGCGTGGGCGCCGCGGAGGTGGAGGACGCGCCGTCCGCTCCGCCCGTGCACGCAGCAAGGAGGGCAGCCCCCGCGAGGAGGACCGCGCCGCCGCGGACGCGCGATGGCAGCGTCATGGCAACGCCAGTGTCATGACAGCTCGAGGACTTCTCGCCCGAGGTAGGGACGCAGTGCCTGGGGCACGGTCACCGATCCATCCGCCCGCTGGTGGTTCTCGAGGATCGCCACGATGATGCGCGGCATCGCGCAGAGGGTGCCGTTGAGCGTGGCAACCGGCTGCACCTCATCACCCGACCGCATGCGGATCCCCAGGCGACGAGCCTGGAACTGCGTGGTGTTGGAGGTCGAGGTCACCTCGCGGTAGGTCCCCTGTGTGGGGATCCATGCCTCGATGTCGAACTTGCGTGCCGCGCTGGAGCCAAGGTCGCCCGTGGCCACGTCGATGACGCGGTAGGGGATCTCGAGAGCGTCCATGAAGTCGCGCTCCCAGCCGAGAATGCGCTCGTGCTCGGCTTCAGCATCCGCTGGATCGCAGAAGACGAACATCTCGACCTTGTCGAACTGGTGGACGCGGATGATGCCTCGAGTGTCCTTGCCGTACGAGCCCGCCTCGCGCCGGAAGCACGAGGACCAGCCGACATAGCGCAGAGGCAGTGCGCTCGCGGGGATGATCTCGTCGCTGTGCAGGCCGGCGAGGGGCACCTCGGCCGTGCCGACGAGATACATGTCGTCGGACTCGATGCGGTAGACGTTCTCCGCTGCCTGGCCGAGGAAGCCGGTGCCCTCCATCGCGCGGGGAGCGACGAGAACGGGGGGGATGACAGGGGTGAATCCATTGCGCGGTCGCCTGCTGCATCGCGAGGTTGAGCAGCGCGAACTCCAGGAGCGCGCCGACGCCCATGAGGTAGTAGAAACGGGAGCCCGACACCTTGGCCGCGCGTTCGACATCGATGGCGCCGAGCAGCTCGCCGAGCTCGAGGTGATCGCGCGGGGTGAATCCCTCGGCCGCGAAATCGCGGGGAGTTCCCACCGTCTCCAGGACCGTGAAGTCTGCCTCCCCGCCCACCGGGGCGCGCATGTCGACGACATTGGAGAGCTCGAGCCACGCCTCGTCGAGGGCTCGCGTGGCCTCCGTAGCGGCCGCGTCGGCCGCCTTCACGCGCTCGGCGAGCGCGGTGGCCTGCGCCATGAGCGAGTCGAGCTCGGCCTGTGCGGAGGCATCGCCCTTCTTCACCGCACCCTGGAGGGGGCCGATGCGCTTGGACAGCTGCTTCTGCTCGGCACGCAGGTCGTCGTACGCCGTTTGCTTCGCTCGACGCTCGACATCGAGCGCGGCCAGTCGGTCGACGAGAGCGACGTCCTCGCCGCGGCGACGCTGCGATTCACGCAGTTCGTCGGGGGATTCACGAAGCAGACGAGGGTCGATCACGAGATAAGGCTAGAGGTACAGGCCCGGACCCTGGCCCGGCTGCCCCTCGGGTGCGCCATCGGCACCGGGCAGTGCTCCCGGCATGGCCTGGCGCCGCATCTCCTCGAACTGGGCGCGCGCAGCCATCTGCTGCGCGAAGAGCGCGGTCTGGATTCCGTGGAAGAGCCCCTCGAGCCAGCCCACGAGCTGGGCCTGGGCAATGCGCAACTCCGCCTCGCTCGGGACCGCCTCGTCGGTGAAGGGGAGGGAGAGGCGCTCGAGTTCATCCACGAGCTCTGGAGCGAGACCGTCCTCGAGCTCACTGAGGGAGCGCGCATGGATGTCGCGCAAGCGGGCCCGTGCCGCCTCATCGAGCGGTGCGTTGCGCACCTCCTCGAGGAGCTGGCGGATCATCGAGCCGATACGCATGACCTTGGCGGGCTGCTGCACGAACGCGCCCGAGGGTGGCGTGCGGGATTCCGTCTCCGAGACCACGACGATCTGATGATCGGAGGGCTCACTCGGCGCGTTGTCCTGCGTCATGACTCCATGGTGTCACCTTGCAGGCGCATCGACGATCCCGACTGAACGTTCAGCCAGTCCGCGCGATTTCACATCAGGTCAGAGACATGTCACACTTCCCGTCCGCGCGAAGACGCGCTGCACACACGGAGGTCTCGTTGGATTACAACTGGCTGACCCCCAAGGCCGAGGCTCGGCCGGCGGGTGACAAGGGCTGGGGCTCCTACGCCACTGAGCGCATCAGCAAGGGCGAGACCGTCGCCGGGTTCGGCGGCTGGGTCATCGACAGCGCTCGCCTGGCGACGCTCTCCCTCGATCGCCAGCACCGATCCATCCAGATCGACACGGATCTCTTCCTCGTCTCCGACGACACCCCTGAGCCGGGTGACATGCTCAACCACTCCTGCGAGCCCAACTGCGGCCTCGCCGGCTCGCAGCTGCTCGTGGCCATGCGCGACATCGAGCCGGGCGAGGAGCTCAGCTTCGATTACGCCATGTGCGATGCCAGCGACTACGACGAGTTCCGCTGCCTCTGCGGCGTGCCGACCTGCCGCGAGGTCGTGAGCGGCTCGGACTGGCGCGACCCCGCGCTGCAGGCGAAGTACGCCGGGTGGTTCTCGCCGTACCTCGTGCGGCGCATCGCCGCGCTCCCCACTGCCTGACCGGCCTAGACTCCCCGGGTGCTTCCGCCCGGGTACGCCGCGCGACCGCTCGAACTCGCCGAGGTCGACGGCTTCATCGACGGTCCGGATGTCGATCTCGCCTTCTCGGTGGTCGCCGCCTCGGACCTTGAAGTCATCGCGGTAGCCGACTGCACCCGCGAGTCCGTGCGCTCGGATCTCGTCAACCCCGACGCGGTGCGGGAGGAGCACCGGCTCGTCCTGACCGAGTCGGACGAGCCCGTGGGCCTCATCGTCATCGAGCGCGACGTGGCCGCGAAGACCTTCTTCGTGGACTCCTACGCCGTACCCGTGCATGGCCCCGCCCTCCTGCCGTCCCTGGTGGCCATGGGCATTCGCGCCGCTGAGCGACTGGCGGACGAGCCCGGCTGGAAGGTGGAGGCAGGCGCCTTCCTCCAGGACGAGGTCTACCTCGACGTGCTCCAAGCGGCGGGCTTCAGGGAGGTGCGCCGCTTCTGGCACATGCACGTGGATCTCGGCCCGGAGCATCGCGAGCCGCCTGAGCCGCCGCGGGGAGTGACGGTCACCGTCGCGGCGACGGACGATGAGCGACGCCTCATGCATCGCCTCGACGAGATCGCCTTCGCCGAGCACTTCGGTTTCGTGCCGCATCCCTACGAGGAGTGGATCCCTTGGTTCAGCGATCGTCGCGACGCCAGGCCTGACCTGTGGTGGCTCGCGTGGCTGGACGGCGAGCCGGCAGGACTGTGCATCCTCGACGACTCGCGCGCCGATCGCGGGGGCGGCTACGTGCGCGTCCTGGGCGTGGTGCCCGACGCGCGTGGGCGCGGCATCGCCACGTGGCTCCTGCGGTCGGCATTCGCCCAGGCGGCGCGCGACGGCCGTGAGTTCCTAGGCCTCACCGTCGACAGCGACAACACGACCGGGGCCACCGCCCTCTACGAGCGTGCGGGGATGCGGCCGGAACGGGTGATCGTCCTCCTTCGCCGCCCCCTCGCCTGACATTCGCCTCCGGTCTCCGTGAGGGACAGGCCCATCGGACCGCCGTGACAGGATCCCGCCGGGGATCCGTTACTGCTGATACCCGTGTGGCGTGCCGTTACCGTTCCGTTATTCGGACACGAGCTTGACCCTTGCCCAACCGGTCAT
>JAPOKX010000056.1 GCA_029977425.1 Actinomycetota bacterium
TAATGAACGGGAGGGTGACGTACCCCAGGGCCCCGGTCAAGCACATTCGGGGAATTAGTTCGGGTCCGAACGATCTCCGCTACCCTCGCCCCGTGGCCGGATTCCTCCCTCCCTACTCCCCCGACGGCGGCTCCGCCCTCGTGCCGGAGATGCCCTGGCACTACTCGGGCACCCTGCTCACGGTCGAGTACCGCACCGACGTCGACAAGGTGCGCGCCCTGCTGCCCGCCGACGTCGACCTCGCCCCCGAGGACCCGGGAGCCGTCGCCTTCATCTGGGCCGACTGGCAGTCGTGCAGCGCCGAGGGCCGTGAGCTCCTCGACCCGTCACGGTCGCAGTACCTCGAGGCCTTCGCGGTGGTGCGCTGCTCGTACGCCGGGACGACGTACAGCCGCTGCGTGCTCATCTGGGTGACGACCGACTTCGCGATCGGGCGCGGATGGTTCCAGGGCTACCCCAAGAAGCTCGGCAGCATCTACGTCACGCGCGCGATGAACCACGGCAAGGCGGCGCCACGCGTCGCCCCCGGCGGCACCTTCGGCGCGACGCTCGCGGCGTACGACCACCGCCTCGCGACGGCGAAGGTGACCCTGCGTGAGCCGAGCGAGACCAACGGCTTCGTCAACGCCCTGCCGATGCTGCATCACCGCACGATGCCCAGCATCGCCGGTGGCGCACAGGGCACGGAGAGACTAAGCCTCGACCAGATCGTCACCATGGGCGGTCGCGACGCCGACCTCGGCCAGCCCTGGCGTGGTGACGCCGAGCTGACCCTGCACGACTCCGAGTGGGATCAGCCCGCCTCGCTGCTGCCCGTGCGCGAGGTCATCGGCGGCTACTACCGCGAGGTGGGCGTGACCTTCGCCGGCGGCACCCTCCTCGAGGACCGCTCGCAGCCGATCTGAGAGCGAAGCCGATCTGACGTTTATCCCTTTTTCCGTCTTAATGTTATTCTTGCCGCATGGCGAAGGCGAAGACGACCATCTACGTGGATGAGGACCTCCTGCGGGGCGCCCGCGTCTACGCGGCTCGCAAGGACATGAAGGACTCTGAGGTCTTCGAGCTCGCCCTGCGCCGAATCCTCGGTCGCGATGTCCTCGACGACATCTGGGCGCGCAACTCGGGGGTTGACCCCGACATGGCTGAGCAGGTCGCCTACGAGGAACTGCGTGCTTCGCGCCGTCGTTGACCCCGGCGTGCTCATCTCATCCCTCATTTCCTCGCGTGGAGCCCCGAGCGAGCTCGTGCGGCGATGGGTAGAGGGGGAGTTCCAACTCCTGTGGTCGCCGCAACTGCTGGATGAACTTGCCTCCGTCTGCGCACGGCCTCGATTCCGTGAGTGGTTCAGCCCTGACGAGGCCGCGATCATCGTGGGCCTCATCCGGGATGCCGGGGAGGCTCACGCGGATGCGCTCACCGAGGCGCCCCCACCTCCGGACGACGGCGATCGGTACCTCATCGATCTTGCGGTGACCTCGCGCGCAGACTGCCTGGTCACCGGTGACGCAGCATTGCTGAGCCACGCCGTGCCTGGATTGCGGATCGCCAGCCCACGCGCCCTGCTCGACGTCCTCGATGCCCTTGAGCGCTAGTGGTCCTCGTAGTGCAGATTGCCACGGTGTCGACTCCTGCGTGATGCCCTAGGTTGCTGCGCCACTCGACGGGCGCAGTGGGCGCACGGCCTCACGCCACGGGACATCACCGGTCAGGGCCAATACGCCCAGGTGACGGAATGACCCTGCGGACGTGTTGACACGCCGCGCGACCGCGGGAGGCAGTGAGTAGAAGAGCCCTGCCAGCGCATCGGCGAGGACATGCGCCAGGTAGACGCGGACGTGCGCCACGTCGGGGCTCGTCACCGGAGCCGTCACCTCCACCGCGAAGCCCAGTCGCGCGGCCTCAGCACGAATGCGCGCGAGGTGGTAGCTCGAGGAAACGGCAACCACCGGCCCACGGCCCTCGTCCACGACGAGGCGCCGGGTCGACGCCACCTGCTCCCGGGTGTTCTGGCCAGGCCGCACCTCGACGACCCGATCGGAGGGCACGCCGTGGGCGCGGGCGTAGGACACCATGACCGGCACCTCGTCGTGGCCCCCCGAGGGACCCTCCGCGGTGACCGGCACGCCCCCGGCCACGGCGAGACAGTCGACGCGCCCCAGACGGTAGAGCTTGATGGCGTGATCGAGTCGCGCGCGCAGGATCGGCCCGGGCACGTCGTCGAACGCCCGGGACCCGAAGACGACGGCGGTGCCGCCCGCTACCTCGGTTCTTCCGCGAGCCCGGCGAGCGATGAGGTGCACGCGCAGCATGGACGCAGCCAGCACGAGTGGGGGCATCGCCACACATGCGCCGAGAGCCACAGCCCAGGCACGTCGTCCACTCATGGTGGGCCATCCTCGCAGTCGATGCTGATCACAGCGCCCGAGACGCCCGTCGCACTACGGTGTCCACGTGGATCCCAACCCGCTCCAGCGGATCCTGGAGGGATTCGCCCGCGAGCCTGGGCGGTCGGCGTACGCGGTGGTCCGCACACCGGAGTGGTCCTGGGCCGGGGGAGTCCACGCCGATGCGCTGGCCCCGGCGGCCAGCGTGCTCAAGCTCGTCGTGGGCATGGTGCTGGAGCCCCGGTTGGCGCACCTGCGTCCCGCTCGCGCAGGCGAACTCGTGCGGTCAGAGGACACCTCGATCCTGCATGCTCTGCTCCCCGAGCATGAGATCTCCGCGCGCGAGCTCCACGCGCTCATGCTCAGTGCGAGCGATGCGCCGGCGACTCGCTGGGCCGTGCGCGAGGCCGGGATGGGCGCCATCCGGGAGGGCGCGCGCGCAGCGGGACTGCACCGCACCCGCATCGAGGCCGACACGCACTTTGGCGTCCTGGGCCAGACAACGGCGCGCGAGGCAGTCGACCTCATGATCGCCGCGGCGGACCCGGCCCGATTCCCGGCGTGCAGCCGAGCGCTACGCCACTCCATCACCAATTCGCGCATCCCCCTGGGTGTCGATGCGGATGACATAGAGATCGCCCACAAGACCGGCACGCTCCGGGGAGTCGCGCATGACGTGGCCCATCTCACCTGCGACCGGGGAGATGCGTGGCTCGCCTTCCTTTCTTACGACCAGCACGACACCCTGGTCACGGGCTACGAGATGGGCGTCGCCACGCGGTCACTCCTGGAGTACGCCGGACTCCAGGTGACGAGCACGCGCTCAGTGAGCGCCCGCCCGTAGTCGGACAGCGTGCTAACTTGCCTGAAATGCAGTCCCCGCGCTCGCTACGGCTCCGTGCGGCCCTAGCCGCCGGCTCGGCGGCGCGCGCGCTGGCTCGGCCGAGCGGCCGCGGCGGCGATGGGGTGCATGCCCGCGGCATTGCCATCCTCCGCGCGGAGCCCCGCGCCATCGCCCTTCTCGCGCGCCATCGCGCGTGCGTGCTCGTGACGGGGACCAATGGCAAGACGACGACAACTCACCTCATCGCCCGAGCGCTGGGCGCGCACACGGCACACAATGCCACGGGCGCCAACATGCAGTCCGGGGTCGTCACTGCACTTGCCGACAGCCTCGGCACGAGTGCCGCACTGGAGGTCGACGAGCTCCACTTCCCCGCCATCGCGGCCGACGTGAGGCCGCGTGTCGTCGTCCTTCTCAATGCCACGCGCGACCAGCTGGACCGCAGTCACGAGGTCGCCAGGGTCGCTGGGGGCTGGCAGCAAGCGCTGCAGGGTCTGGAGGCCAGGGTCGTTGCCAATGCCGCCGACCCCCATGTCGTCGCTGCCACTCCCGCGTCGCGCGCGATCTGGTGTGATCCCGGCTTGCGATGGGCTGATGATGCCCGCAGTTGCCCTCGCTGCGGGGCTCTGCTCGCCTGGAGCGATGAGCGCTGGTCATGTCCCTGCGGGCTCGCCATGCCGCCGCCGGACTATCGCCTGGACGGCAGGCACCTCATCGACCCCGAGGGGCGCCGCCACGACCTCACCCTCGCGATCCCGGGCCGCGCCAACAGGGGCAACGCGGTGATGGCCGCTGCGGCCGCCGTCGCGATGGGCGTAGACCTCCCGATCGCGCTTGAGCGCATGGCGTCACTCACGGAGGCATCGGGACGATTCGGCCGCTACGACATTGGCGGACGGCCGGCGCGACTCATCCTCGCAAAGAATCCGGCGAGCATGGCCGTTGCCCTTGAACTCGCTGGCGACGCGCCACTCATCATCGGCATCAATGCGCGCCAGGTCGATGGGCGCGACACGTCGTGGCTCTACGACGTGCCCTTCGAGTCACTGGCCGGGAGGACCATCGGCGTCACAGGCGAGCGACGCGACGACCTTGCCCTGCGGCTTCACCTCGCCGGGGCCAGGCCCGTGGTCGACCCCGACCCCCATCACCTCGCGAGGGCCATGCCCGAAGGTGATCTCTGCCTGATCGGCAACTACAGCAACTTCGCTGCCTGGCGCCGGGGGGTGACGTGGCCGCGATGACGTCGTCGGTGACCATCGTGAGCGTCTTCCCCGGCCTGCTCGGCACCTACGGCGACGCGGGCAACGAGATGGCCCTTGTCCACCGCCTTCGTTCACGAGACGTGCCAGTCGAGGTTGTCCGCGTCGAGCCTGGCTCACCCGTCCCCACAAGCGGAGACATCTACCTCCTCGGGGGAGGCGAGGATCGCGCACAGGCACTCGCCGCCGATCTCATCGGACCCGCACTCAGGCGTGCGGTCGATGCCGGCGCCACCGTCTTCGGCGTGTGCGCGGGCTTCCAGATCCTCGGTGAGACCTTCTCGGATTCCTCGCGTACGACGTACCCCGGACTCGGCCTCCTCGATGTGGTCACCGAGCCCTTGCCTCACCGCGCTGTCGGTGAGGCTGTCGTCGCCTGCGCGCTTCCCGGCACCTCAAGCGTCGTGGGATTCGAGAACCATCGTGGGGGCACGCGCCTGGGTGCTGGAGCCGAGCCCTTCGGCCGGGTGGTCGCCGGCGTCGGCAATGCGCTCACTCCTGGCACCGAGGGAGCGCGGTCCGGTCGAGTCCTCGGCACCTACCTGCATGGCCCGGTGCTCGCGCTCAATCCAGCCCTCGCCGACTTCCTGCTTCAGGGTGTTGTCTCCTCACTGTCGCCCATCGACGACGCACTCGCCCTACGTGCCCGTGCCCACAGGCTGGCCTCACCGCACGCTCATTGAGGGTGGCGCACGATCATTGAGGGCAGCTCCTGGCGGACCGAGGAGCTAGAACTCCTGGCGGGCCGCGAGCCTCGCGAAGGGCCCGCCGCTCGCCAGCAGTTCAGCAGGCGAGCCCTCCTCGACGATCCGCCCGCCTGAGACGACGAGGATGCGGTCGGCGCGCTCGACGGTGGTGAGCCGGTGCGCGATCGCGATACGCGTCACCGGACGGCCGAGGATGGAGCGCATGACGATGTCCTGCGTGACGTTGTCGAGGGCACTGGTCGCCTCGTCGAGCAGGATGACGCGCGGATCGCTCGCGAGCGCGCGCGCGATCATGAGCCGCTGGCGCTGGCCGCCGGAGATCGCGCCCCCGCGGTCGCCGATGGGCGCGTCGAGGCCGCGCGCGCGCACCTCGCGCTCGAGACCGGACTCCGCGATCACCTGCCACAGGCGGTCGTCGTCGATCTGCAGGGGCCCGCAGATGCACTCGCGGTACGTCGACCCGAACGGCACGGAGGCCTGCAGGACGGTGCCCATCTGGCGGCGGACCGCCGCGACATCGAGGTCGGCGAGGTCCCTGCCGTCGTAGGACACGACCCCGCTCCAGGGCGTCTCGAAGCCGAGGATGAGGCGCATCACCGTGGACTTGCCCGATCCCGAGGGGCCGACGACGGCGACGAACTCCCCCGGCTCGACCGTGACGCTCACGCCGTCGAGGAGCGGCGGCTGCTCGTGGTCGTAGCCGAAGACGACGTCGGTGAGCTGGATGCGTCCCTCCAGCGGGCCCGGCGCGCGGACCGGTCCCGGTCGCTCGACCGGCGTGGACGTGATGGGAACCATGCGCTCGAGCGTGGGGCCGAGCTCACCGAACAGCCAGAGGTTCTGCGTGAGCAGGCCCATGGCGATCGTCAGTTGGACGACGGCGACGTAGGCACCCATGAAGCCCGCCGCAGTGAAGGTGCCGCCCTGGATGATGACGGCCAGGACGAGCACGGCGTTCATCACGATGGGTGCCGCGATGAGGATCGGCTGCGCGACGTTCATGGCCGAGAGGCGGCGCTGGAACGTCGTGATCGCGGGCGCGGCCAGTCGGCTCCAGCGGGCAAGGGCACGCGACTCCGCGCCGCTCACGCGGACAGGCACGATCGCCTCGATGAGCGACATGAGGTTGGCATCCGACGCACTGCGCTCCTCCAGCATCCGCTGGAGCTGTCGTCGTGCCCGGCGCTGGGCCAGAGCGACCAGGAGCACCACGACCGCGATGGCGAGGGTCATCGTGACGCCCAGGGTGACGTCGATGGCGAGCAGGAAGATGAGGTTGACCGCACCGAAGGCGGAGGTGAGCACCAGAGCGAGGGCGCCGTCATCGACCACCTCGCGGGCCGTCTCCACCGACATCGTGCGGTTGAGGATCTCGCCCGCGGGCATGCGCCGGAAGAACGTCATGGGCAGCCGCAGCAGGTGCGCCATGATCCCCGGCGAGAGGCGCGCATCGCTGGTATCGCGCAGGCGGATCCCCACGATGTTGCGCGCCACGAGGAGCAGCGCGCCTCCCACGCTGCCGAGAGCGAACGCGATGAGGATTCCCACCGCCATGCCCCTGTCGCCTTCGGGGACGGCGTAGCCGAAGAGTGCCGCGGTGGCCAGCGGCAGGAGCAGGCCGACGACACCGCCCAGCAGCGAGAGAAGGAGCAGAAGACCCACCTGGGAGCGCCGGCGGCGCACCGACCACCACATGAGCGAGCGCCAGGTCGCCTTGCGAGGCAGCGGGCCGGTGATGACGATCGTGTCCCCCTCGACCGGGGTCCCGCGGAAGCGCGAGCGCGTGCGCGTGACTCCCTCGACCGCGCGGGCGCTGGCCCCACGGGGCAGCACCGCGGCGGCCGAGTCGCCCTGGACCGTCACGGCGGGGCCCGGGAGCGAGTCCCACCAGCGCGCGGCCTTCGGCGGCGGCGATGTCATGACGCCCGACGCCGCGGCGATGGCGTCGACGGGCGCCAGGTCGCGCTCGACGCGCGGATCGGGCGCGCGCACGGCGTCGCCGATGGAGGTGAGCGCGACGGAATAGGCATCGAGGAGCGGCGTGGGGAAGCGTGGTGCGCGCGCGACCTTCTCGTCGGGGGTGCCCGCGGACGCCATCATGTCGATGGCGTCGTCGAGCGACTCGTCGTGGTGGTTCACCCGGTGCTCAGCCATGCACCAGCTCCGCGAAGAGGCCTTCGCGCGACAGCTCCGCGAAGCTGCCGCGCTGGACGATGCGCCCGGCGTCGACCACGAGGATCTCGTCGGCGTCACGGATCGTGCTCAGCCGGTGGGCGACCACGATGGCCGTCACCCCCCGTGCGCGCAGGTGGGCCTCGACCTCGGCCTCCACGACCGGATCGAGCGCGCTCGTCGCCTCGTCGAGGACGATGATGCGCGGGTCGCCCGCGAGGGCACGCGCGATCGCGAGGCGCTGCAGCTCGCCGCCACTGAATCCGCCGTCGCTCGACGTGACCTCGTGGAAGTAGGCGCCCGGCCGGCCCAGGATCGTCTCCTCGATGCAGGCATCGCGGGCCGCGCGGCCGAGTGCCTCATCGCTGATGCTGTCGTCCCAGAGGGTGAGATTGTCGCGGATCGTGCCAGGGAAGAGCACCGATGTCTGCGGCACGTACGCGACATCGCGCGTGCGCCTCTCGCGAGGCACCATGAGGCGGGGTACGCCGTCGAGCGCGACATAGCCCGACCACGGGCGTAGCTCGCCGACGATGAGCTTGGCGATGGTGGTCTTGCCGCTGCCGCTGGGCCCGACGAGGGCGACGCGACGTCCCGCGCCCACCTCGAGGGAGAGCTGCGCGAGCAGCGGCTCCGCGCTGTCGTCGTAGCCGAAGTCCACCGCGTGCAGTGATACGGCGCCGGTGAGGCGGTCGGACAGGTGCTGATCGTCCGGCGCTGTCACCGTGATCATCTCGGGGTCGAGGGGCTCGCGCAGGATCGGCCCGAACTGCTGCGCGGCGCTGGAGAGGAATTGCAGGAGGATCCCGAAGAAGGCGAGCATCCCGGCGGTGGTGAGCAGGGCGACCATGTAGGCCTGGGCGGCGACCACGGTGCCGAGCGACACGCCACCCGCGAAGACCTGCGCGATGCCGATCGCGAGGAAGGCGCCGAGGCCGACGGTCTGGGCCAGGAGCGGGGTGAGTGTCGTGTACTGGTTGGCGACACCGAGCTGCGTGAGCGATGTCGCCATGCGCTGGCGGAGGCCGGCCCAGCGGGAGAAGGCGAACTGCTCCCAGGCGGCCGCCTTGATCGACTCCGCAGACGACACGACATCCGAGGTGTAGCCGCTCAGCCGCACCCTCTCCGTGTCGAAGGCGCGCTGCAGCGCATCACGACGCTTGAGCGTCACCCTCGTCAGGAGGAGCGTGACGACCACGATGAGGACCGCGGTCACCCCCATGAGGCTGTCGAGCACGAAGATCATGACGACGTAGACGATGGCCGTCAGCGAGTTCACGAGGGCAAGCGGCAGCAGGCTTCCGCCCTGAAAGGCGAAGCGCTGCAGCGCCGCGCGACGCGCGATGACGTCGCCCGCGCCGTACTGCTGCAGGTCGGGGATCCGCATGGTGAGCGTGCTCCACGCGAAGCCCACGCCACCGGAGCGCGTGATCCGCAGGGTGAGTCGTTCGAGCACGGCGTACTGCAGGATGACCACCACCGCCGCGATCGCCCCCGCGACGATCAGGCTCAGCAGGATCGTGGCCCCCCACGTCGTGTCCTGGGCGACGATGTAGCGATCGACGAAGAGGCGCATGAGCAGGGGCACCACGATGGCCGGCACCAGGCCCACCAGCCCCGCGGTGAAGACGTAGGCCACGCTCGACCGAGACTCCCGCAGCAGGTCGCCGACGACCTGCCTCGACGTACGGTCCGGCTCGAACCCGGGAAGCGGCGTGCCGTCGGGAGCGAGGCCGTAGGTGCGCAGGAGCGCGTCCGCGGCCACGTCCGGGGGCAGGCCCTCCAGCCCCCCGAGCTCACGCGCGACGACCTCGGGAGAGACCTCCCGGCCCCGTGCCGCGAGCGCGCCGACGACGCGCTCCACCTGGTTCACTGCGTGAACCAGCCGATCACCGGCGTATCCCGCACCACCACCGTCACCTCGCTCAGCGTGCCCGCCTGGATCTCCACGTCGGGGCCCTGCCCGATGCTCCAGGCGTAGCCCGAGGGAGTCGACGGATCCTGCTGCAGCTCGACGGTCACCTCGAGAGCCGGTCCTGACCCGAGGAAGTAGTCGACGAGCGACGTGTTGCCGCCCACGATGAAGCCGACGCGCTCGGCCGTCACCGGCGTCGGCGAGACGGCGACCACCGTGCCGGGGATAACGCCGTACTGCGCGCGTCGCGGAGCATCTGCGGGCGACACCGACACCTGCACGCCGACCACCACGATCTCCGCGGCCGTGGCCGGGATGAACCCCTTCACGATGAGCGGCACGCCGTCCGGCTGCAGGTAGACCATGGGTGCTCCCGGCACGGTGACGCGCCCCGGCAAGGCGACGACATCCGTCACGGTGCCCTCGACCGGGCTCGCGATCGACTCGACGCTGCCGTCGCCGTCCGCGATGTTGACGCGCACCAACTCCTCGCCCACGCGCACGCGCTGGCCCGGCTCGACCTTCACGCTCTCCACGAGACCGGCCACCTTCGTGCCCACCTCGGTGTAGCCGCCCTGGGGGACGACGTACCCGAAGCCCGACACGGTCTGCGGCGCCCGCCCGAAGATCGCCCACACGAGGATCGCCACGACGACGAGGCACAGGCCGACGAGCGCGATCACGAGGGGGCGCCCCAGCGAGGCACCACGGGCGTCGACCGCCGCGGCGGGATCGGTGGGGGCCTCCACGCTCATGAGCGCAGCCTAGACAGCGTCCGGTCTTCGCGGGTCAGTAGTGGAGCAGGTACTCCTTGACCTCCCAGTCGGTCACCTCACGGGTCGACGGGTCGGCCGCAGCCTCCTTGTAGCGGCGCACCTCGTCGGCCTTCATCGTGACGAAGGTGTCGACGAAGGTCTTGCCGAGCATGTCCTTGAGCACGTCGTCCGCATCGAGCGCGGCGAGCGCATCCTCGAGCGTCATCGGCAGCACCGGCGCCGACTCGTCCTCGTAGGTCCAGCCCTCGAGTGCGGGCGGGGGTGCGAGCTCGCGGCGGATGCCGTCGAGCGCGGCCGCGAGGATCGCCGCGGAGATGACGTA
>JAPOKX010000057.1 GCA_029977425.1 Actinomycetota bacterium
CCGGCCCCCCCTTCACCTACGGCGGTGCGTTGAGCGCATCGATCAAGACGGGCTAGGTGCTCGTGAAGCGCGCCCTTGTCGCGGTCACGGCACTGGCGATCGCTGTCAGTGGCTGCACCAGTAGCGGCACCCCGACTGCACCGTCCACCTCGCCAGCGCCGATCGAGTCGGCGGACGCCGGAGGGGAGGTTGCCGCTGCCGACGGGCTGCGTCCTCCTCAGGACGCGGGTGTCGTCCCCGGATCCTCGGCCGCGGGCGTGCCCTACCCCGACACCTGGCCCGCGTCCGAGCTCACCGGCGCCGGGCTCGTCAGCTCACGCACCCCCACGCTGCGTCCGGAGGGATTCGGCGACGACGAGCAGGTGACCTACCAGGTCTTCGACGTGTCCGCGGGCCAGTCCCCCGAGGATGGAGCCCCTGCCGCCGAGGGCGCGGCGCGCGGCCCCTGGCAGGTCACGCCGGCACTCGAGGACGGTCGGCAGTATGCGTGGCGCGCCGCCGGCGAGAACGGTGAGTGGAAGGGCCCCTGGCCGCTCGAGGTCGACACCGTGCGCCCAGGTCTCGCACCGCGCGACGATCTCGGTGGCGTGAGCACCCATCTCATCACCGGCGTACCCGGTGTCACCTGGATGAGCCGCTCCTTCGCGACGGTGACCTCCAGCGCCGTCGCCACGCTCGAGTACCAGCCCGGACGCTCCGCAGATCCCGGGCTGCCGCCGGGATGGCGCATGACTGCGCCGCTCACCTCGCGGTGGACGACGCTCGAGGCAAGCGGCGACTCCCCGCCCGCGACCGTCTACATCTCAGACGCCCGAGACCGCTCCATGACCTTCCGGCGCAACGAGTCCGGCGTCTACCTGCAGTCGTGGTCCTCGGGGCGACCGGTCCCCGCGAGCCAGCAGGCCAGCCTGTCGTTCCATGAGGGCGTCTTCACGCTGACGGAGCTCGACGGCACGGTCACGTCGTTCCAGGACGGCCGCCCGGTGGCTCTCTCCGCCGGCGGCGTCACGCAGGCCACCTCGACCTGGCGCAACGGCGCACTGGCCTCCGTGACCGATCCCAGCGGCCGTTCCCTCGCGTTCAGTTACGGACCTGACTGCGAAGCCCTGTCAGGCGGCTTCGTCGCCGCGCCCGAGGGCATGCTCTGCCGGATCTCCTGGTGGGACGGCTCGACGACGGAGTTCGGCTACGTCCCCGCGGGCGACAAGGGCACGCAGATCGGTCTCATCGTCGACGCGGTCACGCCCGACTTCCCGGGCACGTCGCTGGGCATCGGATGGGATGCGGCGGGTCGAGTGAGCACGCTGCGCTCCGCGATCGTGGGCGCAGCGGCTGCCGCCGACTCCAGCCTGCGCGGCGCGACTGATCTCCTCACCCAGATCGCCTACGACGACCAGGGCCGCGTGGCCGCCGTCGCCGCACCGGCGCCCGCACCCGGGCAGCCGCGAGCCGCACACGTCTACTCCTACCCCACTATCGACAACGAAGCCGTCCGCGACCGCAGCGAGGTGGTTGCGGTCGTCCGAGCAGGCACGGTCACGGGCCCACTGTCATCGGCGAGCGACGTGGCCGTCACCGCGTCCACGATCGCGGACTCCGCGGACTACCGCATGACCGTGCGCGCCGCTGACTGGACGCCGGTACGTCGCCAGGACCGCGACGGTGCCCAGATCACGTTGACGTGGGACGAGCAGAGCCGAACGCTGAGTCAGATGCGCGACTACGAAGGGCGCACGACGTCGTTCTCCTACGACGGGCAGGGCCGCCGTACCGAATCCATCGGTCCGGCCACCTCATCGGATGCGGCGTACAAGTCGAAGGCACGCTTCGACGAACTCCCCAATCGAGAGCCCATGCGCGGTATGCGCGCGACCTACTGGGCCACCCCCGACTTCTCCGGAGCCGTCACCTCCGAGGACTGGATCAAGCCAGGCAACGACACCGCCGTCTCGCATACGTGGGACCAGGCGCCCCTGCCCGCGGCGGAGTGGTCCGCGCGTCTCATCGGCACCTGGGAGGTGCCGGCAAGCGGCGCCTGGACCATCCAGCCCGTGGCGTCCGACGATGTGCGCATCGCCGTCTTCGTCGACGGCAACCTCTGTGACGCCTCCGACGAGGGTCGGTGCGTGCTCGAGCTCAAGGAGGGTCGCCGCCAACTGCGCGTCGACCTGTCCGTGCGCAAGCAGGGCGGAGCGAGTTTCTACGTGAAGGCCGGCCGGGAGGCAGACGGTGCCGAGAGCATCGACACCGTCTACCCCGCCTTCAACGCGCAGACATCCACGGAGAGCAACGACGTCGTTGCCGGAGCAGATACACCGATCGTGCGTACCGAGTACCAGGAGCCGTGGACGGGCAATCCCACCTCCCAGACGGCTCCCGGCGGTCTCACGACCACGGCCACCTACGAGCCCGCGAATGCCGCCGCCGACCAATGGGGACGCAAGCTCACCGGGACGACCCCCGGCGGTCGCACGACGTCCACGACGTACTGGCCGGTGAAGGGCTCGCCGGAGCAGTCGCCCTGCTCGAGTATCCCCGCAGCGTTGCAGGCCGGCCAGGTCCGCACGATCACGCGCACCGACGGCGTCACGGTGACGACGTGGTACGACGCGGCGGGCCGACCGAGCGCTGTCCTCACGGGCACGTCCGACACGGGTGACCTCGCGTGCATGACGCATGCCCCCGACGGCACCGTCATCGCCTCCACGACGTCATCCGGCGGCAAGAAGGTGGAGACGTCGACGGTCACCATCGCGGCTGGCGGTGATCCGCGCGTGACCGTCACCTCCACGGAGGTCTCCGGCACCCTCGTCGACGGTGCCCAGACCACCCGTGTCGAGACCGACCTGCTCGGCCGCGTGGTCTCCTACACCGACATCAGCGGAGTCGTGACGACCTACGCCTACGACGTAGAGGGGCGCCCGACCTCGCGCACCATCACCGCACCGGACGGGTCGATGCTGGCCACAGTCGTCACCGAGTACGACGGCGCCACCGGTCGCGTCTCGCGCGTCACCGTCGACGGCCAGGAGGCCGCGGCGGTGGCCTATGACGATGCCGGGCGCACGCGCCGCGTCCAGTACGGCAACGGCGTCGACCAGGAGTGGTCCTACGCCGCCAACGGCACCATCGCATCCAGCTCGGTGCGCACCAAGGACGACCGCACGATCGAGGATGCGGTCACGGCCAACGACGCCGGGCGCGTCATCGGCCGCTCCACGACCGTCACCGGAGAGGGAGCGACCAAGCGCACCTGGGAGTACGGCTACGACACGGCCCTGCGCCTGACGGAGGCCACGCTTCAGGTGAAGGGCGAGACGGCCGGTGTCGGAGCGGACAGGGTGCGCCTGTCCTACGGCTTCGGCCGACAGGCGAAGGACTGCCCGGACGGCTACGCCGATCCCGGCAGCGACCTCAACCGCACGTCCGGGTCGCGCGACGGCACGGCGTATGAGACCTGCTACGACAGCGCCGGCCGGCCGGTGAGCACCACCGACCCCCTGCTCGCGATCGACGGCAAGGCCACGCTCAGCTGGGATGCACTCGGCCGACTCACCTCCATCGCGGGCAACTCACCGCGCATGGAGATCACCTGGCGCTGGGGCGGTCTCCCGCAACGCATCGTCGATGGACCGGTGACCACGGATCTCGACCACGCGCAGGGCCGGCTCGTCGCGCAGCGCTCGGCCGACGACTCCCTCGCGGTCGAGTGGCGCATGGCGTACTCGTCGCCCTCGGCCACGGCACCCTCGGTCATCCTCGGCGCCGACGCCACCGAGGTGCGTGTGCTCCTGCCGGGCGGTGCCCTGTGGCGCAAGTCCGCTGACGTCACCATCGACCACCCCGGCATCCGCGGCGAGTTCCTCGTCCGCACCGGTGCCAAGGGCGCGGTGGTTCCCGGCGCCGGCGGGGGTGTGCTCGCCGAGGCGCTCGGACCCTACGGCGAGCCGCTCGCCGGGGGCACGGCACCGGGCGGCCCGGAATACGGATACGCGTTCGATCGCCTGGAGCCGACGATGCCCGGGCCCTCCGGCATCGTCCTCAAGACGGCAAGGCCCTACATGCCCGCGCTGGGCGCCTTCCTCGCGTTCGACACCCAACCCGGGTCGTCGTCCACCGGCTACGGATACGCCGAGGCCGATCCGCTCAATCGCAGCGACCCCGACGGGGCGTACTCCTGGTGGGACTTCGGCCGCGACGTCCTCGCGATCACGAGCATCGCCGTCTCTCTCGCCGTGCCCGGCGCACAGTGGTACACCGTGCTTGCGATCTCCGTACTTGCCAGCAGCGCCCAGCTCGGCATCACCGCGATGGAGCGCTTTGCCAATGGTCAGGAGATGACCAACGCCGACTACGTCTTCGAGGGCATCTCGGTGGGAGTCGACATGCTCCTGCTGGGCATCGGCGAAGGGGCTTCGGCTGTGTCGCGCAAGCTCAGCAAGCCGGCCAAGGCAGTCGGGCAGACACTCGACGACATCAACGTGAAGCCAGGCTTCAAGCCCAGCAACCTCGACGGGGTCGAGGAGGCCGGCATCTCGTGGAAGCGCGGCCTCGCCACGGCTGCGGGCATGGTCTTCGGGATGCGGGCACTCACCGGCGGATTCAGCAGCGGCCAGTCACCGGGCACGGAGCAGGGCCAGCAGACTCCTGATCCCCAGCAGTGCCCCTTCGAGGGCGGCTGCGGCAACATCCCCGACCGCGGGGACGTCCCCGCTCCACGGATGTAGCGCTAGAGGATCGTCCCAGGGGAGTACGCCGCGGCCGCGGGGTGGGCGTCCGCGATGACCTGCACGCGCTCGGCGACTCGGGAGATCTGATCGCGGGCGGCACCGGTGAACTCGAGCGGCTCGGCGATGAGCGCATCGAGCTGCTCGCGCGTGAGCGGCAGTCGCGAGTCGCCCGCGAGACGGTCGAGCAGGTCGTTGTCGGGCGTGCCCTCGCGCATCGCCAGTGCGACGGCGACGGCGTGCTCCTTGATGGCCTCGTGCGCCGTCTCGCGCCCGACTCCAGCGCGCACAGCCGCCATGAGCACCTTGGTGGTCGCGAGGAAGGGGAGATAGCGATCCAGCTCGCGGTCGATGACCGCGGGGAAGGCGCCGAACTCGTCGAGCACGGTGAGGAAGGTCTCGAAGAGGCCGTCGATGGCGAAGAACGAGTCCGGCAACGCGACGCGGCGTACGACGGAGCAGGAGACATCGCCCTCGTTCCACTGATCGCCCGCGAGCTCGCCGACCATGCTGGCGTAGCCGCGCAGGATGACCGCAAGGCCGTTGATGCGCTCGGAGGACCGGGAGTTCATCTTGTGCGGCATGGCGCTCGAGCCGACCTGGCCGGGCTTGAAGCCCTCCGTGACGAGCTCGGCGCCCGCCATCAGGCGGATGGTCGTGGCGGCATTGCTGGGAGCGCTCGCGACCTGCACGAGTGTGGTGACGACGTCGTAGTCCAGGGAGCGGGGATAGACCTGGCCCACGCTATCGAGCACCCGCGCGAAGCCGAGGTGATCGGCGACCGAGCGCTCGAGCGTGGCAAGCGCAGCCGCATCGCCGTCGAGCAGGTCGAGCATGTCCTGCGCGGTGCCGACCGGGCCCTTGATGCCGCGCAGCGGATAGCGCTCGACGAGGTCGGTGAGCCGGTCGTAGGACATGAGGAGCTCGTCGGCCCAGATCGCGAAGCGCTTGCCCAGGGTGGTCATCTGCGCGGCAACATTGTGGGAGCGCCCGGCGATGGGGGTGTCGGCGTACTGCACCGCCAGCTCGCTCAAGCGCACGAGAGCCGCGATCGCCTTGTCGCGCACGAGCAGCAGCGAGTCGCGCACGAGCATCTGCTCGACATTCTCGGTGAGGTCGCGGCTGGTGAGTCCCTTGTGGATGTGCTCATGCCCCGCGAGGGCATTGAACTCCTCGATGCGCGCCTTGACGTCGTGCCGCGTGACGCGCTCACGCGCGGCGATGGAGGCGAGGTCGACGTCGTCGATCACGCGGGCGTAGTCGGAGATCACGCCGTCGGGGACGTCGATACCGAGATCGGCCTGGGCACCTAGGACGGCCAGCCACAGGCGTCGCTCGGCCGCGATCCGGTGCTCGGGAGCCCAGAGCGCGGCCATCGCCGGCGAGGCATAGCGCTGGGCGAGCACGTCGGGGATCACGCGCACATCCTCCCAGACGCGAGCGGGCCTACTGCCCGGCGGCGCGAGCGGCGATATCGCTGCGGTGGTGGGCTCCGGGGAGGTCAATGAGGGCGACGGCGGCGTAGGCACGCTCGCGGGCCTCGGCGAGGGTCGCCCCGCGCCCGACGACGGAAAGCACGCGGCCGCCGCTGGCGACGATCTCCGCTCCCTCGGCCCTGGTTCCCGCGTGGAGGACGTCGACGCCCTCAACGGCATCGGCGTCCGCGAGGCCGGTGATCACGCCGCCGGTGACGGGCGACTCGGGGTATCCCTCCGCCGCGATGACGACGCAGACGGCCGCGTCGTCGCTCCACTGCAGTGGGGGCAGATCGGCGAGCGTGCCGGTCGCCGCGGCGAGGAGCAGGGAGGACAGGGGCGAGTCGAGTCGCGCGAGCACCACCTGCGTCTCGGGATCGCCGAAGCGGCAGTTGTACTCCACCACGCGCAGGCCCTTCGACGTGAGCGCGAGGCCGGCGTAGAGCAGGCCGGCGAAGGGCGTGCCGCGTCGACGCATCTCGTCGACCGTGGGCTGCAGCACGGTGCGCATGGTCTCGTCGACGAGATCGGCGGGCGACCAGGGCAGCGGAGAGTAGGAGCCCATGCCGCCGGTGTTGGGGCCGCTGTCACCGTCGCCGACGCGCTTGAAGTCCTGCGCGGGCCGCAGCGGCACGACGGTGACGCCATCGGTGACGGCGAACAGCGAGACCTCAGGGCCATCGAGGTACTCCTCGAGCACGACCTGCGAGCCCGCATCCAGGCACGCGCGCGCGTGGGCGAGCGCTGCAGCCCTATCGTCCGTGACGACCACCCCCTTGCCCGCCGCCAGCCCGTCGTCCTTGACGACGTACGGCGCTCCGAGATCGTCCAGGGCGGCCTCGACCTCGGCGAGCGTGGCGCACACGGCAGGGCGCGCGGTGGGCACACCCGCGGCCGCCATGACCTCCTTGGCGAAGGCCTTGCTGCCCTCGAGTCGCGCGGCCTCGGCACTCGGGCCGAAGCATGCGATGCCGCGGGCGCGCACGGCATCGGCGACTCCCGCCACGAGCGGTGCCTCTGGGCCGATGATGACGAGGTCCGCCCCGATCGCGGCGGCGAGATCGGCGACCGCTTCGCCATCGAGCGGGTCGATGGCGTGGACCTGCGCGTCTGATGCGATGCCGGCGTTGCCCGGCGCGACATGCACCTCGTTCACCTGGGTGTCACGTCGGAGCGCGCGCACCAGTGCGTGCTCTCGGGCACCGGAGCCGACGATCAAGGCGATCACAAGCGGGGAGCCTAGTCGTGCCTGGTCGGGTCACCCGCAGGCGCGACGTACGATGACCCGGTGATGCGGGTGTGGCACGCGGGGGTCCTGGCGGTGTCTGCCACCCTTCTCGCAGGCTGCGGCATCCTGCCGTTCGGTTCGTCGTCGAGCAGTCCCTCCCCCAGCCCGACCGAGACGATGCCGTCGGCGGCCTGCGCCACGGGTGACTCCGTGACGCCGCCCGACATCTCCGACTTCACCATCGACGGCGTGCCCGCGGAGCAGCGCACCGCTCCCCTCGTTGTCCCCTACAACGGGCTCTCCGGAGGCGCCCCCGAGCGGCCCATGGCCATGCGACTGGAGGTCGTGACGACCACGAGCGGGTCACCCGTCACCTTCCGCGCTACCGGTGGATTGCTCCTCGAGTCGCTTGTCGAGGACCCGCTCGGCGAGCCCGAGGTGACGGTCTTCAGTGAGAGCGGCGTGGAGCGCTGCACGGCGTCGGTCTACCTCTTCGCCACGACTGTGGGCGAAGTCAATGTCTACGTCGAGGGGCTCAATTCCACGTCGACGCTCATCCCCGTGATCACGGCGCGCGAGGCCGCACGCAACATCTCGCTCACGCTCACGGAGAGCACCGTCGATGCAGGCGAGAGCTTCGAGGCGCTCGTGCGCGTCACCGATGTCTTCGGCAACGCGATCGAGAACGCCTCCGTCGACCTGTCGCTGCCGCCCAAGGGACCCGGACGCTTCGTCACCGGCGCCAACACGTTCAGCGTCCTCACCGACCCCAAGGGCCAGGTGTCCGTGGAGATCCAGACGCGCGACGGCGGCTCCCTCACGGTGACCGCGCGCGGGGATCTGGCAGCCTGCGCACCCTTGGAGAACCAGTACGCCTGCCCCGCCGGCAGGCCCGTTCCTGGCTTCGAGCCGGCGGAGGGGACGCAGAAGGCCAAGGTGCGCGTCATTAAACCCAGCGTCGAGGTGACGTCGCCTGCCGCGGGCACGGCGTACAGCACCGGGGAGAAGTTTGACGTGGCCGGCAAGGTCACCGGCGTGCGCGAGGGCACACCCGTCGCACTCATCGTGGGCGATGCCCCTCTCGGAGCGAGCACCGTGAAGGCCGACGGCACCTTCGCCTTCACGGACGTCCTGGCGCAGAAGGGTGGCGCGGGCGACCTCGGCTACGTCATCAAGGTCGGCGACCTGAAGGCCGTGCCCCTCGACATCTCCGTCAAGGACTTCACGATCACGTCGTACAAGCGCGTCGCTGCGGGCCTGCGCTTCCGTGTCGCCGCGGGCGCGTGGAAGTCGGGCACCATCATCGAGCTCACCCGCGACGGCGCGCCCGTGAGCAAGATCGAGGTCACCTCACCCGGAGCCGAGGTCATCCTCTTCTCGCCGGACCAGCCCGGCTTCTACCAGGTGCAGGTGAGCACCTCGCGCGGCATCGTCTACGGCCTCGAGGCGCAGCCCGTCCTCTAGCCGACGTAGTGCTTGTCGGCGATCGCGAAGACCTCGTCGAGGATGGCCAGACCCTCCTTGGCCTCCGCGTCCGTGACCGTGCACGGCGGCACGACATGCATGCGGTTGAAGTTGGTGAAGGGCATGAGGCCGCGTTTCTTGCACTCCACGACCAGCTCGGTCATCGCCGGTGACGTGCCGCCGTAGGGAGCCAGCGGCTCCTTGGTGGCGCGATCGGTCACCAGGTCGAGCGCCCAGAAGACGCCGAGGCCGCGCACGTCGCCGATGACAGGATGACGCTCGGCCAGGTCGCGCAGGCCGGGGCCGAGCACGTCGTTGCCGATGCGCTTGGCGTTCTCGACGACGCCCTCCTCGGTCATCGCGTCGATGGCCCCCACGATGGAGGCCGCGGCCAGCGGGTGGCCGGAGTAGGTGAGGCCGCCGGGGAAGACGCGCTCGTCGAACGTGGACGCGATCGCGTCGGAGATGACGACGCCGCCCACGGGCACGTAGCCGGAGTTGGAGCCCTTGGCGAAGGTGATGAGGTCGGGCTCGGCACCCCAGTTCTGCCACGCGAACCACTCGCCGGTGCGGCCGAAGCCGCTCATGACCTCGTCGGCGATCCACACGATCTCGTACTTGTCGCAGAGGGCGCGCAGGCCCTCGAGGTAGCCGGGTGGCGGCACGAGCACGCCGGCGGTGCCGACGACGGACTCGAGCAGGATCGCGCCGATGGTGCCGGGGCCCTCGAACTTGATGACCTCCTCGAGGTGCTGGAGCGCGCGCTCGGACTCCTGCTCGGGCGAATCAGACCAGAAGGGCGAGCGATAGGGGAACGGCCCGAAGAAGTGGATCTGCTGCGCGGCGTACTCATTGGGCCAGCGACGCGGATCGCCGGTCGCCTGGATCGCCGCGCCGGTGTTGCCGTGGTAGCTGCGGTACGCCGACAGCACCTTGTGCTTGTGGGTGTGCAGACGCGCCATGCGGATGGCGTTCTCCACGGCGTCCGCGCCGCCGTTGGTGAAGAACACCTTCTGGTGACGGGTGCCCGCACGATCGACGATGCGCTTGGCTGCCTCGCCGCGCATGTCGTTGGCGTGCTGCGGTGCGATGGTCGACAGGCGCGCGGCCTGGTCCTGGATCGCCTTGACGACCTTGGGGTGCTGGTGGCCGATATTGACGTTGACCAGCTGGCTGGAGAAGTCGAGGTAGCGATTGCCGTCGTAGTCCCAGAAGTAGGACCCCTCCGCGGCCGCGATGGGCAGCGGCTTGATCTGCGCCTGCGCGCTCCAGGAGTGGAAGACGTGGGCGCGGTCGAGGTCGTAGACGCGCTGGCCCTCGGCGGGATCGGGGGTGAACTCCATGGTGGCTCCTTCGCTGGGACGGCAGCAGCCTAGACCTGAAGGCCCGGCGGGTCGGCCGAGCCGCCCCTATCGGGCGAGACGAGCCCGGAGCCGGTCCCGCACTCCCGGCCACTCCTCCGCGGTGACGGAGAACATCACCGTGTC
>JAPOKX010000058.1 GCA_029977425.1 Actinomycetota bacterium
CTCATCCTCACCGGCGCACGCGCCCTGTCGGAGAGTCCCATCGAGCGGACACTGGAGATCGAATCCGCGCTGCATCACCTGGCCGCACTGGCCGATGCCTATCCGCCGGGATACCTGGAGGGCCTGCGCGCCGACTGGGAGCGGATGCGTCCGTGACCGCCGCCATGGTGGTCGATGCCAGCGTGCTCATCGCCCTCATGAATCCCGACGACGTGCACCACGCCGATGCGGTCGTGCTGGTACGACGCGGCGCAATCGCCGGTGGCCTCGTCGCACACCCCGTGACCGTCGCCGAGTCTGCCGTTGGTGCAGCCAAGCGCGGACGACTCGAGCAGGTGCGCCGTGCTTTCGACGGCCTGGGCCTGGTCACGGCTCGGAGCGATCCCGAGGAGCCTTGGAGGCTGGCTGCGCTGCGCGCCGACGCGCGTCTGCCTCTGCCCGATTGCTGTGTCCTGGATCTCGCCATGGAATCCGGACTTGCCCTGGCGACCTTCGATGCACGACTGGCCGGCGCTGCTCGTCGACGTGGGGTTCCACTCGCGGCCGCGTAGGAGGACGCGAGCACAGGGGCAGGCGGTCCAGCGCCAGAAGGCTGCGAGAGGATGTCGACCCGTGACCGCGGAGACTCCCTACGGGACGGGCCGTCACCGCATCCCGGTGCCTTCCCAGGCAGAGCCGCTCGCTCTCACGAGTCAGGACGGTGTCGCGCTCGCCGCGATGCCCCTGCCCCACGAGGCCGCGTCGACGGCCATCGTGGTCGCCCACGGCTTCGGCGGAGCACATGACCAGGAGCGCGTGGAGCGCATCGCAAGCATCCTCAGCGAGTACGCGTCCGTTGTCGCAGTGACACAGCGCGGCCACGGCGCTTCCGAGGGCATGACGACCCTCGGTCACCGTGAACCGATGGACGTCGACGCTGCTGTCGCGTGGGCGCGCGCGGCGGGCTATGACCGTGTCGTCACCATCGGCTTCTCGATGGGCGCCGCAGTGGTGCTGCGCCACGCCGCCCTCCTCGGACCGGGATCGAGTGACGCCGTGATCGCCGTGAGCGGTCCGGCCTACTGGTTCTACCGCGGCACGACGCCGATGCGCTGGCTGCATCGCGGCATCTCGACGCCCGCGGGCCGCGCGTACATCCGCACGGCATTGGGCACCCGCGTCGATCCCACACCGTGGCCCGAGCCCCCGCCCCTGCCGCCCACCGAGGCAGCGACGCGCGTGCGCGACCACGGCATCGACCTCCTCATCGTCCACGGCGACGCTGATGGCTTCTTCCCGCTTGACCATCCGCGGGCTCTCCACGAAGCCGCTCCCGGGTCGGAGCTGTGGATCGAGCCAGGCTTCGGGCACGCGGAGGGCGCCATCGAGGAGGACCTCGTGCGGCGCATCGGCGCCTGGGCAGTGTCGACCCGGCCCGGCGGCCCGGCAGGTCCGACGGGGTCGGGCTAGGCTGGCGCCATGCTCGAGATCGTCTACACGGGACTGCTCGTCCTCGCGATCCTCTTCATCACGTGGTTCTCGGGCTACGTCGTCTACAAGCTCTTCAAGGGCCAGGGCTAGGTGTCCGTCTCCGATCTGCCCGAGGAGCTCATCCCGCTCTCCTGGCTCATCGGCCGCTGGGCGGGCGTGGGACTCGGCCAGTACCCCACGATCGAGGACTTCCGATTCGGCCAGGAGGTCTCCTTCACCACCGACGGGCGTCCCTTCCTGTCCTACGCGTCTCGCAGCTGGCTGCTCGACGACGACGGCGAGAAGGTCCGGCCGCTCGCGCTCGAGACGGGCTTCTGGCGTCCGCGCCCCGACGGCGAGGTCGAGGTGATGCTCGCGCATCCCACCGGCTACTCGGAGCTCTGGCTCGGCACCCACGAGGTGCTGGGCATCGAGGACGCTCGCATCACCGGTGCACGCGCGACGCTGCGCACCGATGTCATCGCCGCATCGCCGAGCGCCAAGCCCTACTCCGCGGGAGAGCGCCTCTACGGCCTCGTCAACGGCGAGCTCATGTGGACCTTCGACATGGCGGCCGTGGGCGAGCCGATGACCAATCACCTTTCCGCGCGCCTGCGTCCGGCGGACTAATGAGCGATCCCGTGGACTGGGACCAGCGACTCCATGCCCGCGGCTACCGCGTCACTCCCCAGCGCACCCTGGTGCTGGCCGCCGTCAACGACCTCGGTCACGGAACTCCCGAGGAGATCCTCGCCCGCGTGCAGATCGATGCCCCCAAGGTCAATCTCTCCACCGTCTACCGCACCCTCGAGGTGCTGGAGGATGTTGGTCTGGTCACCCACGCGCACCTGGGGCACGGGTCTCCGACGTACCACTCCGTCGATGAGGACGTGCACATCCATCTCGTCTGCCGCACCTGCGAGGGCATCGAGTCGATCCCCGTCGGCGTAGCGCGCGACTTCCTCGAGGCGCTCGATCGCGAGCAGGGCTTCTCCACCGACATCGGGCACATGGCGATCCATGGCGTGTGCCGCTCGTGCCGGGAAGGTGCGACCGGTGGCTGACGTTGTCGCTGAGGTGACGCCCTATCGCAGCCCCGCGCTCGACCTCCCCGGCGCCTGCCCCGCGCCCGAGGGCTCGGCGGACGAGGGCGTGCCCTGGCACTACGGCGACCCGCACGCGGAGCAGCGCCGCCTCGCCGGGGGAGCAGGGGCAGTCGACCTGTCGCATCGCGGCGTCGTCACCGTCAGCGGCCCGGATCGACTCACCTGGCTGCACAGCCTCACCACTCAGCACCTCGAGGAATTGGCCCCGGGCGCCTCGACCACGGCGCTCATCCTCAGCCCGCACGGCCACGTCGAGCACGAGTTGCACCTGGCCGATGACGGGACGACGACGTGGATCACGGTCGAGCCGGGCGACGCTCCTGCGCTCGTCGCCTACCTTGACTCGATGCGCTTCATGCTGCGCGTCGATGTGGCAGACGTGAGCGACGACTGGGCCGTCGTGTGGCAGCCCGTGCGCGAGGCCGATGCCGATCGCGTCACGTGGCTCGTCCCCGCCGATATGGCCGGAGTCGGCACGACTGATGCGGGCAGTGATCGCGGTGGCGACGCCTCGAAGTATGTCGACCACCGACCCGGCGTGCTCGTGGGCCGCGAGGTGATCGTGCCGCGCGCGGAGCTCCTTTCCGTCCTGGGCGATCAGCCCGCGGGCACGTGGGCGCTCGAGGCGCTGCGCGTCGCCGCCGCCGTGCCCCGGCTCGGTCACGAGACGGACCACCGCACGCTTCCGCACGAAGTGGGCTGGGTCGGCCCGGCCGTGCACCTGGCCAAGGGCTGCTACCGCGGACAGGAGGCGGTGGCACGCGTGCACAACCTGGGCGCTCCGCCCCGACGGCTCGTGCTGCTTCATCTCGATGGCGGAGCGGAAGCGCTGCCGGCTCATGGGGATCCCGTCCTGCTCGGCGATCGCGAGATCGGCTGGGTCGCCTCGGCCGCGCGGCACTACGAGCTGGGCCCCATCGCCACCGCCGTCATCAAGCGGTCCGTCGACCCTGCCGCTGACCTTGTCGTCCGCGCGGGGTCCGGTGATATCGCCGCCGGGCAGGAGCCCGTCATCCTCGTGCGCTAGTCGACGTCGAGCCGATTGTTTCCGTCGCTAGTCGACGTCGATGATGATCGTCGTCGGCCCGTCATTCACCAGGCTCACCCTCATGTCAGCGCCGAAGCGCCCGGTCGCCACCTGCGCGCCCCGTGCACGCAGCTCGTCTGCCACCACGTCGACGAGAGGCTCAGCCACCGGCCTGGGTGCCGCCGCGTCCCAGGTCGGGCGACGCCCCTTGCGCGTGTCGGCGTAGAGCGTGAATTGCGAGACGACGAGCACCGGCAGTCCCAAGTCCGAAGCGGAGACCTCCTTGGGTCCACCGGGCACGTGGCACGCCTCGAAGCGGGTGGCGTCGAAGATGCGCAGGTCGTAGGCCTTCTGCGCGAGTCGCCGCGCGATGGCCTCGTCATCGGTGTGGGTCACGCCCACGAGCATGAGCAGACCCGGGCCGTCAATCCTGCCGACGACCTCGCCGGCAACGACGACATCGGCTCCGTCCACGCGCTGGATCACCGCTCGCATGGGGGCACGCTAGCGACACCTGACAGGATGCGCGCGTGAGCGAGATCCTGGTCGAGGTGCGCCGCGGCGGTGTCGTCGAAGGCGTGCACCGCGGCCACGCAGTCGTGCTCACCCCCGATGGCACGATCGAGCGCGCGTGGGGCGACCCGCACGCGCGGATCCTGCCGCGCTCCTCCAACAAGCCCGCACAGGGCACGGCGATGGTGCGCGCCGGACTGCCGCTGGAGGGCGAGCTCCTCGCGCTGGCCTGCGCCTCTCACAGCGGGGAGGACTTCCATCTCGCAGGGGTACGCCGCATCCTCGCGCAGGCGGGCCTCGATGAGTCGAGCCTGCTCACTCCTCCGGAGCTGCCGATCGACGACGCCGTGCGCCTGGGCGTGCAGCTCGCGGGCGGACAGCCGTCGTCGGCGTACATGAACTGCTCGGGCAAGCACGCGGCGATGCTCCTCACCTGCGTGCTCAACGACTGGTCGCTCACGAACTACACCGATCCCGATCACCCTCTCCAGCGGGCCATCCGCGCTGAGACGGCCGAGCGCGCCGGCGAGGAGCCGTGGGCGGTCGCGATCGACGGCTGCGGCGCACCGCTCTTCGGCCTTAGCGTCGTCGGACTCGCGCGCCTGGGTGCCTCGATCGGGACGGCGGACGACGAGCCCGCGCGTCGGGTCTCCGCCGCGATGCGCGAGCACCCCGACTGGGTCGCGGGCACGCGGCGCGACGCGGCCGCCCTCCAGCGATCGCTGCCGGGCGCGCTCATCAAGGAGGGCGCGGAGGCGGTCTACCTCGTCGTCCTCCCGGACGGGCGCTCCGTTGCGCTCAAGATCGAGGACGGGTCCGGGCGCGCGCGGCCGGTCGCGATGGCCGGCGTGCTCCGCGCGATCGGCATCGACAACGACGTCATCGCGGAGCAGTCGCGCCAGGTGCTCCTCGGCGGCGGGCATCCGGCGGGCGAGATCGTCTCGGTGATCGGCTGAGCGTGGCTGAACTGCGGCGCGTCCTGGGCGTGCGCGGTGCGACCGTCGTCGGGCTGGGCGCCATGCTGGGCACCGGTGTCTTCGCGGCGTGGACCCCGGCATTCGCGCTCGCGGGCAGCGCCCTGATCGCCGCGTTGGCGATAGCGGCAGTCGTCGCGGCGCTCAACGCGACCTCCACGGCGTCGCTCGCGCGCGTGCTCCCCGAGTCGGGTGGTGCCTATGCCTACGGCCGCGCGTACCTCTCGCGACCAGCGGGAGTGGTGGCGGGCTACGCCTTCGTCCTCGGGAAGTCAGCCTCGGCCGGTGCGGCCGCACTCACCATCGGCGCCTACGCATGGCCCGGCTACGAGCGGATCGTCGGACTGGTCGCGGTCGCAGTGGCACTGGCCCTGGACTTGCGCGGGATCGTCAAGTCGGTCCGTGTCACGGCGGTGCTCGTGGGGTTCGTGCTCGTCGTGCTCGGCACCCTCGTCGCGGGCGCGGCCGTGAGCGATGCCGCCTCGACATCCGGAGCGGCTGATCTCCCGACGGCGACGGGTGCGGGCCTGGTCGCGGCGGCGGGCATCCTCTTCGTCGCCTTCGCGGGCTATGCGCGCATCACGGTCCTGGGAGAGGAGGTGCGCGATCCGGCGCGCACGATCCCGCGCGCGATGATCGCGAGCTTCCTCATCATCATCGTGGTGTACGCCGTGCTCGCCGGTGTCGTCCTACGCGCGGTGTCCGACGGATTGGTCCTGTCGGCCGCGCCACTCGAAAGCATCGCCGCGTCCGTCGAGTCAACGGCCCTTCAGGTGCTCGTGCGGGTCGGTGCCGTCATCGCCGCCGGCGCCGTGCTGCTGTCGCTCCTCGCTGGGATCGGGCGCACGCTCTTCGCCATGGGTCGCGGCGGCGACGCCCCCCGGGCGCTGTCGCACGTGAGCGCCGGAACCGGGGTGCCCGCGCGCGCCGAGATCAGCGCTGCGGTGCTCGCCGCGGTCGTCGTCCTCGTCGGAGGCATCGGATTCGCGCTCGCCCTCTCCGCCGCGCTCATCCTCACCTACTACGGCGTGGCCCACCTGGCCGTGCTGGCGCGGGTCCGCACGGGGGACTTCCCCCGTCTCCTGGGCGCCTCGGCGACCCTGGGACTCGTGGGCTGCCTCGTGGTGGTGGTCGGACTCCTCCTCAGCACGGGGGCCCTGCTCGAGGTGTGACCACCCTCACGCTTGCTCCCGCTAGCGCTCCGCTTGCAATTGCAAGCACTTCGGGTGCACCATGGAGCCATGGCACGCATCGAGGCGCTCGGGGACTACATCCGCGAGCAGCGCGACCAGGCTCAGATGTCCGTCCGGCAGCTCGCCGCGGCGGCAGGGGTGTCCAACCCCTACCTGAGCCAGATCGAGCGAGGCCTGCGTCGCCCGAGCGCCGACATCCTCAACCGGCTTGCCGGCGCCCTGCGCATCTCGGCCGAGACGCTCTACGTCCAGGCCGGGATCCTCAGCGAGGACGATCGACCGGAGGCGAGCCTCTCCGTGGTCGATGCCATCGCTGCCGACACCAGCCTGACCGAGGCGCAGCGGCGCACGCTGCTGGAGATCTACCGGGCCTTCCAGGCCGAGAACCGAGCCGGGGAGACCCCCCGGGACCCACGAGAGGACATCGCATGAGCACGCCCGAGACCCACAAGGTCGCTGCCCAGACCGCCGCCGCGCAGAAGACCGCTGCCGCCAAGAAGCCGACCGCAAAGAAGTCCGCGGACAAGCCCAAGCCCAAGAACGCCGTCGCCGCTGCGCGCGCGACCACCGCGAAGGCTGCCGCCACCGCGAAGGACACCACCGCCAAGGCTGCGACGTCCGCCAAGGCCACCACGATCAAGGCAGCGACGGCCGCCAAGGACACGACCGCCAAGGCTGCGTCGAGTGCTCAGCAGGCAGTCACCAGCGTCTCGAGCACCGTGACCCCGCGCACCGTGCCCTTCACCTCCATCGAGATCCCGGTCATCGAGGTGCGCTCCTTCGAGATGCCGAAGTTCGAGGCACCCTCTGCCGTCGCCGACATCATCGAGTCGGTGCAGGAGAGCGTCGTCTCGGTCCCTGACTCGGCCAGCCGTGCCTGGCACCAGGTGACCGACCTCACGCGCGATGCCCGCGAGCAGGTGCAGGACCTCACGGTCGATGCCCGCGAGCGCGCCATGCGACTCGCCCGCGAGGCCAAGTCCACGGCCACCACCGTGGCCCGCGAGGCCAAGTCGACGGCGGCCAACGTCGCCCACGGCGCCGAGCGCACCGTGGTCCTCGTCCGCGAGGCCGTCGGCATCTGATCCACCAGCTCCACTGCGCGCCCCGTCTGCGGAATGCAGTCGGGGCGCGTACGTTGGAGGGGTGTTCGATCTCACCCAGAACCTCGTCATCACCGTCCTGTGGGTCGTCTTCGGGGTGGTGAAGATCTGGGCCTTCGTCGACTGCGTGCGCCGGCCGGCCCAGGCCTTCCCGGCGGTGGGTCGCGTCTCCAAGCTGCTGTGGCTGCTGCTCACCGGCATCGCGATGCTCACCGGCCTCATCCCGGGCCTCACGCTCGGCATCATCGGGATCGCCGGCATCGTCGTGGCGCTGGTCTACCTCTTCGACGTACGCGTGCGCATCGCCGAGATCACGAGCTGACGGTTCACGTCCAGCCGTCGCCCTCGGGCAGTTGGCCGTGCTCTGCCCACGCCCACAAGGCGTTCTTGGTCGTGATGCCGCAGTCCAGCCGCTCCATGCGCTCGTGGTCGTCGATCATGATGAAGGCATATGACGGCGAGTGGCCGGCTCCGCTTGCAGGTCCGCTGATCTCCATCGGCTCGGGCATCAGATCCCGCGGCACCCAGGTGTGCGTGCCGCGGCCGGCGATGAGCAGTCCCTCCCGGCCCAGGACGTGCAGTCCCCGCCGATAGCGGCCCCGTCGAATCGCCCGTCGCTCGGCCAGCCCCTGCACGAGCTTTCCTGCCGCGAAGGCCGCGCCGACTAGGCAGATCGCCGCGAGGCTCCCGTAGACGATGCGCTCAGCGCCCGCTTGCGGATCCAGGCCCGCTGCGAGAGTCGACCGGAGGCTGGCGATCCCGATCACGAGGAGGCCGGCGAGCCATGCCGCCGGAATCCACTGCGCATGCGTGCGGCGTACCAGGAAGCGCGATCCCGCGGGTCGGGGGCTCGACGAGTCGAGCAGTGCCTGCGCCCGCAAGGGCAACTCCTCGGCGCTCACGCGCACCAGGATCCGGTCGTCGGGCATGGGTCAGTCCTCGAGTGCGACGCGGATGCGCCGGAAGCCCTTGCCCTTGTTCTCCACCTTGACGACGCGCATGCGGCCGACCTGACGCGTGGAGGCGACGTGGGTGCCCCCATCGGCCTGCACGTCGAGGCCATCGATATCGACGATGCGCACGACCTCGATCTCCGGGGGCAGCAGGTTGGTCGCCGTGCGGATGATGTCGGGGATCGCGAAGGCCTCATCGCGAGCCAGGGAGTACGCGCGGATCGCGCGATCGGCCTCCACCTCGGCGTTGATGGCGTCCTCGACCGCATCCTTGAATCCTTCGGGGATCCCGTCGAGATTGAAGTCCAGGCGTCCCTCAAGCGGTTCCATGTTCGACCCTGTGACGAGCGCGCCGAAGTCGCGGAAGACGACACCGGAGAGCACGTGCAGACCGGAGTGGGTGCGCATGAGCGCCGTGCGCCGGGGATCGTCGATCGCGCCCTGCACCGATGTGCCCACCGCGGGGATCGGGTCGCCCTCGGCGGGGATCAGCCATACGTCGTCTCCGTAGCGCGCGCCGACGATGCGCGTCTGCACGCCTTCCCACAGGAGCACGCCGTGGTCGGGGGGCTGCCCGCCACCGCCGGGATAGAAGGCCGAGCGGTCGAGCACGATGCCCTGCTCGGGGTCAGCTGCCACGACCGTCGCGGTCCACTCGCGCAGGGTCGCGTCCTCGAGCTCCAGCCGGGCTGTCCCCATGCTCAGCGTCCCTGGTTGGCCACGGCGGCGGCAGCGCTCGCAGCGGCCTCGGGATCGAGGTACTCCCCGCCCGGGACGAGGGGCTTCAGGTCGGCGTCCAGGCGATAGACGAGCGGGATGCCGGTGGGGATGTTGAGTGCGGCGATATCGGTGTCGGAGATGCCGTCGAGATGCTTGACGAGCGCGCGCAGGGAATTGCCATGGGCGGCCACGAGCACGGTCTGCCCGCGACGCAGGCCCTCGGCGACGATCACGTCCTCCCAGTACGGGATGAGGCGACGAACGACATCCTTGAGGCACTCGGTGCGCGGGCGCGCCTCCGGCGGGAGCGCGGCGTAGCGCGGGTCATGTGTCTGCGCGAACTCGCTGTCGGGATCGATGGGGGGTGGGGGTACGTCGTAGGAGCGCCGCCAGAGCATGAACTGCTCCTCGCCGTACTGCTCGAGCGTGGCCTTCTTGTCCTTGCCCTGCAGGTCGCCGTAGTGCCGCTCGTTGAGGCGCCAGTTGCGCACCACCGGGATCCACGCCCGCCCGGCCTCGCCGAGTGCGATGTTGGCCGTCGTGATGGCACGCGTGAGCAGCGACGTGTGCACGACGTCGGGAAGCACGCCGGACTCCGCAAGCAGGCGCCCCCCACGGGCAGCCTCCTCGCGTCCCTTGTCGGAGAGGCCGACGTCGACCCAGCCGGTGAAGAGGTTGCGGGCGTTCCACTCGCTCTCGCCGTGGCGGAGCAGCACCAGGGTGTAGGGCGCGGTCATGGCGCCAGTCTGTCAGCCTGTGTCGGACTGCTCAGCCAGGTGCCGGAATGCCTCGAGATTGCCGGTGGGCTCGCCCCGCTCGACGCGCCACTTCCACTCGCGTCGGATCGCCGTCGCGAAACCGAGTTCCAGGATGGTGTTGAAGGATCCGTCGGAATACTCCGCCACGCAGCCGAGGATCCGATCGACCTCGTCACGGGTCACGGCCTCGAGAGCGATCCGACCCGAAAGGTAGACGTCGCCGAGGTGATCGATGCAGAACGCCACGGCGTACATCCGGCGATTGCGTTCGAGCAGCCAGCGGTAGACCGCCTCGGCGTTCTCGTCCGGGCGCCGCGCCACGAAGGCGTTGATGGAGAGCGCGTGATCGCCGACGGCGAGGGACACCGTCGTGCGGAGCTTGTGCTCGCCCTCGAGTGTCACCACGAAGGTGTGCTCGTCCGTGC
>JAPOKX010000059.1 GCA_029977425.1 Actinomycetota bacterium
CGCAGGATGCCCGCATTGTTGACCACGACGTCGAGGCCGCCGAACGTGTCGATAGCCGCCTGGACGATGCGACCGGCTCCGGCGTAGTCGGTCACGCTGTCGGTGTTGGCGATGGCCTCGCCGCCCATGGCGCGGATCTCATCGACGACCTGCTGAGCAGGGCTCGCATCGGCTCCGGCCCCGTCGACCGAGCCGCCGAGGTCATTGACGACCACGCGCGCTCCCTCGCGCGCGAACGCCAGGGCGTGCTCGCGGCCGATTCCCCGGCCCGCGCCCGTGATGATGACGACGCGTCCCTCGCAGATACCCGACATGGGCCCTCCTCTTCCTCGTGGCGAGGCTAGCGACCTGACGGCCGCGTGATAGGACGAGGGTGTGCCCCCGCCCCGCGTGCTCTTCGTGTGCACCGGCAACGCCACCCGCTCGGTGATCGCCGCTGCGCTCACTCGACGGGAGCGTCCCGACTGGCGCATCGACTCGGCCGGCACCTGGGCGATCCCCGGACTCCCCTCAAGTCGACGCACCCTTGCGGCGCTCGAGTCCGTGGGGGTGAGCGCACCTGGCCACCGCAGCACGGCCCTCACCCGTGAGCACCTCGCCGAGGCTGACCTCGTCGTGGCGTTCGAAGCCGATCACGTGATGCACGTCCGGCGCATGGAGCCGGCGACCGCCGCGCGCACGGCGACCCTGCCCCGACTGCTGCTCCCGGACTGGCCCGGTGTCGACCTGTCCGCAGAGGATCCGCGTGGGTGGACCGAGGTGGACGACCCCGCGGGTGGCGACGTGGACGACTTCATCACGTGCGCGCGAGACATCGACACGCAGGTCGCCCTGCTTCTCCCCCGCCTCGACGCGTGGACGGCATAGCAGCGCAGACGGCGTAGCCGCTCAGTCGGGGAGCACTCCGCCCGCTGCGAGCGCGCTGATCCGCGACTCATCAATGCCCCAATCGAGGAGTGCGCGGCGATCGGAGGCAAGGACGGACCCGGGGCTGCCCGCGGGCGTGCGCGAGAAGCGCGGGGCCGGCGCCGCCTGGACCATGCCGTCGACCTCGACGAAGGTCCCGCGTGCCGCGAGGTGCGGGTGCGCGGGTGCCTCGGACATCGACAGCACCGGCGCGACGCAGGCATCCGTGCCGTCGACGAGCGCCGCCCATTCGTCGCGGGTGCGCGTGGCGACGACCGCGGCGAATCGCTCGCGCAGCACCGGCCACCCGGACAGGTCGAACTGCCCGGGCAGGTCCTCGCCGTCGAGTCCGCAAATCCGCAGCCACTCGGCGTAGAACTGAGGCTCCAGGCACCCGATGGCCAGCCACTTGCCGTCGGCCGTGCGATAGGCGTCGTAGAACGGCGTGCCGCAGTCGAGCAGGTTGACACCGGCTTCCTCGCGCCACATGCCGATCGACGACATCGAGTGAAAGAGCGACATGAGCAGCGCGGCACCATCGACCATCGCGGCGTCCACGAACTGGCCTTCGCCCGTGCGCTCGGCATGCCAGAGCGCGGCGAGCACGCCCACGAGCAGGAGCATCGCGCCGCCGCCGTAGTCGCCCACGAGGTTGAGGGGCGGAGTCGGCGGCTGGTCACGACGGGCGATGTGCGCGAGCACGCCGGCGACGGCGATGTAGTCGAGGTCATGGCCGGCGGTGCGCGCCCAGGGGCCGTCCTGGCCCCATCCCGTCATGCGTCCGTAGACGAGCGACGGCCGCCGCGCGAGGCAGGCCTCGGGAGAGAGACCGAGCCGCTCCATGACACCCGGCCGGAAGCCCTCCACGAGCACGTGAGACTCGGCGACGAGATCGAGCACGAGAGCGCGTCCCGCGTCCTGGCGTACGTCGACGACCACACCGGAGCGCCCGCGACGCGTGATGTCGCGCATCGGATCGCCCAGCGTGAGACCGGGCCGGGGCGACTCGATGCGGATGCCCTCGGCGCCGAGATCGGCGAGCACCATGGCGGCGAAGGGCGCCGGGCCGATGCCCGCCATCTCGACGAAGCGCAGGCCGGAGAGCGGCCCGCTCACTTGATCACCACCATGACCTGGGTGTTGAAGACAGCCAGCCGGCCATCAGGGGTCCACAGTTCGCGCGTCTCGGTGGCGTAGCCCTCGCGCCGTGACACGAGTCGACCGCGATGGAGCAGGGGCTGAGCCGGGTCGATCGTGGCGGGATCCACGAGCAGGCTCGCGGCGAACGTGAGCGTCGCCATGGGCCGGGGCTCGCTCAACGTCACCAGGGTGGCCGGCCACATTGCGTCCACCAGGCCGAGCGCGAGGGCGGCGTCGACGGGCTCGGGCTCGGGCAGTCGGACCCAGCACACGACGTCCTCGATCCGGCCCTGGTAGGGCAGGCCGGTGAGCGGCCGGAACTCCAGTCGTTCGGTGAACTCCGGCGCGAGCGGAGGAGCGAGCGGCACGGCAGCGACGTCAGTCCACGGAGGCGAGGCCGGTGGCGTGAGTCGCTCATCGACCATGGTCGGCTGATCGCCGCTGCGCGCGCGACCCAGCACGACGCTCGCCGAGACCAGGACATCGGGCTCGGTCCCTACGACGACGCGCCAGGCCGACGTGCCCGATCCGACGCGCAGGGGCGCCTCGCGGACGAGTGATTCCCCCACAGGCACGGGCCCGAGCATGTCCACGCTCACCTCGCGCACGAGGCGGGGCTCGCCGTCCTGCTCGAGCAGGCGGTCGGCGTGCTCGGCCGTGCGCACGGCCATGCCCACCCCGAGGCCACCCCAGGCCCCGCGGCCCTGGGCCCAGCCCGCAGGCACATGCCACGAGCCATCGATGACAGTGGTGTTGTCGCGGTACGTCGGCACATCGTCGAGGGTAGCCCTGCTGTCGGGGCGGGCGGCTAGCCTGCCTGCGTGCGCGTGCTCCACACCTCCGACTGGCACCTGGGCCGGTCGTTCCACGGGGTCGACATCCTGGAGCACCAGCGTGCCTTCGTCACGTGGCTCATCAGGCTCGTCGAGAGCGAGCAGATCGAGTTGGTCGTCGTGGCCGGCGACGTCTACGACCGCGCCGTGCCGCCCCTCGCCGCCGTCTCGCTGTGGGAGGAAGCCGTCATCGGCATCACGCGCACGTGCCCGATGCTCGTCACCTCGGGCAACCACGACTCCCCCACGCGCCTCGGCTTCGCCGGGCCGTTGCTCGCGCAGTCGGGTCTGCACCTGCGCACGTCGGTCGACGACATCGAGCGCCCCCTTCTCATCGAGGGTGCCGGCGGGGTGACGCTGGCGGCGTACGGCATCCCCTATCTCGAGCCCGACCTGCACCGCGAGGCCCTCGGTGCCGAGCGCTCGCACACGGCCGTGCTCGACGCGGCCATGGATCGCGTGCGCGCCGACCTCGCCACCCGAGGTGACGTGCGCACGCTCGTGGCCGCGCACGCCTTCATCACGGGCACCGGTCCCGCCGTCGTGAGCGAGTCCGAGCGCGACCTTCGTGTCGGAGGCATCGGCGACGCTCCCGCCTCGGTCTTCACCGGGGTGGATTACGTCGCCCTCGGTCACTTGCACGGGGCGCAGGAGGTGAGCGCCGAGCCGCACTCGGCCGCCTACAGCGGCTCCCCTCTGGCGTTCTCGTTCTCCGAGGAAGCACACCTGAAGTCGGTCACGCTGCTCGACATCCCCGCCTCCGGGCCGATCGGCGCCCAGCGCATTCCGGCACCCGTGCCCCGACCCCTCGTCACACTGACGGGCGAGCTCGACGCACTGCTCGCGGACCCGGCAACTGCCGGGCACGCCGACCACTGGGTGCGCGTGGTGCTCACCGACGCCCGCAGGCCTGACGACCCGATGGGGCGACTGCGCGCCGTGCTCCCCCACGCGATCGAGTTGGCCTTCGAGCGGCGCGCGCTCCCGTCCGTGACCGCTGAGGAGGATTCCGGCGGCCCCTCGCGCGATCCCGTCGCACTTGCGGAGGCCTTCGTCGAGCACGTCACGTCGACGCCTCCCGAGCAGGTGGAGCGCGAGCTGCTGCGCGCATCGGTCGAGCGCATCCGCGTGAGCGGGATCTCGTCGTGAGGCTGCACTCCCTGTCGCTCACCGGCGTGGGGCCGTTCCGAGGCCGCCAGGTCATCGACTTCGATGCCGTGTCCGCATCCGGGCTTTTCCTCATCGAGGGCCCCACCGGGGCGGGCAAGACGACGATCATCGATGGCATCGTCTTCGCTCTCTACGGTTCGCTGTCCGGAGCCGAGTCCGATGCCTCGCGGATGCGCAGCCACCTGTGCGATCCCGACGAGCGCACCGAGGTCACGCTGGAGTTCAGCATCGGCGGGGTCCGCCACACCATCACCCGCAACCCGTCCTACGAGCGCCGCAAGGCGCGAGGCGAGGGCACCACCCTCGAGCGTGCCGCTCAGACGCTGCGAGTCCATGACGACGCCATCCCCGACATGCGCGAAGCCAAGGAGATCGGCATCTACCTCCAGCAGCGCATGGGGCTCACCGCTGACCAGTTCCGCCGGCTCGTCGTGCTCCCCCAGGGGGAGTTCGACACTCTGCTGCGTGCCAAGCCCCGCGAGCGCTACGAGACCGTCGCTGGTCTCATCGACGATGGATTCCTCCAGCGTGTCCAGGAGGACCTCAAGGAACGCGCCGACGAGGCGCAGCGCCTGCGGGCGGATGCCGCGACTGAGGTCGAGCGCATCCTCGACGTGATGCGCGAGCGCGCCGCCGAGGTGATCGAGCTCCCCGAGGACTTCGCACCTGATGCAGTGATCGCCGACCTCGGTCAACGCGCAGCCGAGGCCGCTCGGGCAGCCGAGCAGACGAGCTCGGCACTCCAGGCACGCCAGGCCGAAGAGCATGGCGCCCGGACGAAGGCCGAGGCTGCGCGCGCGGCGAGCGCGGCGCGCGCGGCACTCGAGCAGGCACGTGTGGCTGCCGGCCCCGAGGTCGCGGCTCTCGACGATGCCGGACTGCACGCCCTCACGCTCGATCTCGTCGCGCAGCGGACGCGACTCGAGCCCCTCGCTGCGTGGGAGAGCCAGGCCGAGGAGCGCGAGCGAGAGAGCATGCGACGGCATGCGCGCGCCGACGAGCTCGCCGGGCACATCGAGGCCGCGCGCACCGAGGCCGCCGCCCTTCCCGAGCGGCAACGCGAGGCCGAGGCTGAGCTGGCCAGCGCGCGGGCGTCTGCAAGCTTGGCTCAGGCACGGCGCAGCGAGGTGGAGCGCATCGAAGCACTCGAAGCCACGCTCGCCCAGGGCGTCTCCACATCACAGGCTGTCGAAGCGACTCGCACATCAGTCATGAGCGCAGCGGACGCGCTCCAGGCAGCCCGTGATGCCCTCCAGGCGGCGCGCACGGCGCATCACGATCTCGTGCAGGCTCAGCTCGACCAGCGCGCGGCCCACCTCGCCTCCTTGCTCGTCGATGGCGTCGAGTGCCCCGTGTGCGGGTCGACCGACCATCCGCGACCCGCACACGACAGCAGTGCGGAGCTCGTGTCCGACTCCGACGTCGCCCAGGCGCGGGAGACCGCGGCGGCTGCGGAGCAGCGCGAGAAGGAGGCCGCCGCCTCCCTGGACTCCGCGCGCTCCTCGCTCGCGACTCTCGAGCAGCAACTCGCCGTCATCGATGCCCGGCTGAGCGGCGCGACCGCCGAATCCGTGGCGGCATCGCTCACCGAGGCCCGGCTCGCGCTGCAAGAGGCCCAGGCCGCCGAGGCACGCATCCCCAGTCTCGTCGCCCTGGTCGAGTCGCTCACGGCTCAGTCCGCCACGTCCGCAGCCCTCATCGAGAGCCTGGTGGCGGAGGAAGCAACGTCACGGGCCGAGGCGCGCGCGTACGACGACGCCGTCGCCGAGGAGACCGCGCGCCACCGCGCGGGAGTGGGCGAGGCCGGCACCGCCACGGCAGCGCTCGCCGCACTGGCCAGGAGACTCGACGCCGCCGAGGCCCTGCAGCGAGCGCGGAGCGCGGCAGCAGGCCACTCCGTCGACGCTGACCCTGCTGCCGCGGAGGCAGCACTCGCCGAGGCGGTGACCGCTCGCGACCAGGCTGAGACCCTGCACGCGCAAGCCGACGCGTGGCGCCTGCGTCTGGCAGATGCCCATGCCGCCCTGACGTCTCAGTCCCTTGACCTCGTCACCGCGCGCGAGCGACTCCAGGCCGTGGGCGCGACCACAGAGGCGGCCGTTCGCCTGGGCGCGCTCGTCACGGCCCGGAGCCCGGCGAATCGCCGCAACCTCACCCTGCAGGCCTACGCCGTGCAGAGGAGATTCCAGTCGGTGCTCGAGGCCGCGTCGGTGCACCTGGAGCGGATGAGCAGCGGCAAGTTCTCGTTCGTCATCGACGAGCAGGCTTCCGGCCGGGCACAGGCGGGCCTCGGCATCGACGTCCTCGACACCTGGACGGGCCAGACGCGCGATCCCGAGTCACTGTCCGGCGGAGAGACTTTCTACGCGTCCCTGTCACTCGCCCTCGGCCTGGCCGACATCGTCCGCGAGGAGTCCGGTGGCATCTCCCTCGACACCCTCTTCGTGGACGAGGGCTTCGGATCACTCGATGCCGACACCCTGTCGGTCGTTCTCGACCAGCTCGATGCACTCCGTTCCCGAGGACGCGTGGTCGGCGTGATCAGCCACGTGGCCGAGATGAAGGACTGGGTCCACGACCGCATCGTGGTGACGCCGGGCCCCCCGGGCGCAGGAAGCACCATCGCGCAGCCGCGCTAGGTCACGCAGCCGGATTGAGTCACGCAGCACTCATCATCGACTTCGAATCCGCCCCGAAGCAGCCCTCAGGCCCTAGCCTTCCTCCCACCCGGGCGATGAGGGAGGCGCGATGAGCACCACGGCACCCGTCAAGGACTACCGCACCGGAAGGGTGGTGGGCCTGGCCGCGACCGCGGCGCTCGGCGGCTTCCTCTTCGGCTACGACTCCGCCGTCATCAACGGCGCCACGTCGGCGATCAAGTCGCTCTTCGGGCTCAGTGACATCGCCATCGGATTCGTCGTCTCGATCGCCCTCATCGGCTCTGCCATCGGCGCGTGGTTCGCCGGTTCGCTGGCGGACCGCTACGGGCGACGCCGCGTCATGCTGGTCGCCGCTGCGCTCTTCCTCGTCGCGGCCATCGGCCAGGCCTTCCCCTTCGGCGTCGCCGACCTCATGCTGTGGCGTTTCATCGGCGGAGCCGGCATCGGCGTGGCGAGCGTGATGGCACCGATGTACATCGCCGAGATCGCCCCCGCGCCGATTCGCGGTCGAATGGGCTCCCTGCAGCAGTTCGCGATCGTCATCGGCATCTTCGCGACCGGCCTCGTCAACTACCTCGTCCTGCAGGCCGCGGGCGGCAATGCGCGCAACACCTGGCTGCTCGGCCTGGAGGCGTGGCAGTGGATGTTCCTCAGCATGGTCATCCCCGCGGTGATCTACGCCCTCCTCGTGCTGCGCATCCCCGAGTCCCCGCGCTACCTCGTCGCGATCGGGGAGCCCGCCAAGGCCGCCCAGGTGCTCAGCACCATCTACACCGTCGATGTCACGCCCATGGTCGACGACATCGAGCAGTCGCTCCAGGGGGACCACAAGCCGCGCTTCTCCGACATTCGCGGGCGCACGCTCGGGCTCATGCCCATCGTCTGGATCGGCATCATGCTCAGCGCCTTCCAGCAGTTCGTCGGCATCAATGCGGTCTTCTACTACTCCAACACCATCTGGGAGTCCGTGGGATTCTCCGAGTCGCAGGCTTTCCAGACATCGCTCATCACGACCGGCATCAACGTCCTCTTCACCATCGTCGCCATCGCGCTCGTCGATCGCGTCGGGCGCAAGCCGCTGCTGCTCATCGGCTCCGCAGGCATGGTCCTGACCCTCGCGACACTGACGTGGATCTTCGGCACGGCACCGGTCAACGCCGACGGGCAGCCGGTGCTGGCCGATGGCCCTGACGTCGTGGCCCTCATCGCCTTCAATGCCTACGTCGCCTTCTTTGCCGCGACGTGGGGGCCCATCGTCTGGGTGCTCCTCGGCGAGATGTTCCCCAACCGCATCCGTGCCACGGCCCTGGCCGTCGCCGCATCCGCGCAGTGGATCGCCAACTTCCTCGTCTCGACGTCGTTCCCCGAGCTGGCAGGCATCTCGCTGGGCCTGGCCTACGGCATCTTCACCGCCTTCGCGGTGCTGTCGATCCCCTTCGTCATGAAGTACATCCGCGAGACCAAGGGGGTCACCCTCGAGGACATGGGCGAGTTGGAAGGCGCCCGGGCGGCCTAGCCGGAGGACGCCGTCAGCGATTCAGGATCGCGATCATCCATTGAGGATGATCAGGCGTTCCTCGGTCATCTCGCGCACGGAGTACGCCGGGCCCTCGCGCGTGTTGCCCGAGTCGCGCAGGCCGCCGTACGGCATCTGGTCGGCACGCCATGTCGGCACCTCATTGATGAGGACGCCTCCGAAGTCGAGCGTGCGCGCTGCCTTGATCGCCTTGGAGACGTCGGCGGTGAACACCCCTGCCTGGAGGCCGTAGCGGGTGTCATTGGCGCGCGCGAGGGCCTCGTCGAAGTCCGAGAAAGACTGGATCGCCACGACGGGGCCGAAGACCTCGAGCGCGCAGACGTTCATCTCCGGCTTGGCATCGACGATCACCGTCGGCTGGAGCACGCCGTCCGGACCGATTTCGCCACCGCAGGCCACGCGACCGCCGTCCGCAACCGCCTCGTCGATCCACGACTTGACGCGATCGCGCTCGCCCGTGGAGATGAGCGCAGAGACATCGGTGGCCTCGTCCATCGGATCGCCGACGACGAGGGTCTTCACGGCATCGACCAGCGCCGCGGACACCGGCTCCACGAGCGACTCGTGCACGAAGAGACGCTGGGTCGAGATGCAGGACTGACCGGCGTGCGAGAAGCCGGCCACCTTGATCTTGGCGACCGCCGTCTGCCAGTCGCCGTCGGCGTCGATGATGACCGGCGCGTTGTTGCCGAGCTCGAGGCCCACGCGCTTGCGCGGTGCCTTGGCGCGGATGCTCCAGCCCACCTCGGGCGAGCCCGTGAAGGTGATGAGCGCGACGTCGGGATTGTCGACGAGTGCACCGCCGACGGTCGTGCCGCCACCCGTGACGATCTGGAGGTAGGAGGCGGGCAGGCCGCACTCCTCGATGAGCATCCGCGCCAGCAGGATCGACGAGAAGGGCGTCTGCATGGCCGGCTTGAGCACCACGGGGCAGCCGGCAGCAATGGCCGGGCCGAGCTTGTGGGCGACGAGATTGAGAGGGAAGTTAAAGGGAGAGATCGCTCCCACCACGCCGATCGGCACGCGCAGGACGAACCCGATCTTGCCCTCGCCGGCAGACGATGCCTCGAGGGGCACGGTCTCACCTGTGAGCGTGCGCGCGACCGCAGCCGAGAACTGCAGCGTGCTCGCCGCGCGCTCGGCTTCGACGCGCGCCGTCTTGATCGGCTTGGCCGCCTCGAGCGCGATGCAGCGACCGAACTGGTCGCGACGCTCGAGCAGCAACTCAGCGGCGCGGTCGAGGATCTCGGCACGCTTCCACTGGGGCAGCGGCTCTGCGTGGAGGGCGTTCTTGGCGTAGGCGACAGCGGCATCGACGTCGGCGGGCGTCATGACGGGCACGCTGCCGAGAAGCGCGTCGTCGTAGGGCGCACGCACCTCGGCCGACTCACTGCCGGAGGTCCAACTGCCGAGGAAGGGGACGGGGGTCACGGCCCCGGGGTCGATGCCGGGAATCAATGGCGAGGACATGCCCGGACGCTACCGCGAGCAGGCCGGCGCGGGGTGGGGCAGGATCCCCCTATGGACTTCCGCATCCCCGACGAGCTCACGGCGCTCCGCCAGTCCTTCGGCACCTTCCTCGACCGGGAGATCCGGCCTCTGGAGGAGGAGCACGGCCGCCAGTTCTGGGAGGAGGCGCCCGACCGCGAGGTCCTCGCACCGGTCATCCGCGAGATCCGCAGGCGCAGCGCGCAGGAGGGCTTCTACGCCGCCTACATGCCGGAGGAGGCCGGCGGGCAGGGCCTGTCCGTGCTCGGCACGTCCCTCCTCGTCGAGGATGCCGCGCGATCGG
>JAPOKX010000005.1 GCA_029977425.1 Actinomycetota bacterium
CGACCTGCCGGTGGTGCCGTCGCCCGGTGCGGATGCCCTGGTGGCCTTCACGTCCGGCGCGACCGGCCCCGCCAAGGGGGTGGTCTACACGCACGTTCGACTCGCCCATCTGCGCGATGCACTGCGCCGTGCGTACTCCATCGGGCCCGATGACGCACTGGTGGCAGCCTTCGCACCGTGGTCGGTGCTCGGTCCGGCACTGGGCATCGCGTCGGCCATCCCGGATATGGACCTCACCGATGCGAGCACCCTGAGCGCACGCGCACTCGCGGACGCCACGGAAGCTGTCGGCGGCACTCTCGCGTGGGCGTCGCCGACGGCGGTGCGCGCCGTCGTCGACTCCGGCGACATCCTCGATACGCACGGACGTGCGGCCCTCGCACACCTGCGCCTGCTCCTGGTGGCAGGAGCGCCGGTGCCCGTCGAGCTTCTCGAGCGCGCCTCGGCCCTGCTGCCTGCCGCGACCCTCGCGACGCCCTACGGCATGACCGAAGCGCTGCCGCTCACGGAGGTCACCCTCGATGAGCTCCGGGCAGCGAGTGGTCGGGGAGTGCTGGTCGGGCGCGCGCTCGAGGGTGTCGACATCGCGATCGCGCCGCTGGATGGCTCGGGCGTGCCCGAGGCCGAGATAGGACGCGACCCCGGCACCACCGGCGAGATCGTCGTGCGATGCGCGTGGATGCGCGACCGCTACGACCGCCGATGGGCTACCCAGCATCGCGCTGACTCGCCACGCGGGTGGCACCGGACAGGCGACGTGGGTCACTTCGACGAGCAGGGCCGCCTGTGGGTCGAGGGCCGCCTCGCGCATGTGCTCGTCACGGCAGACGGGCCCGTCACGCCGGTGGCGGCCGAGCTCGTCGCCCAGCGCGCGGCTCGCGTGCCGCTCGCCGCACTCGTCGGCGTCGGCCCCGCAGGGGCGCAGGTTCCCGTCGTCGTGCTCCTTGCTCCCGGGCCTGCCTTGGGGCTCGCAGATGCTGATCTCACCTCGCGCGTGCGCGGGGCCGTGCGCGAGGCAACCGGACTCGAACTCGCTGCCGTGCTCACCATGCGCTCGCTGCCCGTGGATGTGCGTCACCGGTCGAAGGTCGATCGGATCCGCATCGCCCGCGAGGCGGCTGACTACCTCGCGGGGGAGCGCGGCGATGGCTGAGCGCGTCGCCGTCACCGGTGCCTCCGGTGTGGTCGGAGGAGCGGTCGCGCGCTCCTTGCTCGGGCGTGGCGACGAGGTGGTGGCCGTGCAGCGCGGGCCACTCCCCGCGGGACTCGCAGAACTCGGCGCGCGGTGTCACCGCGCTGATGTGGCAGGCCCTGTCGACGCCCTCGTCGAGGCATTCACCGGATGCGCGGCGGTCGTGCATGCTGCCGCTCGCGTCGATATCACCGGCTCGTGGGAGGAGTACGAGCGCGTCAACGTCGTGGGCACCCGGCACGTCGTGGAGGCAGCCCGCCGCGCTGGCGTCGCGCGATTCGTGCTCGTCTCGTCCCCCTCGGTGGCGCATGCGGGGCATCCGCTCATGGGCGCGGAAGCCGAGACGGCGGAACCGGAGCGCGCGCGCGGCCACTACTCGCGCAGCAAGGCCCTTGCCGAGAACGAGACTCTCTCTATCGCAGGCGACCGCCTTGCTGTGACCGTGGTGCGCCCCCACCTGGTGTGGGGGCCTGGAGACACCCAGTTGACCGAACGCATCATCGACCGCGCGCGATCGGGGCGCCTCGTCACGATCGGATCCGGGGCCGCGCTCATCGACACGACGTACATCGACAATGCCGGCTCGGCGATCGCCGCGGCTGTCGATCGTGCGGCCCTGCCACAGGTGCGCGGTCGAGCGTTCGTGGTGTCCAACGGAGAGCCGCGCACGGTGAGCGAGATGCTCACGCGCATCGCCCAGGCGGCGGGGGCTCCCGGCCCCTCGCGGAGCGTGCCCTTCCCCGTGGCGCGCATGGGCGGACACGTGCTGGAGCGGCTGTGGGAGCGGACCGGGCGCGAGGGCGAGCCCCCGGTCACCGCGTTCCTCGCCGAGCAGCTGGCCACCGCCCACTGGTTCGACCAGCGTCGGACCCGCGAGGCTCTCGCGTGGGCACCAGAGGTGACCATCGACGAGGGCCTCGTGCGACTGGCGGCGGCCTACGGCGGCGTGGCTCCCGGATCCGGGAGCTCCTGAGGGCTATAAAGAGCGAGACCCCTGGAAGCATGAGTTCCAGGGGTCTCGCCATGGATCCTGCCTGCCGGTCCCGCGAGGGGAAGTCGGGGGCGTCGCCCCTTCTCCGTCGCACCCGTTGCCGGGGCGCCTCCGGTGCGGCTTGCGCCGCTTCAGCCGATCCCGAAGCCTTGGCCCGCCCCCGCGACACCGGGGTGGGGAGTTTCCTCCGATCTCACCTTGCGGCTCGATCTCCTCGTGCTCCGATCGCTCAGTTTCCCTCGCGACAGGACAGTTCTATTCCTCTCGCGCAAGCAGCGCAAGGGAGTGTCGGGACATTTTCGAGAAACTTGACTACCTCGAGTCACAGATGACTCGATCGGTCACTTCTTCCACGGCAGTGCACGGGTCGCGTGTCGGCGAGAGACCGTACGCTCGGGTCATGGTCGCCGTCACCGCTGCTGGCACCGCCTCTGGAGCCCGGAGTCGCCGGCCCCACGGCAGCATCACCTACCTGCACGGGGTGGGTGGCGCGCGGGCCGCCTGGTGGCGCCCGCTCACCCGAGCGCTTGGCGGACTCACCGTGGACTTCGTCGCCCCTGCCTACGACGATCTGCTCACGACTCCGGGTCGCGTCCATGCCCGGCGCGTCACCGGTGACGCGACGGCAACGACTGAAGTCGCTCGCCGCGCGTACGTCGAGCGCCAGCGCCGACTCGCCGATCTCGTCGACGCTGTCGGGGAGTCCACCCGGATGGTCTGGCCCGCGGGACTGCCGCATCCCTCGTCGCTTGCCGATCGACTGCCTCTCGCCTCGATGCTGCGCGCGCCCGTGTTCGGCCTCGACCAGATGGGCCGCTACCTCGACGACGATGCTCGTCGTGCGGCAGTCATGCATCGGGCCGCACGCGCAATCCTCAGGGCGCCGCGTCCGCGAGTCGTCGTGGCCCACTCCCTGGGGTCAGTGGTCGCGTGGGATCTGCTGGCCGACCCCCGGATCGATGTCGATCTCCTCATCACCCTGGGCAGTCCGCTCGCGCACCCCGCCATCCAGGCATCCGCGGTGGCGTTTCCCTATCACCGCGTGGGCGCCTGGCTCAACGTCGTGCACCTGCTCGACCCCGTCCCCGCGGGACGCGGCCTGCGCGATGCCTTCCCCGCTGCATCCGATGCCTTCCTCTCGCCCCTGCCCGACCTGTCGGCGCCAGGCAGTGCCCTGTCGCGTGTGGCGGCAGCCGTCGCGGGGGCGGCAACCTCTCACCTCGACTCGAGCTACCTTGCCTCGCGCACGGTGCTCGCTGCCGTGCGGGAGGCTATGCACGTGGCCACGGGACTCAGCGCTCCGATGCGACGGGCGGCATCATGACGGCCTGGCGCACTTACGCCGATCCGCCGGAGTCGGACCCGAGCCTCAGTCGCTTCGAGCGCAAGGCGCGCGGGCGTGCGCGGCGCGACGACATCGGCTTTGCCGATGCACTGCGCACGGCGGGCTCCGGGTACGTCGTGTGGATGTGCGCAGACGCACTCGACGCGGTGGTCGGCCCCGCCGGCGTCGTGCTCGATGCCGCTCACGTGGACGACTGCCTGCCCGGACCGTGGGAGAGCGATCTGCTCGACCTTGCTGCGCGCCAGGGCATGGGCGGTCGAGCGGCGGAGGCCATGGCCGAGGCCTATCAGCGCGGCATCTCGGCCGTTGCAGCGGAACCCCTGCACGCTGCCCGAGCCGAGGCCCTGCGGCGATCCCGTGCGCTGGCCGATGCGGTCTCGCCGAACGCAGCACAGTCGACCGTGACGGCTGTGCGTCGGCTCGTCTCTCCAGGGGCGCGGCTGCGGCATGACCGCATCTCGTCATGGTGGGGAGGTGCGGTGGAATCGGCCAGCGACCTCGGCGCGGAGATGGCGCAGTACCGCGAGAGCCTCCCCGAGGCCGACGCCCGGCTGCTCGCGCAGTACCGCGTCGCGGACGCCGTCGCGGGCGACGATGGCCGGCTGCTGGTGCTGCTCGCCCGAGGCTCGGATGGCGACGATGTCCTTCTTCTCGAGGCGGCATCTGCGGAGCCCTCGACGCGCGAGGTGTCCTTCGGGGCCTGGCGCGACGGCTCCGACGTGCAGCGCGTGCTCCTCGCGCGGGAGGCCGTGCCGCTCGTGCCGGCAGAGTTCGCCGGCTGGTCCACCAGCGCCGACGGTGCTGTCGCCCGGGTGTGGTCACGTGCACGGGCAGCGACGGCGCAACCTGACTTGGGCGGTCGACGTGCCCGTGCCCGACGCCTGGGTGCCGCGCTCGGGCTCCTGCACGCGGCCAACGGCGATGCCGCATCGCTCGCGGGCTACGTGGGGCACTCGCGCAAGTTCCCCGCTGCGGTCCGAGATGCGGTGCTCGCCGTCACCGCTGGCTAGCAGAGCGAGCGCTCCTGCGCGTGGACTAGCTGCGCGAGAGCACGAAGGCGTCCATGCCCCAGGCGATGGTGAGGTGGGCGACGACGCCGGCGAGGATCGAGCGCAGGCGCAGCGCGAGGTAGCCCAGGATGAGGCCCCCGATGAGGCTGGACACCGCCTCGGGCATCGGCTTGCCCAGATGCAGCAGGCAGTAGGCGAAGGCCATGACGGGCACCGCGTGGACGCCGAGCACGGGTTGGCCCGCGAAGACGAGGAAGCCTCGGAAGAAGAACTCGAGGGCAACGAAGGTAGCTCCGTAGGCCGCCTCGAAGAGCACCAGCGACCATCCGTCACCGCCGTAGAAGGGGTAGGTGTCGAGGAAGCGCTGGTCGGCGGAGGCCAGCCAGACGATCACGAGCGCGACGGGCGCGATGAGAGAGATGAGAGCAGCCTCGCTGCGTACGAACCGAGCGGAGAGCCCGTAGCTGCGGACGGACTGTCCCGCGATCCGCGCGTACGCCACGGGGACGAGTGCGTAGATCGCGAGGCTGCTGCCTGCCCACCAGAGCAGGTCCGCCAGCTCGCTCCCGAACGGCTTGCGCTGCGAGACGTAGAGCAGTACGGCGGGGGTTGTCCAGAGGAGTGCGAGATACAGGGCCTCGATGCCGTGCAGTCGCCCGCCCTCGGAGTGCGCCTGAAAGAGCGCGATGGCGGTGCCGGCGAGGGCTGGCAGGGCGAAGATCGCCAGGCCGACCGGCAGGCTCTCCTTGCGCCATTGCTCGATGGGAACGACCTCGTAGGCCACCCACAGGCACGTGAGTGCCGCCGCGGCGAGGGTCACCATGACCAGAGCCGCTGGACCGCCGTACTCGCGGCGCACCCACAGGGAGAGTAGAAGGGCCGCGGCGGACGCGATCGAGATCGTCTGCCAGGCCTCAAGCATTGGCCGACCCTACTCATCACGGTCACGGCGGGCCGGATCCATCGCTAGCCTGCGCTCGTGACGAGTGACCGGACGGCCGTGCTCGACCGGCTGCTGCCCGGCATCCCGGGCGCAGATCGTCAGCGGCTCGCCCTGCTGCCCTGCCTCGACGGCACGACCGAGGTGACGGCGTTGCCCGGGGGAATCACGAACCGCAACTACAAGGCGGTGACCCCGCGCGGCACCTTCGTGGTGCGCCTGTCTGACGAGGAGTCCTCCCTCCTCGCCATCGACCGCGTCCACGAGCATCGCAACTCGCTCGCCGCCGCCTACTCGGGCGCGGGTGCGCCGGTCATCGACTTCGTCCCGGGAGCGGGGGTGCTCGTGGTGGGCTTCCTCGAGGGCCGGACGTGGGTGGAGGAGGACGTGCGCCGACCGGACAACTTCGCGCGCATCGCCGAGGCCTGTCGACGCCTCCATGCCGGGCCGCGATTCGTCGCGGAATTCAACATGTTCGACATCCAGGCGCGCTATCTCGCGGTATGCCGCGAACGCGGGTTTCGATTGCCCGCCCGCTACGAGGAGTTCCTGCCGATGGTCGAGCGCATCCGGCGAGCCATGGCGGTGCTGCCCGAGGAGACGGTGCCGTGCAACAACGACCTCCTCGCACGCAACTTCATCGACGCGGGGGACCGGCTCTGGCTCATCGACTACGAGTACTCCGGCAACAACGAGGCGAGTTTCGAGATCGGCAACATCTGGAGCGAGTCCACCCTGCCCCTCGAGTACCTCGAGCCTCTCGTCACCAGCTACTGGGGGCGGCACGACCCGGCGAAGGTCGCTCGAGCGCGCCTCTGGGGGCTCGTGGGTCAGTACGGATGGATGCTCTGGGCGTCGATCCAGTCCTCCGTGAGCCCCATCGACTTCGACTTCTGGGAATGGGGGATGGAGAAGTACGAGCGCGCGGTGGCCACCTTCGACAGCCCGGACCTCGGGGGCCTCCTGGACGATGCCGCGGGGAGGAACTAGCGCGAATTGCGGCGTGTTGCTGCGGGATCGCGCCCGGCAGGAGCACACTTCCCCCCAACGCGGGTGGATTGGTCCGCCCCCCGACCGCGGTCGCTGGGAGGCCTCGGTGAGTGATACGACGAACCTCAATGCCGATGAGCAAAGGCTCGCAGAGCTCGGCTACAAGCAGGAACTCAGGCGAAACTGGAGTGGCTTCTCCAACTTCGCCATCTCCTTCTCGATCATCTCGATCCTGGCGGGTTGCTTCACGACATTCGGCCAGGCGTGGAACAACGGCGGCCCCATTGCCATCTCCATCGGCTGGCCGCTCATCTCGGTCTTCATCCTCATCATCGGATTGACGATGTCCGAGCTGGTGTCGGCCTACCCCACGTCGGGCGGCATCTACTGGTGGGCGAGTGCGCTCGGCGGCCCGAAGGCCGGCTACTACACAGGCTGGCTCAACCTCATCGGGCTGTGGGCCGTCATCGCCTCGGTGAGCTACGGCTGTGCCACGTTCTTCGACCTCACGCTGTCGACGTACAGCGAGTCATGGGCGGCGGGCTACTCGCTACAGCGGGTGTTCCTCATCTTCATCGTCGTCCTCGCGCTCGTCTCGATCCTCAACATCTTCAGCGGCCACCTCATGGCCGTCCTCAACAACGTCTCCGTCTGGTGGCACGTCATCGGCGCAGCCGTCATCATCCTCATCCTCATCTTCCTGCCACCGAGCCACATGAGCGTGTCGGACGTCTTCACGATGAGGGTCAACAACAGTGCGGGCCTCGCCGGGGGCGAGACCAGCGGGTTGCTCTTCTGGTTCTACGTGCTGCCACTGGGCTTCCTGCTCACGCAGTACACGATCACGGGCTTCGACGCCTCGGCCCACCTCTCGGAGGAGACCCAGGGTGCGGCGGACTCCGCGGCGAAGGGCATCTGGCGGTCGATCTTCTACTCGGCCATCGGCGGCTGGGTGCTGCTCCTCGCCTTCCTCTTCGCCGTGCAGGATCCCGATGCGGTCACGGCGGGCGGCGGTGGCGTCGCGGTCATCTTCAACCAGGCGCTGAGCGCGCAATGGGCGGGCACGGTGCTCCTCATCGCGACCGTGGGCCAGTTCTTCTGCTCGATGGCCTGCATGACGAGCTGCTCCCGCATGATGTTCGCCTTCAGCCGCGATGGTGCGGTGCCCGGGGCGAGCCTGTGGGCCAAGCTGAGCAAGTCGCAGGTCCCCGCGAACGCCGTGCTTGCCACGGCCGTCATTGCCGTGCTCATCACCCTGCCGGCCCTGGTCGAGGTGAACATCGGCACGGCAGAGGCCCCGATCATCGTGCCCACGGCCTTCTACGCGGTGGTCTCCGTGGCGGTCATCGGCCTCTACCTCGCCTTCGCCATCCCCATCTACCTTCGCTGGAAGGCGGGCTCCCGCTTCAAGCAGGGGCCGTGGAACCTGGGCAACAAGTGGAAGTGGATGGCTCCGGTGGCGGTGATCGAGATCATCATCATCAGCGTCTACTTCATCCTGCCGACGACTCCCATGGGATGGCCGGGCAATGCGGACTTCTCGTGGAAGTTCGTCAACTACGCCCCCATCCTCACCATCGGCGCGCTCATCCTCCTGTGGATCGCGTGGCACGTCTCGGCGAAGAAGTGGTTCACGGGGCCCAAGCGCACCATCGATCTGCCACCGGGCGTCTCATCCGCGGACGAGATCGCGCTCGAGCACCATCATGAGGGCTACCTCACCGGAGAGCACGACAAGAAGGAGTAGGGCGCCATCATCCGCTGGGGGGTCCGGGTTGCCCGGGCCCCCCAGTGCTCTGCGGGGGCACGGACGCCCGGCTCCTAGGCCCGTATGCGCGTGCCTTTGGGATCGTACGGAGCGCGCACGGACACCTCGATAGGCACGGACTTCCCGCCGACGCTCGCGGTCCACGAACCTTCGACGTCGCCTCGGATGTAGGCGAGGCCTACGCATGCCCCGGTCGTCGTCGCGAATGCCGCGCTGGTCACCTGGCCCGAGGCTGTGCCGTCGCGGCGCAGGAGCTCGCCGCCCCACAGCATCGCGTCGGGGGCCTGAGCGACCCAGGACACGAGCCGGCGCTCGGGAAGTGAGGCACGAGCGTGCTCCAGCGCGGCACGACCGATGAAGTCGGCATCGGACCTGGCTGCGAAGAGGAGCCCGGCCTCCGCCGGCCCGTAGTCGGGACCGAGTTCGGGCCCGAAGGCGCGGTAGCCCTTCTCGAGGCGCAGGGCGTTGATGGCGTAGTAGCCCGCGTCGCGCACGCCGAGATCCGATCCGCGCTCCTTGAGCAGGTCGTAGACGCCCACGGCGAACTCGCCGGGGATGACGAGTTCCCAGCCGAGCTCCCCGACGTACGTGATGCGGCTGGCACGCACGGTGAAGTCGCCCAGGTCGATCACGCGGCTGGTGCCGAACGGGAAGGAATCATGCGTCATGTCGGCCGTGGTGGCCCGGGCGAGCAGGTCGCGGCTGCGGGGCCCCATGACGCCGATCACGGCGTAGGCGCTGCTCACGTCCACCACCTCCACGCGCCAATCGTCCTCCCTGTGGCGGCGCAGCCAGTCGGCGTCGCGCACGGGTGATGCCGCGCTCGTGATCCAGAGGTAGTCCTCGTCTGCCGTGCGCGTCACTGTGACGTCGGCCTCATAGGTGCCGCGCGAGTTGAGCACGGCGGTGTAGACGACGCGCCCCACGGGTATGTGCATGTCATTCGCGCACACACGCCGGAGGAGCCGGCTGGCATCCGGTCCGGTGACCAGCAGCTTGCCGAAGGAGGTCTCGTCGAAGAGTGCGACAGCCTCTCGCGTCGCGCGCTGCTCGTCATCGACCCAGGGGATCCAGGTCGGCAGGCCCCAGGAGTAGCGGATGACGGGCTCCTCGTCGGCGGGCGCGAAGAAGAGGGGTCGCTCCCAGCCGAACTTGGACCCGAAGGCGGCGTTGGCCTGCGACATCCGCTCATGGAGAGGGGATCGACGGAAGGGGCGCGCGGTATCGAACTCGCGGTTGGGCCACGGCACGGCGTAGTGAAGGCCCAGCACCTCGCCGACGCGCGCGCGCAGCCACTGGGGATTGTTCTGGAAGTCGCCGAACCTCCGGATATCGACGGAGACGAGGTCGCCCTGCGGCTCGCCCGCGACGATCCACTCCGCGAGGGCCCGTCCGGCGCCTCCTGCCGAGGCGATGCCCACGGAGTTGAATCCCGCGGCGACGAAGAAGCCGCGGACTCCTGGTGCCTCGCCCAGGATGAACTGGTTGTCCGGCGTGAAGGACTCCGGCCCGTTGTAGAACTTCTTGATGCCGGTCTCCTGGAGGACGGGCACCCGATGGAGCGCGGAATCCATGAGAATCGCGAAGTGATCCCAGTCCTCCTCGAGGAGGCTGAACTCGAAGGGGTGCGGGATCGCGCGTGGCGACACCCAGGGCTTGGCAACGGGCTCGAAGCCGCCTACGACGAGTCCCCCCACCTCCTCCTTCATGTAGGTGTAGCCGTCGGGATCGCGCAGGATCGGGGTCATGCGCGCCATGCCCTCGATCGCATCCGTGACGACGTAGAAGTGCTCGGCTGAGTGCATGGGCACCGGGACGCCGACCATGAGGCCGAGCGAATGTGCCCACTGGCCACCGCAGTTGACGACGATCTCGGCCTCGATCGGGCCCCTATCGGTGATGACGCCCGTCACCGCGCCTTCTCGGACGGTGATGTCGAGCACGCGGGTGCGCTCCATGATGGCGGCCCCCCGCATCCGCGCGCCCTTGGCCATCGCCTGCGTGACATCGGCCGGATTCACGGTGCCGTCGCGCGGCAACCAGATCGCTCCGAGCAGGTCGGCAGTCTCCAGGTGCGGCCAGAGCTCGCGTGCGCGGTCAGGAGAGATGACCTCGCACTCGAGGTCGTAGGCCTCCGCCGCTGCTGCGGTGCGGCGCAGTTGCTCGAGCCGCTCGGGAGTGCGGGCGACGGTGACGCCCCCGCATTGCTTCCACCCGGTGCCCAGGCCGGTCTCGTCCTCCAGCGAGGCGTACAGCGACGCGGAGTACTGCACGAGGCGCGTGCCGGACTCAGTGGCGCGCAATTGCCCAACGAGCCCGGCCGCGTGCCAGGTAGTCCCCGAGGAGAGTTGCCCCTGCTCGATGAGGATCAGGTCCGTCCAGCCGAGGCGGGCCAGGTGGTACGCGACCGACGTGCCGACCGCTCCGCCGCCGATCACGACGACGCGCGCACGGGAGGGGAGGTCGGCCACGGGGCCATCCCATCACAGAGGGCCTCAGGCGATGCGGATTCGCACAGGGCCGCGGGCACCGGCAAGTGCCGCCGCTGGCAGGGCGAACGGCCGGGTGGGCCTGATGTAGGGCAGTCGCCCATGCCATATCGCGCGACCGTCCTGCTCGACCTGGAAGCGCGGGCTGTTCACGGGTCGCGCGGTCTGCAGGCGGATGGGCCCGGCCTCTCCCGGGACGAAGTGCCCCGGGGCGGACCAGAGCAGAGGTGAGTGCACGTCGATGCTCGCCCATGCGTCGGGCCACGCGGACCCGTCTAGCCACGACGCCACCCCATCGGCGAGCCGCTTCCCGTCCTGGCGGCAGGCGTCCGCTGTGCTCGCTGGGTGGATCAGGTTGCCCGCGGCGAAGACCCCCGGCGTTCCTGTGCGCGCCCGAGTGTCGACAAGCGGTCCGTGCGTGCGCGGGTCGCGGTCGATGCGAGCGCGCACGGCGAGATCGCTCTCGGGGTACCAGTCCCCGGTGAAGACGACGGTGTCGCACTCCACGTGGCCTCGACGGCCGTCTGATCGCTCGATCGTCACGCCGGTCACGCGGTCGCCGCCGTGAATGTCCGAGATCCGCGTGCGCGTGAGGACGGGAAAGCGGAACCGGGCCCGCGCCACCAGGTCGAAGGCCGCGAAGGACACGTGGTTGTCGTCCTGCGTCACCATGGCGACCGTCCGGCAACCTGCCTCCGCCAGCGTGACGACCGCGGAGTAGGACACATGCTCGGCCCCGACGACCACGGCACGCGTGCCGGGGGAGCCCTGGTCGAGGTGCACCAGCCGCTGGAGCCAGCCGGTCGTGAGCACTCCCGAGGGGCGAGAGCCCGCGACGAGGCGCGCGCTGCGCGGTCGCTCCCGGCACCCCGTGGCCAGAACGACCGCGCGAGCCGAGACCGTCTCGCGCCCTCCGGGAGCGGTGATGTCCGCCTCCGCACCTCCGCCCACGAGCGGGCGCAGGTCCGTGACCGTGGCGCGCACGTCGATCCGGGCGCCGGCGCGGATGGCTCGTTCGACGAGTCGCCGCGCGTACGCCGGCCCGTCGAGCACGCGTGCCTCGCGCAGTCCATAACCCGGGTGGTGGGAGTGCCGCGGCACTCCGCCTGCGGCCTCGTCGCGGTCGACGACGCGCACTCGCGCGCCCCGTGCCGCGATCGCCGCGGCGGCTGACAGGCCGGCCGGCCCCCCTCCGATGATGAGGACGTCGGTCATGGCCGACCGGCCAGCGCAGCAGCGACTCGGGCCCCGCAGTGGAATCCCTGGCAGCGTCCGGCGAGAGCGCGCGTTCGACGGCGCAGGCCATCCGTGTCGCGCGGGGGGACGAGGGAGGCGAGTGCGTCGCGGATTTCCCCCGCGCTCACGCGTTCGCACAGGCACACCAGGTCGCCGTAGGCCGGGTCGCCTGCGATGAGATCCGCGTCGGCGTACGGGCGCGGTCGATCCTCTGCGAGATTCGGCATGCGGATCGTTCGTGGCGTCGAGATCGGCGTCGTCACGAGGCCGGCCTCGGCGAGATCCCCGCAGACCTGCTCCGCGAGCGCAAGGCAGGAGCTGATCCCCGTGGAGCGGATCCCCGCCACGCGCACGTAGCGCTCGAAGACGGCGTAGCAGTAGTCCGAGTGCTCGGTTGCCGCACGCAGCCCCGCATACGTGGCGGTCACCTCGAAGTCGAGCAGCTCGGGCATGATCCGGCGCCCGTGGCCGAGGAGGAAGTCCAGGCCCTCGGGTGTCACACGCGTGTCCGTGCGGTCCTCGAGGTCCTCTGCGGTGGGGCCGAGGAGGACGTTGCCGTAGACGGTCGGCGAGACGAGCACCCCCTTGGTCGTGGCCGTGGGCACCGGAAGGATGACGTGGCGCACGAGGTCCCGGGCCGCCTTGTCGTAGACGATGAGCTGACCGCGCCGAGGGGTGATGGTGAAGCCGCTGTGCCCGGCGGCGCGGTCGACGAGGTCGCTTCCGAGGCCAGCGGCGTTGACGAGCCAGGCGCACGAGACGACGCCGCTCGGCGTCTCGATGGAGTATCCGTCAGCGACGCGGTCGATGCGGCTCACGGGTGTGTCGAGCAGGAGGGTGGCGCCGTTGACGACGGCATCGGTGGCGAGAGCGAGCGTGATGGTCCAGGGATCGAGGAGTCCCTCGTCGGGGATGCCCACACCCGCGAGCGCGCCGGGGCCAAGGCAGGGCTCGGCGGCGTACACCTCGTCGGCCGACATCGCCCGTGCGCGCGTGTATCCATTGGCGCGGGACTGCTCGATGATCGCGTCGAGTCGTGCGACCTGCTCCTCGTCCCAGGCGACGAGCAGCGCGCCCACGCGCTGGATGGGCCATCCGAACTCCTCGGCGCGCTCCTCGAGCAGTCGGTGTCCGCGGGCCACGAGGCGGGCCTCGAGGCTCCCCGGCTTGGCGTCGAATCCGGTGTGCCAGATCGCGGTGTTCGCCTTGCTCGTGCCCGCACCCACGTCACCGCGTGCCTCGATGAGCGCGACGCGGGCCCCCTGTCGCGTGAGCGCGCTGGCGATGGCGCTGCCCACCGCGCCGGCCCCGATGACGGCGGCGTCGTACGCCGTCATGACCCCTCCAGCGCTCGGGTGAAGGCCCGTAGCCGGCCGGCGGCGTCGTCCGGTGTGGCCTCCGGGAGGTAGGTCGCCGCGGGAGACCACCCGGCGACGAGAGCGTCCTCCGCCCCGGGCCCCTCAAGCCCGCGCAAGGCGAGGGCGGCGACGCCGAGTGCCGTGGCGCAGGCATGGGGGTAGACCTCGACGGGGATGCCGAGGAGATCGGCCTGCAGCTGCATGACGACGCGTGAGCGGGTGAGGCCGCCGTCCACGCGAAGCGTCGCGAGAGGCCCACCGATGTCGTCGGCCACTGCGGAGGCAAGCAGGGCCACCTGCGCCGCGACGCCCTCGCAGAAGGCGCGCACCATGTGCTCGCGCGTCGTCGCGAGTGACAGTCCGCGCCAGGTGGCGCGCGCATCCGGGCGCCACGCAGGGGCACCGACGCCCGCGAGCGACGGTACGCAGACGACACCTCCCGTGGAGGACACCGAGCCTGCGAGGCGGTCGAGGTCCTCGGGCGTGTCGATCAGGCCGATCCGCTCCAGCCACGACACCGCAGCACCCACCGTGTAGACCTGGCCGTCCACGCAGGATGCCCTCGTGCCGTCCGCAAAGGCCCAGGCGATGGACGTGGCGAGGCCCGCGTGGGAGGGCGCATGACGTTCGCCCACGTGGGCGAGGAGGAAGGCGCCGGTGCCGTAGGTGCACTTGGCATCGCCGGGTTCGCGGCAGCCCTCGGCGAGAAGGGCCGCCTGCTGGTCGACGATCGCGCCGATGACCGGCAACGCGGGACCGAATGCGGAGGTACTGCCCAGGGGGGCGTCGCACGGAACGACCTCGGGCATCGGCATGCCCGTGAGCCCGAACGCGTCGATGGCATCGGCAGACCAGTCAAGCGTGGCCGGGTCCAGCAGCATCGTGCGCGAGGCCGTGGCAGCGTCGGTCGCGAAACGGCCGGTCAGTCGGAAGGTGGTCCAGGCATCGACCGTGGTGATGGTGTCGTGCGGCCTGAGCCGATCGCCGAGGCTGCGGCGCAGCCATGCCATCTTGGGAGCGGCGAAGTACGGATCGAGGGGCAGGCCCGTAAGTGCGAGCAGGGCGGCACCCATCTCGGGGTCCATGGTGTCGGTGACGGCCGAGCTTCGCCGGTCCTGCCACGACAGGGCGGGCCCGAGCGCTTCACCCGTCCGCGTGTCCCAGGCGAGCACTGTCTCACCCTGATTGCCGAGTCCGACGGCTGCGACCGGGTCTCCCGCGGCACCGAGTGCGGCGCGCCCGGCTGAGACGATGCTGTCGAGGAGGTCCTCGGCGTCCTGCTCGACGGCGTCCGCGTCGAATCGGATGCCCCTGACGGGAGTGTCGACTTCCGTGAGCATGCCGCTGGCGCTGGCGATGACGGCCTTGGTCGCTGAGGTCCCCTGGTCGATGGCCAGCACCCGGGTCGTCATGACGGGTCGTGCGGCTGGGTCGCGGGGTGGCGAAGGTGGTAGCGGTGCTCGACCTTGCGGCCGATGTTGAATCCCTTGAGCTGAAGCAGCCACACGGACACGACGACCGCAACGATCGGGAGGATCGCGCCGAGCAGAAGCCATGTGCCGAAGGTCTGGGTGGAGTTGACCAGCCATTGGAAGTTCATGCCGAAGTAGCCGGTCATGAACGTGATGGGCAGGAAGATGATCGACACGAGCGTGAGCTGGTTGATCCGATTGCCCTGGGCAGCGCTCACCTGGCCCTGATAGTCCTGGATGGCGGAGCGGATGTCCGAGCCGGCGCTGTCGATGCGCTGGACGACGTCGTTGACGCACGCGGCGTAGGTCTGGAGGGCCTGGCTCCCTGCCGCGTCGACCCCGGGGAGCGACGTGGGATCGACGAGGGACTCGCTCAGGTTCTCGGCGTAGCCGGGGATCGTGGTGGCGAGCGCCTCGATGGGGGAGCGCAACTGCTGAAGCTGGGTGATCTGCCCAGGGCTCGTCGTGACGATGATCTGGCCGTCCAGCAGTGCGATCTCCGTCTGGAGGCTGGTGAGTTGGCGATCGATGCTGTCGAGGATGAGCTGGAGGAGCACTCCCGGCACGGGTCCGGGGCTGGCGAAGAGGGACTTGGCCCGAGGTCCCAGGTCCGCGAGGGCTGCGGCGATCGCCTTGTCCGCTCCCACCCGGATGGTGACGAAGCAGCCGGCATTCCAGACGCAGTGGATGAGCACCGGGGTGTCTCCGGAGTCGGGCGCGGCGTAGGTGCTCCCCAGCATGTTGTCGCCGAAGGCCTGGAACATCCCGCTGGAGTAGGTCCGCGTCGTGTACTGCGCGACGACCTCGGTGAACCCCATGTCCTTGAGCAGGGCGAGCACCTGAGGGTCCTGGGGGCCGGACGGGATCACGTCGATCCAGGCGTACGGCGTGGACGTCGATACCGCCTGGGCGTCTGAGGGGTCGAACGGGCGCTGGGCGGTCCCGTCGAAGATCGTCGCCTTCATGTCACCCGTGCAGCGCCCGGCGGAAGGCAGCGATCCGCGCGTGCCAGATGCGCTGGCTCAGCTCCGCCTGCGGCGCGAACACCTCGGACGCGTGGTACGCGCCCGGATAGACATGGAACTCGGTCGGCACGCCGGCCTGCAGCAGGCGGGCCACGAAGGCGATGTCCTCGTCGCGGAAGAGATCCATCTCGCCGACGTCGATGAACATCGGCGGAAGGCCGGACAGGTCCGTGGCACGAGCGGGCGCGGCGTACGCGTCAGCCGGCTTGCCCCCGAGGAACCACGACCAGGCCTCGACGTTGCCGGCACGGTCCCAGATGCCCACCTCGGTGATCTCGTGGGTGGACGGAAGCTCATTGCGGTCGTCGAGCATGGGGTACGGCGCGACGACGAGCGCGATCTCCGGGCCTGAGGTGTCGCGCGCCATCATGGCCGTCGCGATGGCGAGATTGCCGCCCGCGCTTCCGCCGTAGACCGCGAGGCGATGCGCGTCGTATCCGAGCTCGCCTGCGTGAGAGGCCATCCAGGTGAGGGCGGCGTAGCAGTCGTTGACCTGTGCGGGGTGCGGATCCTCCGGGGCCTTGCGGTATCCCGTCGAGACGATCACGGCATTGACCTGCTCGCACAGCATCGCCGCAGTGAGCTCATTCGCCTCGATGTCCCCGAGGATCATGCCGCCGCCGTGGATGTAGAGGATCCCCGGCAGCAGGACTCCGGTGGCGTCCGCGGGCGTGTAGACGCGGACCGGCACCTCGGGTGCTCCCTCGGGCCCGGGGATCAACCGATCCTCGGTGACCACCCGGTCATTGGGGGGCACGTCAGCCATCTGAGCGGCCAGCAGTCCCGCCACGACGGCACGGCGCTCGACGATGTCGGGGATGGCGTTGAAGCCTCCCGGGATGGCCGCGAGGAGCATCTCCAGCGGCTCGCGGGAAGCGGGGTCGAGGCGATCGCGCTGGGCCGACATGGAGCGCTCCTTCCGGGTGAATGTGCCGTCGGAAACGCTATTGCGTCGCGATGCCCCGTGTCCGGGCTTCAGGCAAGTGCCGCTTCGACGTCCTCCGACTGGGCCCTCTTGACGTAGCGCGGGAAGACCACGATGACGGGGATGAGCAGGAGCGAGATGCCGATGAGCACGAACGCCGGCACGAGGACGCTTCCCGTCGAGCCGAGGAGCGTCTCCTCCAGCGCCGGAGTGAAGCTGCCGATGATCATGCCGATGCTGTAGGTCAACGCGATGCCGGTATAGCGCACCTTGGTGGGCACGAGCTGCGTCATCTCCGTGGTGGTCGTGGAATCGACGAACGTCTGGATGGTGGCGAGCACGACGATCGACAGGAGAACGGCGGCGACGGCGCCCGAGTTGAGCAGGAGGATGGACGGGATCGCCAGCACGACGTAGGCGATGACGGAACCGATCATGAGTGGCCTGCGCCCGCGACGATCGCCCAGGGCGGCCACGGGAATGATGAGCACGATGTAGATGACGGAGATGAGCGCAGAGACGAGGTCGGCACGCGCATCGGAGATGCCCACGACCGTCTCGAGGTAGGACGGCATCCACGAGATGAGCGTGTAGACCGTGACGCCGCTCCAGGTGGCGAGCGCCAGCATGAGGAAGGTGGCTCCGGGGTAGGCGCGCAGCAGGTAGCGCACGGGGGAGCCCGTCTCGCCCGACTGTGCCGCCTCCTGGAAGGACTCCGTCTCGTGCATCTTGCGGAGCATGAGGACGGCCACGACGGCGAGCACGAAGCCGATGGCGTAGGGGATGCGCCAGGTGCCCTCGACCAGCGCATCCTGCCCCCAGATGACGGTCGTGCCGAAGACCACGAGGGAGGCCAGGAGGTTGCCGCCCATGGCGGTCGCGAGGCCGAGCGAGACGCTGCGCCCGCGGCCTTCCTTGCCCGCCGACTCGCTGAGGGCCGTGAGCGCGCCGGAGTACTCGCCGCCGACGGAGAAGCCCTGCATGAGCCGCATGAAGGTGAGCAGGATCGGAGCCCAGATCCCGATCTGGTCATACGTCGGCAGGATCGTCGTGATGAAGAGGGGGATGAGCATGAGCGTGGTGGAGAGGACCAGCGCGAAGCGGCGGCCCTTGGTGTCGCCCAGGCGACCGATGACGAGGCCGCCGATAGGCCGCGCGAGATAGCCGACGGCGAAGGTCGCGAAGGTGAGGATGAGGCCGACCGTGGCGCTATCGGTGGGGTAGAACACCTGCTGGAGGGTCGTGGCGAGAAGGCCGTAGACCATGAAGTCGTACCACTCGATGACCACGCCGCTCGTGGTGAAGAGGCGGTTGCGTCGGCGCTGCCGGTCGCTCAGGCGGGTCTGCTGCACGGCTGCAGCATAGGGACAGTGAGGCCCGCGGCGATGCGCCCCCGGCAGGATTCGAACCTGCGACCTTCGGTACCGGAAACCGGCGCTCTATCCCCTGAGCTACGGGGGCTGGGGAGAGACCGAGGGTAACAGTGCCGGCTTCAGCGGCAGTTGCGGCTAGGACGAGAACCAGCGCGGCGGCCCGGCGAGAAGCGCCGTGGCGAAGGACCCGAGCGCAGCGCCGACGCCCATCGACGTCCCCGTGAGGACGAAGGGCGTGAACAGCCAGCCGACGACGAAGGCAATGCCGCCGAAGACGAGTGCCGTGACGAGGGCGAAGGCGAAGCGCCCGCCGGGCTTGTCACCGCTCTTCTTCGCCACGTCCGAACCGGACTTCTTGGCGGGGGTGGCGCCGGGCTGCTGCGTCGTCTGGGAAACCTGGGCGAGCAGCTTCTCGATGTCGTCGCTCATGTCTCCATCTTCACCCGGAGGTCCTGGCGGCGTCCACTGGGAAGGCGTCCGCTGGGAAGGGGTCCGCTAGGAAGGCGGCCACTGGGAAGCGAAGGGACCGGGGAAGCGATGAGGCCCGCCCCCAAGGGGGCGGGCCTCATCGGCTGACAGTCGTGTCAGTTGTCGACGGTCGCCTCAGATGATGCGGACGTTGTCGGCCTGGGGACCCTTGGGTCCCTGGACGATGTCGAACTCGACCGTCTGGTTCTCGTCGAGGCTGCGGTAGCCGTCGGCCTGGATGGCGGTGAAGTGCACGAACACGTCGGCACCCCCGTCAGCCTGTGCGATGAAGCCGAAGCCCTTCTCGGCGTTGAACCACTTGACAGTTCCCTGTGCCATGCGGGGTAACTCCTACTGCTTAGATCCCAAGTGCGGATACGTGGTCGCCGGGCACCTCGCCCGGCGGGCTGGTGGTGCGAGCCGACGTCCCGGCCTTGGGGGTTCCCAGGGAGCCAGGGTGATCGCCGACCGGGAATCCCGGCCTCCGACCGCCCTCGAACGGTGGTTCTTGTGCAGCACAGCCACCGCGACGGTAGCACGCGGCCTCGTGGCGAGGGGAGTGATCCTCACAGCCTGGCCAGTCTGTGGACGATTACGCTCCGGTCATGACTCCCGAGGATCTGTCCGTCGCGGTGCGCGAGTGCGTCCTGGCGCTGCAGGCCGAGGGGGCGCTCGGGGGACAGCCGCCCGCTGAAGTCGTCATCGAGAGGCCCAAGAACCGCGACCACGGGGACTATGCGACGCCGGTGGCCCTCACGCTCGCCAAGTCGGCCGGGCGTCCGCCCCGGGAGATCGCCGCACTGGTGGCAGCGCGCCTCGACGGGGTGGCGGGGGTCGCCGAGGCGGAGGTCGCCGGGCCGGGCTTCATCAATATCCGTCTCGCTGCCGACGCCCAGGGGGCGCTGGCCGGGCAGGTCGTGGAGTCGGGCGCCGATTACGGGCGCGGCAGCCTCCTGGCCGGTCGACGCGTCAACGTCGAGTTCATCTCCGCGAACCCCACCGGGCCGCTGCACCTGGGTCACACCCGCTGGGCCGCGGTGGGCGACGCTCTCGCCCGCGTGCTCGCGGCCGCGGGCGCGGAGGTCTCGACCGAGTTCTACATCAATGACCGCGGCGTGCAGATGGACCGCTTCGGTGCCTCGGTCATGGCCGTCGCTCAGGGCCGACCCGTCCCCGAGGACGGCTACCACGGTGCCTACATCACGGACCTCGCCGCGAGCATCGTCGCCGAGCATCCGGAGTTCCTCGCCCTGCCAGAGGACGAGCAGCTCGTCGCGTTTCGCGAGGCGGCGTACACCCTGCAGCTTGCGCAGCAGCAGCAGGTGCTCGAGCTCTTCCGCACGCACTTCGACACGTGGTACTCCGAGCGCTCGCTGCACGACTCGGGTGCCGTGGAGCGTGGGATGGAACGGCTGCGCGAGCAGGGGCACGTCTTCGAGCTCGACGGAGCCACATGGCTGCGCACCACCGACTTCGGCGACGACAAGGACCGGGTGCTCATCAAGGCCGACGGCGAGATGACGTACTTCGCGTCCGACACGGCCTATTACGTCGACAAGCGCACCCGGGGCTTCGACACGGCCATCTACCTCCTCGGCGCGGACCATCACGGCTACGTCAACCGCCTGCGTGCCGTCGCGGCCTGTGCCGGTGACGACATGGACGTGAGCGTCGAGGTGCTCATCGGCCAACTGGTCAAGATGATGCGCGACGGCGAGGAGATCAAGCTCTCGAAGCGGGCGGGCACGCTCATCACGCTCGAGGAGCTCGTCGAGGAGGTGGGCGTGGACGCGGCCCGCTACTCGCTCATCCGCTACCCGGTCGACTCGCCACTCACCCTGGATCTCGACCTGCTGGTGCAGAGGACGAATGACAACCCGGTCTTCTACGTGCAGTACGCCCATGCACGCATCGCATCGGTCCTGCGGAACGCCGCCGAGTCCGGCATCGACTGGCGGACGGCCGGTTACGACCCCGCTCTGCTGGTGCATGAGAGAGAGGGGGAGTTGCTCCGGGCGCTCGCGGAGTTCCCCGCAGTCGTCGCCTCAGCCGCCGAACTCCGCGAGCCGCATCGCGTGCCCCGCTACCTCGAGTCTCTTGCGACGGCCTACCACCGCTTCTACGACGCCTGCCGCGTGCTCCCACGCGGCGACGAGCCGACGGAACCGATCCATCTCGCCCGCCTCTGGCTGTGCGCCGCGACCCGCCAGGTGCTCGCCAACGGCCTCACGATGTGCGGAGTCACGGCACCGGATCGGATGTAGGCGCCTCCGGCTCTGCGGTCCGTCTCCTCAGGACGAGCAGGAGCCCGCTGAGCGCGAGCAGGACGACCCCCGCCACCAGGAGAGCCGCCACCCAGCCGAGGGCCTGGCCGGCCATGCCCATCGATGCCATGACGGCGGCCAGGACACCGCCTACCGCCCAGGCGCCACTCGCGCCGCGGGCAAAGAGGGTGAGGGCGACGGCGGCAAAGCCGAGGAGGAGCGCTCGGCTCACCCACACGGCCACGGTCTGGGCATCCGTGACCTCGGGTGTCGCTGCCAGGTCGGTGACGGCGGCCGGACCCAGCATGAGGAGGAGCCACGCGACGCCGAGCGCCTCCGACAGCGTCGGGACGGCGAGCAGCCGGGGAGCGACTGCCAGCCACAGGGCACCGAGCACCGCAGCGATGACGGGCACCCACCACTCCGGCTGGTCCTCGGCTACCACGATCGCGGAGGCCAGGGCCGTCCATGCCGCGGTGCCACCCACGACGAGCGTGGACACGACACCGGGAGTCGACCAGGCTCCGGCGATGGCGGCGGCCAGCGCGACCGCGCCGGGGAGGATGAGCCACGGGGTGACCTGAGCGAAGAGTCCCCGTGAGTCGAGGGTGACGGCGACGAACGCACCCGTCAGCGGCGCAGCGAAGGCAAAGAGGACTGCCACCAATCGCCGACGATTCGCGTGATCCTCCCGGGCAAGGCCGGAGCGCCCTCCGGCGAGAGTCAGGATGATGAGTCCGGCGGCGTACAGAAGCCCGACTGACGTCCCGACGATGCTGAGACGGACAACGGTGCTCCAGTCCTCCCAGGACTGGGCCACGAAGTTGAGGGCCGCACTCGCGACCAGTGCGGCACCGACATACCCGGCGATCTCGGGCAACGGTCCCTGCTGCCACGGGCGGTGGCCTGTTCCGGGCTCATCCGCGCGTTGCCGTGCCCCCACCTCCCGGGACTCCGTGGTTCCTGTCGACTCCGTGGTTGCCATTGCGCACCTCCCTGCGGTCGCGCGAGTCATCACGCTCGCTTCCAGGGTTGACCTCGTTGAGCCGTGGGCCAAGGGCTGAAGCTCCCCTGCGCAGCCATTGCTCGGTCAGCGTTCGCGGACTGACTAGCCTTGCGCCATGCGCGCGCATCCCGCTGGCCCACGGCACGGAGAGGTCCTCTCCACGCCATCGGCACCGGCGGCGCCCTCAGGCGATCCGGGAGCGCTCGATCCCGCGGTCTGGCCGCGTACGGCGCGCCGCGGCTCGGAAGGCGCGCTGGTCATTGGCGACTGCGATGTCCGCGACCTGGTCGCCGACTTCGGCTCCCCGCTCTTCATCCTCGACGAAGCCGACTTTCGGTCGCGCGCAGCGTCGTTTCGGACGGCCTACGCGGCAGGGACAGCATCCGCGACCGTCTACTACGCCGCCAAGGCATTCCTCGCCACCGCGATCGCGCGCTGGGTGGAGGAGGAGGGCCTCGGCCTCGATGTCGCCTCGGGGGGCGAACTCGCCGTCGCCCTGGCGGCTGACTTCCCGGCTGACCGGATGATCCTCCACGGCAACAACAAGTCCGTGGCGGAGATCGAGCGCGCGCTCGAAGTAGGGGTTGGCCTCATCGTGATCGACTCGATGACAGAGATCGGTCGAGTGGCCGAGGCGGCCCAGAGGCGTGGCGTGGTCGCACGGGTTCTCGTCCGCGTCACCGTGGGCGTCGAAGCGCACACCCACGAGTTCATCGCCACGGCGCACGAGGACCAGAAGTTCGGCCTGTCCTTGGCCGAGGGCGAGGCGGCCGCAGCGGTGCGGGCGGTCGTAGCCGCTCCCTCGTTGCGATTCGTCGGCCTGCACTCGCACATCGGGTCGCAGATCTTCGACGCCTCGGGGTTCGAGATTGCCGCAGGGCGCATCGTGGACCTCGTCACCGACTTGGCAGACGCCGGGATCCCCGTCGACATGATCGACCTGGGTGGCGGCATGGGCATCAGCTACACGCAGGCGGATGATCCGCCCACGGTCGAGGACATGGCATCGGCCATCGACCGCATCGTGGTGAAGTCATGCGAGCGTGCGGGCATCGCGATCCCGGAACTGGCCTTCGAGCCCGGGCGGGCGATCGTGGGTCCCGCGGGGGTCACCGCGTACGAGGTCGGCACGGTCAAGCCCGTCACCCTCGATCAGGGAATGGTCCGCACGTACGTATCGGTCGACGGGGGGATGAGCGACAACATTCGCACCGCTCTCTACGACGCCGACTACACGGTCGTCCTGGCGTCGCGCGTGTCCACTGCACCCCCCATGCTGTGCCGCGTCGTCGGCAAGCACTGCGAGAGCGGCGATGTCGTGGTGCGCGATGCCTGGCTCCCCTCCGACCTGGCCCCCGGAGATCTCCTTGCGGTGGCGGCGACCGGGGCGTACTGCCGCTCGATGGCATCGCAGTACAACTACCTGCCGCGGCCTGCGGTGGTCGCCGTGGGGCAGGGGCAGGCCCGCGTGGTGCTCCGGCGTGAGACGGAGCAGGACCTCCTCGCCCTCGATCCGGGCGCCGCGGTCTGAGGAGCGCTGCAGTCTGAGAGGCTAGGCCTCCCACCGAGTACGAGGAGCCAGATGTCCGCGCCGATCACCGTCGCCCTGCTGGGCGGGGGCACCGTCGGATCCCAGGTCGCCCGACTCATCCTCGAGCAGTCCGACGACCTGGCCGCGCGCATCGGCGCACCCCTGGAGTTGGCGGGCGTGGCCGTGCGCGATGCCTCGCGGGCCCGGGAGGGAGTGCCCTCCGCGCTCCTCACCGACGACGCCACCGCGCTCGTCGCCCGAGGCAGCGACATCGTCGTCGAGGTCATGGGTGGAATCGAGCCCGCGCGGACCCTCATCCTCCAGGCCATGGCCGCGGGCTCTTCGGTCGTCACCGCCAACAAGGCGCTTCTCGCGGCCGACGGGGCGGCGCTCTACGCAGCCGCCGCGGCCAATGGCGTCGACCTCTACTTCGAGGCCTCTGTCGCTGGTGCGATCCCTTTGCTGCGACCGCTGCGCGAATCACTCGCCGGCGACCGCGTCGTCAAGGTGCTCGGCATCGTCAACGGCACGACCAACTTCATCCTCAGCAAGATGGACGAGGAGGGTGCCGACTACGCCGACGTGCTCGCCGAGGCGCAGCGACTCGGTTATGCCGAGGCCGATCCCACCGCGGACGTCGGTGGCCTGGACGCGGCCGCCAAGGCGGCGATCCTCGCCGAGCTCGCCTTCCATACGCGCGTCACCTTCGACGACGTCTCCTGCGAGGGCATCACCGGGGTGACGGCCGCTGATGTCGCTGCTGCGCGGGACATGGGATTCGTCATCAAGCTCCTCGCGGTGGCGGAGCGCACCGAGGACGGCCGCGGGGTCATCGTCCGCGTCCATCCGACGATGGTGCCCCGCAGCCACCCCCTCGCCAGCGTCCGCGACGCCTTCAACGCTGTCTTCATCGAGGCTGAGAGCGCCGGGGAGATGATGTTCTACGGCCGTGGCGCGGGCGGTGCGCCCACAGCGAGCGCTGTCCTCGGCGACGTCGTCGCCGTTGCGCGCAACCTCCGCTCCGGCGGCCACGGTCCTCGCGAGTCGACGTACGCCGACCTCGAGATCCGCGGCATCGACCAGGCGCGCACGCGCTACTACGTCAATCTCGACGTGGCCGATCGCCCGGGCGTGCTGGCAACTGTCGCTCGGGCTTTCTCGGACAACGGTGTGAGCATCCAGGTCGTGCGGCAGGAAGGCCATGGCGACGACGCAGGACTGATCGTGCGCACGCACCTCGCCCAGGACGGAGACCTGAGCAGGACCATCGAGGCCCTCCGCAGCCTCGACGTCGTCAAGCAGGTCGTGGGCGTCATGCGCGTCGAAGGGGAGGCGGGGTCATGACGTCGGGTGCCCCCCAGTGGCGCGGCCTCATCGAGGAGTACCGCGCGTGGCTTCCGGTCGACGCGGACACCCCGGTCGTCACACTGCGCGAGGGTGGCACCCCGCTCGTCTACGCCTGCACCCTGAGCGAGATGACCGGCAGCCAGGTCTGGCTCAAGTACGACGGCGCCAATCCCACGGGCTCCTTCAAGGACCGCGGCATGACGATGGCCATTAGCGACGCGGCCGAACGCGGCGCCAAGGCCGTCATCTGCGCCTCGACGGGCAACACCTCTGCCAGTGCTGCCGCCTACGCCGTCAAGGCGGGCATGGTGTGCGCAGTCCTCGTGCCCCAGGGCAAGATCGCCATGGGCAAGTTGGCCCAGGCGATCATTCACGGCGCGACCCTGCTGCAGGTCGAGGGCAACTTCGACGACTGCCTGACGCTTGCACGAGGCCTCGCCGACGACTACCCCGTGTCGCTGGTGAATAGCGTCAATCCGGACCGCATCGAGGGTCAGAAGACCGCGAGCTTCGAGATCATCGACATGCTCGGCGATGCCCCCGACATCCACTGCCTGCCAGTCGGCAACGCGGGAAACATCACGGCCTACTGGAAGGGCTACCGCGAGTACGCCGACGCGGGGCACTCCACCCACCTGCCGCGCATGTGGGGCTTCCAGGCCGCGGGCTCCGCGCCCATCGTCCAGGGCGCCCCGGTGGCCAAGCCGGAGACCATTGCCACGGCCATCCGCATCGGCAATCCGGCGTCTTGGGAGCAGGCCGTGGCGGCGCGCGAAGAGTCGGGCGGGTTGATCGACTCGGTCACCGACGAGCAGATCCTCGCGGCGTACCGTCTCCTTGCCTCGAAGGAGGGGCTCTTCTGCGAGCCGGCGAGCGCGGCGAGCGTCGCTGGGTTGCTGCAGGCACACGAGCGCGGGCAGCTCGATCCCGGCCAGACGATCGTGTGCACTCTCACGGGCAACGGACTCAAGGACCCGCAGTGGGCGCTCGAAGCCGCACCGGATCCGATCGTGGTCCCCGTCGATGCGGCAGTGGCTGCTGTCGCGCTGGGACTACGGGGATAGGCGATGGGCTTCCGCTCCGTCGGCGTCGAGGTCATCGTGCCCGCGACGAGTGCCAACCTCGGCCCGGGTTTCGACTCGCTGGGACTCGCGCTCGCTCTGCATGACCACCTCGTCGCGATGGTCACGGAGGACCCCGGCGTGCTCGTCACCGTGGAGGGGGAGGGTGCCGGCTCGCTTCCCGCGGACGACCGCCACCTCGTGGCGCGCGCCATGGCCGCGGCCTGGGAGGCCATGGGCGTGACCGCCCCCGGGATCGTCCTGCGCTGTCGCAATGCCATCCCTCAGGGGCGCGGCCTGGGGTCATCGGCTGCGGCCATCGTGGCCGGGATCCTGCTCGCCAGGGGATTGGTGGAGGAGGGTGAGTCCCTCCTGCCCGACGACGAGGTCCTCGGCCTCGCCACGCGCATGGAAGGGCATCCTGACAACGTCGCCGCCGCACTCCTCGGTGGGTTCACGACGGCCTGGGTGGACTCGATCGACGACACGCATGCGAGCGCGGTCACGCGTGCCACGCACCCGTCGATCGTTCCCGTGATCTTCATCCCGCAGCAGTCGATGCCGACCAAGGAAGCGCGCACGCTGCTCGACGACACGGTGTCGCGCGCGGATGCCGTGTTCAACGTGGGGCGCACGGCACTCCTTGCGCACGCCGTCGTCTCCGATCCAGCGCTCCTCTTCCCCGCCACGGAGGATCGACTTCATCAGGATGCGCGTTCCCACGCGTACCCGCAGTCGCACGCACTCGTGATGTCGCTACGCGAAGGCGGCCTGCCGGCTGTCGTCTCAGGTGCGGGACCGACGGTGCTGGCGTTCACTGTCGACGAGCGCGAGCGCGCAGCAGCGATGGCTGCAGCGCCGGAAGGCTGGCGACCGCTTGCCGTGCCCGTCGAAGGCGACGGGGCCCGGGTCCACATCCGGGGGTCGTGACGCGGCCCTTCCGGGGCAGGTGCTAGCCTCGAGGAGTCCGTTCAGGGACGTATCCACCTCCTCCCTTTGATCTCTACTCCTTGATGTAGGGAAGCTGGTCTAGGGAATGCCCCTTCAGGCATTGCGGACACAGCGCGGCCCGGCCTTCGCCTGGCGCGCACACCCCGATTCCACCCCGGTGTCGGGCATGACGAAGGAACCCACGTGAGCGATACCGCCACCGCCCCTGCGGGAAAGTCAGCTTCCGGTCTCTCCGGGATGCTGCTGCCCGAGCTCAAGCAGCTCGCCCAGTCCCTGGGCATCACGGGGGCCAGCACCATGCGCAAGAGCGCACTCATCGAGGCGATCAGCGCCAAGCAGTCCGGCGGACGTTCCAGCGCCGGCGGACGCGCATCCGACAACGGCGCAGCTGCCAAGGGCCGCTCGTCCGGCCGGGCCGACAAGTCTGACAAGGACCGCGGCGACGAACGCGCAGACCGGTCCGAGAGGCCGGCCAAGGACGACAGGAACTCCGCGAACGACCAGGGTGAGCGCGAGCGCGCTCCCCGACAGGACAACCGCGGGGACTCCCGCGGTGATAACCGCAACGACAGTCGCAATGACAATCGAAACGACAGCTACGACGACGATGGCGACGGCTCGCGCCGCCGCCGCCGCCGGGGACGCGATCGCTTCCGCGATCGGCGCGATCGCCGGCCGGGTGGCTTCAGCGAGCAGGACATGGAGGTGACGGAGGACGACGTGCTGGTGCCGGTCGCCGGCATCCTCGATGTCCTCGACAACTACGCCTTCGTCCGCACGGCCGGCTACCTGCCGAGCCCCAACGACGTCTACGTCTCCTTGTCCATGGTCAAGAAGAACGGCCTGCGCAAGGGCGATGCGGTCACGGGTGCCGTGAAGCAGCCGCGTGACGGCGAGCGACGCGAGAAGTTCAACCCGCTGGTGCGCATCGACACCGTCAACGGGACCGATCCCGAGCAGGCCCGTCAGCGCCCTGATTTCTCCAAGCTCACCCCGCTCTACCCTCAGGAGCGCCTGCGCCTGGAGACCGAGCCCGGCAACCTCACCACCCGCGTCATCGACCTCGTGGCGCCGATCGGCAAGGGGCAGCGTGGCCTCATCGTGTCGCCGCCCAAGGCCGGCAAGACGATGGTGCTCCAGTCCATCGCCAACGCCATCGTGACCAACAATCCCGAGTGCCATCTCATGGTGGTGCTCGTCGACGAACGCCCTGAAGAGGTCACCGACATGCAGCGCTCGGTCAAGGGCGAGGTCATCTCCTCCACCTTCGACCGTCCCGCGGAGGATCACACCATCGTTGCCGAGCTGGCGATCGAGCGTGCCAAGCGCCTCGTCGAGCTCGGCCACGACGTCGTCGTGCTCCTCGACTCGATGACCCGACTCGGCCGCGCCTACAACCTCGCGGCCCCTGCTTCGGGCCGCATCCTCTCCGGCGGCGTGGATTCCACGGCGCTCTACCCGCCGAAGCGCTTCTTCGGAGCCGCCCGCAACATCGAGAACGGCGGTTCGCTCACGATCCTCGCGACCGCACTCGTCGAGACGGGGTCGCGCATGGACGAGGTGATCTTCGAGGAGTTCAAGGGCACGGGCAACATGGAGCTCAAGCTCGATCGCAAGCTCGCCGACAAGCGCATCTTCCCCAGCGTCGACGTGGACGCCTCGGGCACGCGCAAGGAGGAGCTGCTCATGGCTCCCGACGAGCTCAAGATCGTCTGGAAGCTTCGCCGCGTCCTCCACGCCCTCGACCAGCAGCAAGCCATCGAGCTCCTGCTCACGAAGCTGCGTGAGACCAAGAGCAACCTGGAGTTCCTCCTGCAGATCCAGAAGACCACGCCGTCGGTCACGGGGTCGGAGAGCGAAGACTCCTAGACGCCGCTTGGGCCGATTCGGCCATTGCCGCTGCGATGGCGTAGCCTTGACCGGCCCGGTTCACCGCTCCTGCGGACCCGGGCCCGAATGGAGGACATCATGAAGTCGGGAATCCACCCCGAGTACGTCGAGACCCAGGTCACCTGCACCTGCGGATCGACGTTCACGACGCGCAGCACCGCGAAGAACGGCGTGATCCACGCCGACGTCTGCTCGCAGTGCCACCCGTTCTACACCGGTCGTCAGAAGATCCTCGACTCCGGCGGTCGCGTCGCGAAGTGGGAGAAGCGCTTCGGCGGCAAGGACAAGGCCTCCGCATCCGAGTGACGCGCCTTCTTCGCAAGCGCGTCCCCGCTCATCGCCGATAGGTAGGTCCCGTGTTCGACGCCTGCGTCGAGTTGACCGCCGAGTACTCCGCGATCGAGGAGCGCCTGGCTGATCCGGCAGTCCATGCCGATCCCGCCGAGGCGCGTCGCCTGGCGCGTCGCCATGCCGAGTTGCGTCCCACCATCGAGGCCTATCGGACATGGCTCGCCCTCGGTGACGACATAGCCGCGGCGCGCGAGCTCGCGGACGTCGATCCGGCATTCGCGGACGAGGCGGACGTCCTCGACACGCGCCGCCAGGAGGTCGCGGAGCGACTGCGCGAACTCCTCATCCCTCGCGATCCGCTCGACGGCAAGGACGTCATCCTCGAGATCAAGGCGGGGGAGGGCGGGGAGGAGTCGGCTCTCTTCGCGGGCGACCTGCTGCGGATGTATCTGCGCTACGCCGATCAGCGCGGTTGGAGCGCGGAGGTGCTCGAGGCCGAGGAGTCCGACCTCGGTGGATATCGAGACGTCGCGGTGGCGGTGAAGGCGCGCGGCGTGCCCGAGCCCGGTGAGGCGCCGTACGCCCGCCTGAAGTTCGAGGGCGGAGTGCACCGGGTCCAGCGCGTGCCCGTGACCGAGTCGCAGGGCCGCATCCACACCTCCGCGGCGGGAGTTCTCGTGCTCCCGGAAGCCGAAGAGGTCGATGTCACCATCGATCCCAACGACCTGCGCATCGACGTCTTCCGCTCGTCGGGCCCCGGCGGCCAGAGCGTCAACACCACCGACTCGGCCGTGCGCATCACTCACGTCCCGACCGGCACCGTGGTGTCGTGCCAGAACGAGAAGAGCCAGCTGCAGAATCGCGAGCAGGCCCTGCGCATCCTGCGCGCGCGACTGCTGGCGATCGCCCAGGAGCAGGCGCAGCAGGAGGCATCGGACTCGCGGCGCGCCCAGGTGCGCACGGTCGACCGAAGCGAGCGGATCCGCACCTACAACTTCCCCGAGAATCGCATCAGCGACCACCGCTCGGGTTACAAGTCCTACAACCTGGACCAGGTTCTGAGCGGCGAACTCGATGCGGTCATCCAGTCGTGTATCGACTCCTCGGCCGAGGCCGCGCTGGCGGAGGGCTCGTGAGCCACGCGGGGCAGGGCCCGTCCCCTCGCGTGGTCGAGGGGTGGGTTTCCTTGCGCGACGTGATCGCCGATGGTCAGCGCCGTCTCGCCGCGGCCGGAGTGCCCTCCCCGGACACCGATGCCGTGCTGCTCGCCGCCTACGTCAAGGGCGTGCCGCGCAGTCGGCTCCTGCTCCACGACCGGATGGACCAGACGGAGCGCACGGCCTACGAGCGCCTGCTCACCCGGCGGATGGCCCGGGTGCCCCTGCAGCACCTGGTCGGCTCGGCGCCCTTCCGCAATCTCGAGCTCGCCGTGGGACCCGGGGTCTTCATCCCGCGGCCCGAGACCGAACTCGTCGCCCAGGCGGGCATCGATGCGCTGCGCGCTCTCCCCGCGTCGGAGCGGCGTGCTGTCGATCTCTGCACCGGATCAGGCGCTGTCGCGTTCGCTCTCGCCACCGAGGCCGCTCCCGCTCACGTCACCGCCGTCGAGGTGGACGATGCGGCCATCGCGTGGACGAGGCGCAACGCGGATGCCTTGCACGAGGAGATCGAATCGTCGGGCAGTCGGGTCGACGTCGTGCAGGCCGACGCCCGCACCTGCGCTGCCGACGGTGGCCCCCTCGCGTCGCTGCGCGGCACCGTGGCGGTGGTCACGATGAACCCGCCCTATGTGCCCAGCGGCGCGCGCGTGCGCGATCCCGAAGTGCGCGATCACGATCCCGCCCTCGCGCTCTATGGCGGGATCGACGGACTCGAGGTCATCCGCGGGGCCATCGGCACCGCCGCGGATCTCCTGCAGCCGGGCGGCCTGCTGGTGATCGAGCACTCCGACGAGCAAGGGGACGAGGCCGAGGAGGGGGTGCCCGCGCTGCTCCTCGGCGATGGCAGGTGGCGCGAGGTGAGCGACCACCGCGACCTGGCGCGCAAGCCGCGCTTCACGACCGCGACCCGCGCCATGGATCCGGCGTGAGCCTCGTCATCGAGGTCGGCGATCGCCCCGGTCCCGCGCGGGACCGAGGGATCGCGGCGGCCGCCGCCGCGATCAAGCGAGGCGAGCTCGTGGTCCTGCCCACCGAGTCTGTCTACGGCCTCGCTGCTGATCCCTTCTCGGCCAAGGCGATGCGCGCCCTGCGCGAGGCCAAGGGGCGCGGAGACGATCTCCCGGTCGGCGTCCTCGTGGGAGCCGTGCGCACCGTCGATGGACTCGCCAGCGGAGTGACGGCCGAAGGGCGAGCGCTCATCGATGCCTTCTGGCCCGGGCCCCTCACCTTGGTGGTGCGCGAGCAGCCCACCCTGGCCTGGGATATCGCGAGCGGTGCGGGCCACGTGTCCCTGCGCATGCCGCTGCACCCGGTTGCCCTCGCGGTGCTCGCCGCGACGGGTCCGCTGGCCGTGACGTCGGCGCAGCGCGCCGGAAGCGTGCCGCCGCGGACGTGCTCCGATGCGCACGATCAGCTCGGCGATGGCATCGCGCTCTACCTCGACGGCGGCGAGACGGTCGCGGAGGCACCCAGCAGCATCGTCGACCTCACGATCGACCCACCCGTCCTCCTCCGCGAGGGTGGCTACTCCCTCGCTGCCCTGCGCGAGATCTGTCCCGATCTCGTCGACTCCGGCAACCCGTAGGCCCGGGCCAGCAGACTGCGGGAAGCCAGACATTGGCGAGCATCGGCCTGCGGCGGCTTACATGATGGGCTCGTGTTGAGAACCCCCCGGCCTCGCTCGCGTCGCTTCCTCGCGCTCTCCGCCGCCCTCACGGTCGCCGCCGCGACCCTCGTCTCCGTCGGGGGCCCTTCCCAGGCCGCCTCGGGGCCCGAAGAGCCAGGAGTCAGCGCTGGCGCGAGTGCCTTGGGCGCCTCCGCAGCCACCTCGACGTCGCGAGCCAAGGTGGTGTCCTTCGCGGCCAAGGCCCCGACGTCCGTGCGCACGCGCGAGGTGTTCCCGGTCACGGGCGAGCTCTCACGCCGCTACGGAGGCCTCGCGGTCGTCGGCGAGGTGCAGGTGGGCAAGGCCTGGGTGCCGCTGAAGGCAGCGCGCGTCGCGAAGGACGGTCGCGTGCGCGTGTCGATGCAACTGAGCAAGCCCGGTACGCATCGCATCCGCCTGCGCGTCCCCGGCAAGCAGCCCGCCCAGTCGCAGGTGCTCACGGTGACGTCGACCGGCAAGGTCACCACGGATGAGTCGCCGCTGCGGATGTACTCCCACTGGCTCGCCGGCCGGCCTCCTGCCACGTTGCGGTCGACCGGTGTCCAGCCCAGGGCCGATGGTGCGACGGCGGCGACCGAGGTCGCCGCGGCCACCAGCGACCAGTTGGCCGGCTTCCAGAGCCTGGCCGAAGGAGCCCTGGATGCCAGCGGCGCCGCGGTGGTGGGCTTCGGCGTCAACGCGCTCCTGGGGCTTCTCTTCCCCGGCACGTCCGCGGCCACCGGGGCGCAGATCGCCCAGCTCCAGCAGGAGATGCAGCAGGACTTCGCCATCGTCTACCAGGACCTGGCCGCGATCCAGAGCACCCTCGTGACCGTCGAGCAGCAAAACTCCCAGATCTTCGACAAGGCATCGCAGATCAGCTTCCAGCAGCAGATCAACCAGGCGCAGACCATCGCCGAGTCCATCAACGCCACCTTCAAGAACTACGAGAACGTCCTCACCCCGACCTGGGGGCAGGCCAACATCAACTACGGCGGCGGCACGGCCAATGCGCGGGTGATCGGCAACTACATCTTCGGGGCCGGCTCGGGCACGCCGTCCTTCGCGTCCGGCGTCAACTCGCTGCAGACGCAGGTCAACCAACTCGCCAACCTGCTCAGCAGCAACAACTCGCAAGGGCTGATCTTCACCTGCGCGAGCGCGGCGGCGTCCAATGTCATCCAGGGGACCTCCGCGCCTTCGCCCACGAATCCTCCGGTGGTCCCGGTCGGGACGCTCGACACCTCGTACGCCGAGCAGATGCAGCAGCTCACCGGCTACTTCACCTCGATCCTCAATGTGGGCGCGGGGCTCGTGGGCATCGGCGATGTCCTGGCCGCAGCGACGCTCGTGAGCCCCAGCGTGCAGACGCCCTCCGACTTCCTCCAGGCATGCAACAGCCTGTCCGCCAATGCCTTCTCCTGCGTCCAGACCGCCGCCTGGCTCGACTCCATGTCGACGGCCGTGAGCACGGCCTGGCAGATGTCGGGGGCCTCCTGGTCGCAGGTGACCAATGGCACCCTGGCTGCAGACGTCTACGCCACGAACAACATGACCTCCAGCTTCACCAACGGGAGCAATGCCTGGGTCACCGACATCGCCTCCTATCGCAACGGCTACTTCGGCCAGGGTGCGACGGCGACGACCCCGCTG
>JAPOKX010000060.1:0-9563 GCA_029977425.1 Actinomycetota bacterium
TTCGTCCGCAAGAGCGCGCCGGCCGAGGAGATCGTGGCGGCAGCGCGACATGCCGCGAGCTCACCGCATTCCTTCACCTCGGCTGACCTCGCCGATGCGCTCAAGCGCCGGACTTCGCCTCAGGGCCCGCAGTTGTCCCCGCGCGAACGCGAGGTGCTGCAACTCCTCGCCGACGGCATGGGCGTCTCGCAGATCTCCCGTCAGCTCTTCATCTCCGATTCCACGACGAAGACCCACATCTCCAAGCTCTACGACAAGCTCGGCGCGGGCAATCGCGCCCAGGCGCTCATGACCGCGCTCCGGCTGGGCCTGCTCGAGGCCCCCGACGACGCTCCGTGACGATGACGCGCGTCCGCGGAAGCGTCGTCGCCCTCGTCGTGTCCTGGGTGGCCAGCAGGCTCCTCCTGCTCGGCACCCTCACCGGCACGGTCCCCTACCCCGACGGCCCCTCCGTCCTCAACGACGTGAAGCTCTACGCCGAATGGTCGAGCCTGCTCGTCACCGGTCGCTTCCCCATCGGCGACGACATGTGGCAGTACCCACCCGGCGCGGGCATCGTCTTCGCCATCGCAGCACTCCTCGGCTCCAACCCCGTCGCGGCGTTCGCGCTCATCGCCCTGCTCTGCGATCTCGCAACGCTCACGGTGCTCGCCATCGCCGGACGGCGCCGGAAGGTCGGCATCGACGCGGCCTGGGCCTGGGTGATCGGCGCGCTCCTGGTCGGGCCGGTGTGGCTCGCGCGCTTCGACGTCGTGCCCACTCTCGCTGCCGTGGTCGCGCTCGTGATCGTCGCGCGCCCCGTGTGGAGCGGGGCGGCTGCAGCCGCGGGCACGCTCCTCAAGGTGTGGCCCGGCCTCATGCTCATCGCACTGCCGCGGCGGTCGCTGCCGCGCGGCATTCTCGGCTTCGTCCTGATGTCGGTCGCGATCCTCGGCGGCGTCATGCTGTGGTCGACCGGCGGCGTCTCCTTCCTCGGCGAGCAGGGAGCGCGCGGACTGCAGGTCGAATCCGTCGGAGCGCTCCCCTTCATGGTCTGGAACGTCTTCACGGAGGTGCCGACGGAGTTCCGCTTCGGGGCGATGGAGGTCGACGTACCCATCACCATCCCCCTCGGCCTCGCCATCACCCTCGCGGGTTTCGCCGTGCTCGGCGTGCTCGGCGTGCTGCGGCTCCTCGGTCGACTGGAGACCCTGGGACCCGCGGACGTCGCGCTCGTAGCACTGCTCGTGAGCATGGTGACGAGCCGGGTGCTGTCACCGCAGTACTCCGTGTGGGTCGTGGGGGTGGCCGCGGTGACCTTCCTCGATCCCGTGAGCCGCATGCGCACGGTGGTGTGGCTTCTCGTGCCGTCGATCCTGGTGACCCAGGTGATCTACCCCTATGGATACGGCAGCTTCCTCAACGGCGACTGGTGGGCGGTCGCGCTCCAGGTGATCCGCGTCGCCCTGCTGGTGTGTGCCACGGGTATCGGACTCTGGATCGTGCTGCGCCAGGCACTGAGTCGCCAGGCGTTGCGTCGCGGTGTCAGCGAGCCTGGTCCATCAGCGCCAGCCGCTGCAGCGGCGTCGGATGGGTGAAGAGGAGTGCGTAGCGCCAGCGCGGTGGTTCCAGCGTCGACTTGTTGGTGATGGCCAGGCGCATGAGCAGGTCGGCATAGGCCTGCGCGTCTCCCGTGACCGAGAGGGCTTCTCGGTCGGTGCGCGCCTCGAGGGCGCGACTCATGGTGACAGCCCCGATCGACCCGACAAGCGCAGCTACCAGCGTGACCGCGACCACGAGCGGTACCATCCGCGCATCGCCCGCGTGCGACGCGTCAAGCCACGCGCGCACACGCCGCGAGAGGACAAGGCCGGCAGCGAGCGCCGCGGTGCCGGCGGCCGCGAGCCCGGCGAGAAGCGTGCCGAGTGCGACATCTCCTTCGCGGACGTGCACGAGCTCGTGCGCGACGAGAGCGTCGATCTCCGCGGGCGAGGCCGTGCCCGAGACCGTGTCGTAGATCGTGACGGCGCGCGTGGGACCCCAGCCCGACACGTGCGCGTTGATCGCCGGTGAGCGGTCGGCCATCTCGACAACAGTGACGGTGCCGACATCGACGCCGATGCGATCCGCCATGGCGAGCACCCGCGCAGTGAGGGCGGGGTCGGCGGCGGTTCCCTCCAGCCGCTGGACGAGCGGGAGGAGAGCAGACGTGGCAAGCGCGACGACCGCGGCACCGGCGACGACCACGATCCATCCCCGGCGCGGCCAGCGATTCAGGATCGCAAGCGCGAGGGCCACTCCGAGTGCGCCGAGGACGACGAAAGCCAGCGACTCCCCCGCCCACCGCAGCCACCAGGTGCCCCAGGGCTCGACGAGCAGGCCGTGATCGCGTCGCGCCTGGGCGACGAGCAGGACCAAGGGAAGGGTCGCGATGCGCGTGGCCGCCAGCAGCACGGCGGCGGCCAGGACAGTCGCGAGGAAGTGCTTGCCCTGCGGGCCGATGCGCGCGAGTGCATTGCGCGCGGGAGCGACGAGGAGCACGACGAGCGCGAGGGCAGCGGGTGCGAGCCAGGCGAGTACGCCGGGCAGCCATGCGGCGGCGACGTAGGCCTGGATGGCACTCACCTGCTCGGCCGTGAACGCCGTGAGCTGGTCGGTCGCGAGATCCGCCCAGGGAGCGACGGCGGCCTCCCAGGGCACGAGGAGCAACGCTGCGACCACGGCGGCGGCGTACAGCGCCAGGGCGGCGAGGAGCGCTGAGCGGGCCGGGGTCACCCCGCCATCATGCGACGCCCTCCTCGCCCGTCACCAGGCGAAGGGGCGGGACGAGCCCGGATCCGGCGAGGACGGCGAAGGCGGCCTGCTCCTCGCCGCCGATCTGACCGGGCGGGCCCAGGAGGACGCTCACGATGCAGTCGCCGCAGGCCGCTGGCCGGGCCAGGCAGCTGGCGCAGTCGATCGTGAGGTCGCCGGGCGTGCTGTCGCTGCATTCGCTCATGCCTCGAAGGTAGGCAGGGGGTCCGACAGCGAGCTGTGGACGGCCGCGGCAGGGGGGACGAGAGATGCCTACCCTGCGAGTCCCTTGCAGGGACGCACTTGGAAACTCATCTCGGTGCGATGTTCCTTTTCTATACCTTTATGGAGTAGCCTGTGGCTTGGCAGTTCGAGTTCGACCCCGTGAAGTCGGCTTCCAACCTGGCCAAGCATGGGATCGACTTCGCATCAGCTCAGGCGCTCTGGCACGACCCCGATCGAATGGAGATTCCCGCTCGAACGGGCGACGAGGAACGGTGGATCGTGATCGGTCGCATCGACGGCCGCCTCTGGGCGGCAGTGGTGACGAGGAGGCGGCACGCCGTGAGGCTCATTTCCGTACGACGAGCTCGCCTATCTGAGGAGGAACTCTATGAAGGCCCGTGAGTTCGACGCCGCCTTTGATAGCAACGAAGTCGACATCGTCGACCAGTTGGATCTCAGCCGTGCACGCCGACCCGGACGTGACGTGCAGCGTGTGAATGTCGACTTCCCGACCTGGATGGTGTCGTCGCTGGACGCGGAGGCATCGCGCCTCGGGATCACTCGGCAGGCCGTCATCAAGACGTGGATCGCCGAGCGCCTCGATCGAGCAGCTCAGTAGGGGCGCTCAGACGCCGCCGACGTCGTGAGGGCTGTCGCCCTCGTGGCCGGGCTCGGGGCGCGGGATGACCTCGATGCGGTCGGCGTTGCCGCACCAGCGGCAGCGGACCTCCTCGGCCTCCTCCTCGAGCGTCTCGGTGCCCTCCACCTCAGGCGCGCCCGCGAGGTCGATGTGCCAGTACTCCCGCGTGCGGGAGCGGCGTACGACGTCGAAGCGCGTGAGGTTGCCGCAGTGGCCGCAGCGCCAGCGATGGCCGGCGTCGGGGATCGTCGCCATGGCCCGAGCCTAGGACGCGAATCCCTCCGGGAGCCGCCTGGCCCGAGGGGTCGGCCCGGGGTGTCGCGCCCGTCGATGTCGGACCGCGCGCCTAGCGTCGCCTGCATGCCGGGCCTGGTCGTGGAGCAGCAGCTCTCCCTCGACGACCTCGGCACGCCCCTGTGCGACGTCACCTTTGTCGTCGTCGACCTCGAGACCACAGGCGGCAAGCCCGTCGACGCCGGGATCACCGAGATCGGCGCGGTCAAGGTGCGCGGCGGCGAGGTGCTCGGCGAGTACCAGACCTTCGTCAATCCGGGCGTGCCCATCCCGCCCTTCATCGCCGCGCTCACCGGCATCACCGATCGCATGCTGGCGGGCGCGCCGTCCGTCACGGCCGCGGTCGCGGGATTCTGGGAGTTCGCGCGCGGGGCAGTGCTCGTGGCGCACAACGCCCCCTACGACATGTCCTTCCTGCGCGGCGCGTGCGACAAGGCCGACTTGCCGTGGCCCGGGCCGCGCGTGGTCGACACGGCGCGCATCGCCCGCCGCGCCATCGCCCGCGACGAGGTGCGCAACTGCAAGCTCGAGACGTTGTCGCGCTTCTTCCACTCGCCCACTCCCCCGTGCCACCGGGCGCTCGACGACGCGCGCGCCACCGTGGCCGTCCTCCACGGGCTCATGGAGCGCATGGGCCCGCTCGGCGTGCACTGCCTCGAGGACCTGCTCGCCTTCGGCGGGCGCACCACTCCGCAGCAGCGCACCAAGCGCCACCTGGCGGGCGACCTTCCCGAGGCGCCCGGCGTCTACGTGTTCCGCAATGCCCAGGGCCATGCGCTGTACGTCGGCACCTCGCGCAATATCCGCACGCGTGTCCGGTCCTACTTCACGGCGTCCGAGCAGCGCAAGCGCATGTCCGAGATGGTGGGCCTCGCCGACCGCGTCGATCCGATCGTGTGCGCCACCGACCTCGAGGCGCGGGTGCGCGAGCTGCGCCTCATCGCCGAGCACAAGCCGCCCTACAACCGCCGCTCGCGCCATCCCGAGCGCCAGGTGTGGCTGGCACTCACCCGCGAGCCGCACCCGCGGGTAGTGACGGTGAGTGCCGTGCGCGATGGCCATCTCGCGGCGATCGGTCCCTTTGCCTCGCGCGGTGCCGCGATACTCGCGGCCGAGGCGCTTCACGAGGCGCTGCCGCTGCGCACGTGCACCGACCGCCTGCCGCGCGGCCCGCGTCGTGATGCGGGCTGCGTGCGCGGCCAGCTCGGCCAATGCGCTGCCCCTTGCGCCCGCTCAGGCGATCCCGATGCGTACGCCGGCACGACCGAGCAGGCACTGGCCGCCTTCAGCGGCGACCCCCGCGAGGTGGTCGCCGCGATCCATGCGCGCATGGCCACCCTGGCGGATGCGGGCCGCTTCGAGCAGGCCCGCGCCTGGCGCGATCGGCTCGAGTCCTACGTCCGGGCCAGCGTGCGCCGGCATCGGCTGGCGGCGCTCGCGGAGGCCGAGGAGGTCGTGGCGGCGCAGCTCGTCGATGGCGCGTGGCACATCCACGTGATCCGCCATGGCCGCCTGGCGGCGGCAGGGGTTGCCGCTCGTGGTGAGGATCCGCGGCCCGTGGTCGATGCCTTGGTGCTCAGCGGAGACAGCGTCGAGCCCGGGTCGGCCTTGACGGAGGAGACCGACCTCCTGTGGCGGTGGCTCGTCGATGCGCGCCTGGTGCGCATGACTGCTGCTCTCGCGCTTCCGCTCCATGTGGGCGGTGAGGTCGCTGATTCGCTGCGTCGGGCACGCGAGGCCGCGGAGGTGCTGCGCTACACCGCGGATCGCCGGGGGCTGAGGCCGAGCGCGTGATGGGTAGGGCGGGCAATGGTGTGCGCGCTGGCAACCTTGCCCGCACGAGCACAGCGGACGTGTGGATAGAGGAGCCGCTGGCAACCTTGCCGGCATAGATCCGACTCACCTGTGGATAGACGCGCACCTGGCAACCTTGCCCGCACGAATTCAGTGGACCTGTGGAGCGTCGAGTCAGCCCGTGGCCTAGGACGAGCACCCTTCCGAGTGACGTACTGACGAGAGTGCCCAGCGATGCCTGGCGATGGGCGCTAGGACTGAGCGCGTCGCAGAGCCTGCGACGTGTCTGCCCAGCGACGCAGCAGGTCGCCGGCCGCGCCCGACTCGACCGCCGCGCGAGCATCCACCAGATGCGCGCGCACGCGATCACGCAGTGACCCCTGTACGTACTCGCCATCGGCAGCAGCGACCGCAGCGGAGTGCGCGGCAAGGGCCGCCGCTGCGTTGGCGATGACGACCGCGCGTACGGCGTCGATATCGGACGGCAACGGCAGCTCCGGGTGCATGCGGCGCATGCCGAATGCCGCGCGGCACACCTCGGCATTGGTGACCGCGTCTCCCCCGGCGAGCGCGCCCTCCGCGATATCGCCCATGCCGAGGTCACCGGCCTCGAGACGCTCCTCCGTGACTCCGCCGCGCGTGGTGTCCCACACCTGCGTGCCGCCGTACGGCGAGATCTCATCCCAGCCGTTGTCACCGCGTACGACGAGCACGCGGTCGCCGCGGTCCGCGAAGACCTGCGCCATCACCGGCGCCATGCGCGCATCCGAGCAGCCGATGAGACCGGCGACGGGTCGCGCGGGATTGGTGAGTGGACCGAGGATGTTGAAGATCGTGGGGATGCCGAGCTCGCGGCGCACCGGAGCCGCATGCTTCATCGCTGGGTGCAGCACCTGCGCGAAGGCGAAGGCGATCCCGAGCTCGCGCGCACACGACGCGATAGCGTCCGGCGAGAGGTCGATCGCGAGGCCAAGCTCCTCGAGCACATCGGCGGTGCCGGACTTCGACGACGCCGCGCGGTTGCCGTGCTTGACGATCGTCGCCCCGCACGCCGCGGCGACGATCGCCGCCATCGTGGAGAAGTTGACCGAGCCCGACGCGTCACCGCCCGTGCCGACGACATCGAGCAGGATCCCGGGCACCTCCACCGGGAGCGCGGCCGAGCGCATCGCGTCCGCCGCCGCGGCCACCTCCTCGGCGGTGGGCCCCTTAGCTGCAAGGCCGAGGAGGAGCTCCCTGATCTGCTCCGGGGTGGCCTCCCCCGACATCACCTGGTCCAGCGCCCAGCGAGCCGAGTCGGCGTCGAGGTCCAGGCCCGCGGCCAGGCGTCCGAGGACGGAGGGCCAGGAGGGGGCGGCCGCCATCACCGGAGTGCCTTGCCCATGAAGTCGGGCATATCGCCCATTTCGCTAGCGGACCGGGAGACCGGCGAGGCGCTGGCGCAGCAGCGCCGCGGTCGTATCGGCCAGGACCATGGGGTCGAGGGGCCGGGGCACGACCCCGTCGGCCCGCGACCAGGTGGCCAGCCAGGCGTCCTGAGGGCGCCCCGTGAGCACGAGGATGGGCGGGCAGGAGTAGATCTCGTCCTTGAGCTGCCGGCACAGGCCCATTCCGCCCGCAGGGACGGCCTCCCCGTCGAGGATGGCCAGGTCCACGCCCCCGGCGTCCATGGCCTTGAGGACGGCCGGGAGGGTCGCGCACTCGAGATAGCGCAGGGCCGGGAGCTCGGGCGCGGGACGCCGGCCCAGAGCACGCAGCACTTCTTCGCGCGCCGTCCGGTCGTCGCTGTAGACCAGGACCGCCAGGGTGGCGGCGGGGGTTTCGGCTTCCGTCACGGCGTCAGGCTATCGGGACGCCACTCTCTCGGGGGGTCTGCACCCCCCTCACGGCTCCCTCTGGCAGAGTGGCCCCGTGGCGACCGCAACACCTCCCGTGAGTCAGGCCTTTGCCCACGCGCCGGCCAACCGGCCCAACCCCGTGGCCATCGGCACCATCGTCTGGCTCTCCAGCGAGCTCATGTTCTTCGCTGGCCTCTTCGCGATGTACTTCACCCTCAGGGCCGTCAACCCCGAGCTGTGGGCGCAGGAGACCCAGCTCCTCAACATCCCCTTCGCGAGCGTCAACACGACGATCCTCGTGCTCTCGTCGGTGACCTGCCAGCTCGGCGTCTTCGCGGCCGAGCGAGGCGACGTCAAGGGACTGCGCCGCTGGTTCATCATCACGTTCCTCATGGGCTCGATCTTCATCGCCGGCCAGGTCACGGAGTACGCCGAACTCGTGCATGAGGGCCTCACCCTCTCGAGCAATGCCTACGGGTCGGCCTTCTACCTCACCACCGGATTCCACGGCCTGCATGTGACCGGCGGACTCATCGCCTTCCTGCTCGTGCTCGCGACGACGTACGTCGTCAAGCGCTTCACGCACGACCAGGCCACACGGCGATCGTGGTCTCCTACTACTGGCACTTCGTCGACGTGGTGTGGATCGCCCTGTTCTTCATGATCTACATCCTCAAGTAGGCCCCAAGCCCCAGTGACTCCGTCACCGGGGCGCGATGACAGGACGGAAGGGACAGGCGTGAAGGGACTGGTGGCCCGTCGGCGCAATCCGATCGTGGCCTCGATACTGCTGCTCGTGGCGCTGCTCGGCGTCGGCGGTGTCTATGCGGTCGCCACGACCGCGGCCCCTGCCGAGGCCGTCGCGACCAGTGACCAGACGGCGATCGACGAGGGCAAGCGCCTCTACCTCGAGGGCTGCTCGTCCTGCCACGGACTCGACGCGCAGGGCACGAGCAACGGCCCCACGCTCATCGGCGTCGGTGCCGCAGCCGTCCACTTCCAGGTCGCCACGGGTCGCATGCCGATGGCCGCTCCCGGCGCCCAGGCTCCGTCGAAGCCCGCCGACTACACCGAGACAGAGATCGCCGCGATGGCCAGCTACATCGCATCGTTGGCCCCTGGTCCCGCTATTCCCTCCGCTGAGGATCTCAGCTACGAAGGCGCCGATCAAGCCATGGGCGGCGAGCTCTTCCGCATCAACTGCGCCCAGTGCCACCAGGCGGCCGGCCAGGGCGGTGCGCTGACCCAGGGCAAGTACGCCCCCAGCCTCATGGACGCCGAGCCGCAGATCATCTACGAAGCCATGCTCACCGGCCCGCAGAACATGCCGGTCTTCGGCGACGGCACGCTCACGGTCGAGGACAAGCAGGCCGTGATCGCCTACATCATGGATCTCCAGGAGGCCCCGAGTCCCGGTGGCCTCTCCCTCGGGCGCCTCGGCCCCGTCGCCGAGGGCCTCTTCCTCTGGGCCGGCGTCATGGCCGCGTTCGTCGGCCTGGCCGTATGGATCGGAATCAAGGCACGATGAGCGACCTCAGCACCCGCGGAAGCGCCAGCGCACCCGACCACGGGCACGGCAGCGGCGACGTCCCCGCCGACGATCTCGCCCGCCCGCTCTACGAGGGCCCCGGCGCCCTTCCGGCTGCCGACATCCCCCACCGCCCGCGTCGCAGCGACTTCGACCCCAAGGCCGCGCGCCGGGCCGAGCGCCAGGTGGCGAGCCTCTTCCTGCTCTCGATGCTGATGGTGATCCTCTTCGTCGTCGCCTACGTCGCCATCGATCCCCAGACCGACATCTACATCCCGATGTTCGGCGAGGTCGGCTACCAGAACTTCGCGCTCGGCCTCACCTTCGGGCTGGGCGTGTTCTGCATCGGCGCCGGCGCGATCCAGTGGGCCAAGAAGCTCATGCCCGACGTCGAGGTCGTCCAGCAGCGCCACGACATGGCGTCGCCCGAGGACGCCACCGCCGAGGCAGCCGCCAACTACGAGCGCGGCCG
>JAPOKX010000060.1:9573-9981 GCA_029977425.1 Actinomycetota bacterium
GACGTCGAGGTCGTCCAGGAGCGCCACTCGCTCGCGTCGACTCCGCATGAGGACGTGGAAGCCGCCGAGCAGTACGAGCGCGGCAAGGAGGAGTCGGGGTTCGCGCAGTACAAGATCATCCGCCGCACGCTCATCGCAGCGCTGGCGCTCTTCCCGATCCCGCTCATCGTCATGCTGCGCGACCTGTGGACCCCCACGGAGGCCACCGAGGGACTCAGCCCGGTCGAGCTGCTCAGCACCACCGCATGGGTCGAGGGCATGCCCGTCGTCACCGACGGCACCTACGTCAAGATCCGCCCCGAGGACATCCCCGTCGGAGGCCTGGTCTCGGCGCTGCCCGAGAACATCATGGAAATCCAGGAAGAGGAGCACAACCTCAACGCCCGCGGCAAGGCGGCGATCATCCTG
>JAPOKX010000061.1 GCA_029977425.1 Actinomycetota bacterium
AACAGGATCATGAAGTACATGATCATGAAGAAGATGACGAGCAGGCTCCACAGGAATTCGCCGAACTCCACAGTTGACTCCGATTCTCAGACGCTAGGACCGACTTAGCCTAGAGCCCTCATCGAGATTCGTTACCGCGCTGGCACGGTGTTCTGCAGTCAATTCCGGAATCCGTAGGCTGCGGGCGTGCCATCTGGGAGCTCCGCGAGGCGTCTTGCGACGTACGCCGCGGTCGGATCCCTCGCCCGTGCGGCCAATGCGGGCCTGCCCACGGCGATCATCCTGGGGGTCCTCGCTGCGGGAGGCTCGGCCTCCGAGGGCTCCCTCATCGTCGCGGCGGTGACGGCCATCGCCGGCATCGTCGGCCCCCTCGTCGGCGCGCTCATGGACCGCGCGGTCCACCCGCGCCGGGGCTACGCCCTCGCGATCCTCTGCCTCGCCGCGTGCTCGGCGGCCCTCTCCATCGGCGTGGGCTCGTGGCCGCTGGGACTGCTCATGCTCATCGCCGGCGTCGCCGGCCTCTTCCATCCGATGCTCACCGGAGCGTGGAGCGCACAGCTGCGGCGCGTCGTACCCGATGTCGCTCCCGCGCGCGCCTACTCCGTCGACGTGGCGACATACAACGTCGGCGACATCGTCGGGCCGGCCATCGTCGGCATCGCCTATGTCTACGACGCCCAGACGCCGGGCGCGGCGTCGCTTGAGGTCGTCGTCATTCTCTACCTGCTGGCAGCGCTCGTGCTTCCGCTGGTCCCGATCCCGTCACGGACCGCCGCGGAGATTCCCGACGAACCCCAGCGACTGCTCCACTCCGTGCGCGAGCTCTCGGTCTTCTGGCACTCGGTCTCGCTGCGACGCTCCACGATCATCAGCACGCTGGCCTTCGTCGGCATCGCAGGCCTGGTCATCGGCGCCCCGCTCATGGGCCAGGACCTCGCCGGGGACGCTGGCATCGGGGCACTGCTCCTCGCCGTGGTCGCCGCGGGCGCACTGCTCGGATCGATCACCTTCGCGCGCCGCCCTGCGCGCCAGGGGCCCGGCACCATCGTGGTCGTCACCACCCTTGGCCTCGGGCTCGCCTTCGCCGCCCTGGCTGTCGTCCCCACCATGCCGCTGGCCTTCGTGGTCGCGGCCATCCTGGGCTTCCTTGAGGCACCCCAGCTGAGCGCCGTGCTCCAGGTCCGCGACCGGGAGTCGCCGGCGCACGTGCGCTCGCTGGTCTTCGTCGCTGCGACATCTCTGAAGACCGGAGCCTTCGCGCTCGGCTCCGTGCTCGCGGCGGCCCTGGTCGAACTCGGCTGGCGACCCCTGCTGCTGGGCAGTGCCGTCATCGAGATCCTCGCCGTGGTGATCGGCCTGCTCATTGCGGGACGTCGGCGCCCCGCGGGTCGGCCCGGCCGCCCCTGACGGACCGCATCCGCCTTATCGTGGACACCTATCGCCCACCACCGTCGAGGGATGACATGACCGACATCGACCGCGTCCGCCTGCAGTCCGCGCTTGACGAGGAGCGGGTGACCTACGCCGCGCGCTCCCCGCGCTCGCGCGAGCTCTACGAGCAGGCAGACCACCTCTTCGGCCGCGTGCCCATGACCTGGATGAACAAGTGGTCCGGCGGCTACCCGCTCTACCTCGCCACCGCGCACGGCAACCGCATCACGGATGTCGACGGCAACGAGTACATCGACTTCGCCCTTGGCGACACCGGCGCGATGGCGGGGCACTCACCCGAGGCGACCGTCAAGGCTGTCCAGCAGCGCATCGGCGTCGAGGGCGGGATCACCACGATGATGCCCAGCGCCGACGCCGAGTGGGTCGCCGCGGACCTCACCCGACGATTCGGCCTGCCGCTGTGGTCCTTCTCCCTCACCGCGACCGACGCCAACCGCTGGGCGCTGCGCCTCGCGCGCATGGTGACCGGCCGGCCCAAGGTCGCGGCGTTCTCCTTCTGCTACCACGGCTCGGTCGACGAGACCTTCGTGCAGATGGGTGCCGGCGGCGAGACCGTCATCCGCCGCGGCAATGTCGGCGCGCCGTCGCCCATCGCCGACACCACGCGCGTCATGGAGTTCAACGACCTCGACTCGGTCGAGCGGGCGCTCGCCCATGGCGATGTGGCCGTGCTCATCACGGAGCCGGCACTCACGAACATCGGCATCGTGCTGCCCGAGCCCGGCTTCCTCGACGGAGTCGCGGAACTCTGCCGGAAGCACGGCACGCTGCTCCTCATCGACGAGACGCACACCATCTCGGCGGGACCGGGTGGCTGCACCCGGGCGTGGGGCCTCGAGCCCGACATCTTCGTCATCGGCAAGAGCATCGGTGGCGGAATCCCCTCCGGCGCCTACGGCATCACCGAGCGCGTCGCGGAGATGGTCAAGGAGCACCCGGATGCCGACCTCATCGACGTCGGCGGCGTGGGCGGCACGCTCGCGGGCAACGTGCTCTCGACCGCAGCCATGCGCGCCACGCTCGGCGAGGTGCTCACCGACGCGGCATTCGAGCACATGATCACGCTCGCCACGCGCTTCACCGAGGGCGTCGTCGGCACCCTCGAGCAGTACGACGTCCCGTGGTCGATCTCGCAGCTCGGTGCGCGCGCGGAGTACCGCTTCGCGCGACCGGCGCCGCGGACGGGCACCGAGTCGGCGCACGCCGAGGACGACCACCTCGACGAGTACCTGCATCTCTTCATGTCCAATCGCGGCGTGCTCATGACCCCGTTCCACAACATGGCGCTCATGTGCCCGACCACCACTGCGGCCGACGTCGACCTGCACACGACGCTCTTCGCCGAGGCCGTGCGACGACTGGTCGCCTAGTGCTGCCCGCCAGCCTCGACCTCACCGGCCGTGCGGCCCTGGTGACGGGCGCGGGCAGCGAGTCGGGGATCGGCTTCGCCGCCGCTCGGGCGCTCGCGGAGCTGGGCGCGTCCGTCACGGTCGCGGCCACGACGGACCGCATTGACGAGCGTGCGCAACAGCTCACTGAGCAGGGATACGCCGCCCGGGGCGCGATCGCCGACCTCACTGACCCGGGTGCTGCGCAGGCCCTAGTGCGCTCGGCGGCGGAGCAGTGGGGACGCCTCGACATCGTCGTCAACAACGCGGGGATGACGAGCGTGGCAGTGCCGGGATCGGGCGAGGGCGGCGATGCACTGTCGCTGGATGCCGACGCTTGGCGCGCGTCGATGGCGCGCAACCTCGACTCTGCCTACTACGTCAGCCGCGCCGCCATTCCCGCGATGCGCGCATCGGGCTGGGGGCGCATCGTCATGGTGGCCAGCGTCACCGGACCGGTGATGGCGATGCGCTCGGAGTCGGCGTACGCCGCAGCCAAGGCTGGGATGGTCGGTCTCGCACGCTCCCTCGCCGTCGACTTCGCGGCTGACGGAATCACGGTGAATGCAGTGTCTCCGGGTTGGATCGCCACGGGCTCACAGACCGATCACGAGCGCGAGCAGGGGCTGCGCACGCCGATGCGGCGCAGTGCGACCGCCGACGAGGTGGCCTCGGCGATCGCGTGGCTGTGCACCCCCGGGGCGGCGTACACGACCGGGCAGTGCCTCGTCGTCGACGGCGGCAATTCGATATCCGAAGAGCGCGCATGAGCGTCGTGCTCGTGACGGGTGCTGCAGGCGGGCTCGGGACCGCCATCTGCGAGAGGTTCGCCGCGGGTGGCTGGGACGTCGTCGCGACCGATCGGCCCGATGCGCGCGCACCGGTCGGCGACTGGATCCCTGCCGACCTGCTGGATGTCGCGCAGATCCGCGAGATGGTCGCGCACGCGACGACGATCCACGGGCGCCTCGATTGCGTTGTCCACGCTGCGGGGCTGTGGACCGAGGGGCCGAGCGACGCCACGACCGAGGACGAGTGGGATCGCGTCGTCGGCGTCAACCTCAAGGCGGCGTACTTCGTGAGCTCCGCAGCTATCCCGCACCTGGAGGCCACGGGCGGGAGCATCGTGATGATCTCCAGCGACGCCGGGGTCCAGGGCAATGCCGGGGCCGCTGTCTATAGCGCGAGCAAGGGCGGGGTCAGCAACCTCACGCGGGCGCTGGCGCTGGAGTTGGCGCCGCGGGGCGTGCGCGTCAACGCGGTGTGCCCGGCCGACATCGAGACGCCGATGCTCAAGGGTCAGGCGAGGGACTTTGGTGGCGCGGATCCCCAGGCGTACTACGCGAAGCTCCGCTCGGCGTACCCCCAGGGGGAGCGCGCGCGCTTCCTCGCACCCGGCGAGGTGGCCGAAGTGGTGTGGTTCCTGGCGCAGCCGTCAGCGGCGGGCGTGACGGGTGCCAACTGGTCGATCGACTTCGGCCTGTCCGCCGGCATCTAGGTCGTGACGACTACTTGGCGTTGCGCTGGAAGACCAACTTGACGATGGCATCCTCCGAGGGGTCCTCCGGGTTTTCACCGAGGGAGCCGGACAGGACCATCTTCTGAGGTGCGCCGTAGCGCGTGCCCTTCAGGGTGACTTCCCAGGCGCGAAGGAACGTGGGGAAGGTATCGAGGTTGAGGACGATGGCGTGGGATCCGGTGCCGGGCACGGTGGCGGTGACGAAGTCGCCTTCGCCAGGCGCGATGAGCAGGTTGAATCCCTTGATCGTCGACTTGTAGCGGTAGTTGGCCTTCAGGTCCAAAGTCATGCCTGCAGCACACATGCCCTCATCGTTGGGAGGGCTGTCGCACTTTATGCTCTTCGTGCCCATCTTGTATGTGATGAGGGTCCAGCTGCCGTAGTAGCCACCATCGGCCTGCGCGGCCGGAGCCGCGCACACGGTGGACGCGGCGACGAAGGCGGTGACGGCTGCCGCGCCCAGCAGGCGCTTGCGGATGGATGTCATGACTGCGCTCCTAGTCTTCGCTGCGTCGTAATCGGGGAGAGGGCTACGCGGCATCGCGCTTGAGGACCAATGAAGCCTCGCCGAAACCGGTCTGCAGGGTCAGCACCATCTTGGTGGGCTGGCCAGAGCGCGCATTTTTCAGTTCCATCTGCCATGCGCTACCCAGCGGCATGATGCCGTTCTTATCGCTCTCGAGGACGAGGATCTGTTGTCCCGTGCCAGGGAGGACGGGGGTGACGAAGGACCCCTTCTCGTTCCCCTTCGCACCCAGCCACAACACCTGGGACAGGTACGTCGACACCGCGAATCGGTAGTGGGACTTCAGTCTCAGTGTTTCGCCGCCGGGACAGACCTCAGGTCCTTGGGCGGGGCCCTCACACGTCACCTTCTGGCCGTCACCTTTGATGGAGGTGAGGGTCCAGGTGCCGTAGTACTCCCCATCGGCGTTCGCGGAAGGAGCGGCGATGAGTGCGGCACCGGCGACGAAAGCAGCGGCGGCCGCTGCAGCGATGAGGCGCTTGAGGGCGGAAGCCATGGGTCTCCTCGGGGGGTAGGTAGGCCTGAGGCGAACTATGGACCCCGGGCGGGGATGGCGGGGGGTTATGTCCACATTCGCGGTGAACACTCGGGTCGGGACACAAAACGACGCTCCGCCAGACCTGCCCCTAGGGCGAAGTCTGGCGGAGCGTCGTCAGCGGCTGACTAGTCGGCGTCGCGACGCAGGATCATGGAGACCTTGGTCTCGCCGCCGGACGGATTGTTGTAGGCGAGGAAGATGACCATCTTCTTGGGTGCGCCCGCGCCCGTGCCCTGCAGCTTCATGCGGTAGGCGCGCGGATTGTCCGTGTCGACATCGGAGTCAAAGACGATGGTCTTGTGCTTGCTGTTCCCGAACTTGACGACGTCGAAGTATCCCTTGCCGAGGGCGCCACGGAAGACGTCGAGGGTCGACTTGTAGGTGTAGTCGCTCCTGAGCTCGAGGACCTCGCCCGCCGTGCAGGAGATGGCAGGTGCCGGGGGCGGGAAGGGAAGCTTGCCGGGGCACTTCACTGTCTGGCCGGCGATCTTGAAGGACTCCAGGGTCCAGGCGCCGTAGTAGCCGCCATCGGCCTGGGCAGCCGGCGCGACCATGAGAGCTGCGCCGGCGACGAAGGCTGCGGCACCTGAGGCGCCGATGAGCCGCTTGATCGTGGAATTCATTGTGCTCCTTGATGGGGGGATAGGACTTCGGAGTATGTCCTAGTTGCCCGACGCGCATGCCGTCTTCGCCAAGAACGGCGAGAAAGGCGATCGCTTTACCGTGCGAGCACGGCATCAGCGGTGTCCCCGAGGGGCAAATCGGGCTACGTCACCTCGGTCTCGGGGACCGGCTTGGTGCTCCGCGACCTGAGGGATTCGCCACTCACGACGAGGATGACCCCACCGAGCACGACGGTGAGCCCGACGACGACGTCGCTGGTGAGCGCCTCGCTGTAGAGCAGCAGGCCAAGGACCACGGCAACGGCCGGATTGACGTAGGCGTACGTCGATGCGAGCGAGATGGGCGCGTTGTTGATGAGCCACGTGAAGGAACTGAAGGCGAGCACCGAGCCCGCAGTGACAAGGAAGATCCAGCCGGCCCAGGAGCGCCCACTGATCGTGGAGAAGTCGATGCGCTCCCCGATGACCAGGCCGACGAACGTGAGCGCGATGCCTCCGCTGAGCAACTCGTAGGTCGTGAGCGCGAAGGAGTCCGCGGGCTTGGGCAGGCGTGCGGAGAAGAAGCTCGTCGTGGCCCAGATGGTGCTCGAGATGAGGATCATCAGGCTCCAGAAGACGACATCGCCGTCCGTGCCCGACACCGGTCGCGTGCCGCCCGGCAGGAGCATCCATCCGATCCCGATCAGCCCGACGACGACACCGACGAGCGTGAGTCGAGCAGGCCGATCACCAGTGATGACGCGCCAGATCACGATCGTGAGCGGTGTCGAGGCGATGATGAGTGCCATCACGCCCGTCGGCACGTAGTCCTGCGCCAGGCCCACCGTGCCCAGGCCGACGCCGAGCAGGGCGACGCCCATGAAGCTCGCGCTGGCCCACTGCCTGCGCGTGACGCGCAGCGCCGACCAGCCGCGGAAGACGCCGGTGATGATCGCCATGATCACGAAGGCCACAAGGAAGCGACTCCCCATGGCGAGGAAGGGCGGGATGGTCTCGGTGGCGAAGAGGATCCCGATGTACGTCGAGCCCCACACGATCCAGACGATGACCAGGTTGACCCACAGCAGCGGACCGGAGGTCACGCGCGCGGCAGAGGTGGTCGTCATGGCCTAGCGGACTCTACAAGTGGGGACTTTGGTCCCGGTCAATGTGGACTGAAGCCGGGAGAACCCTGACCGATCGGGGGACAGCATTGACCTCATGGAAGCCCTTGACCTTGCCCGGTGGCAGTTCGGCATCACGACCGTCTACCACTTCCTCTTCGTCCCCCTGACGATTGGCGGTGCCTTCTTCGTCGCAGGATTCCAGACGGCCTGGGTCCGCACGGGCAACCCGCGCTACCTGCAGTTGACGAAGTTCTTCGGGAAGCTTTTCCTCATCAACTTCGCCATGGGCGTGGTCACGGGCATCGTGCAGGAGTTCCAGTTCGGCATGAACTGGAGCGTCTACAGCCGCTTCGTCGGGGATGTCTTCGGCGCGCCGCTCGCGATGGAGGGCCTGCTCGCCTTCTTCCTCGAGTCGACCTTCCTCGGGCTGTGGATCTTCGGCTGGGATCGCCTGCCCAAGAAGCTCCACCTCGCCACCATCTGGGCGGCGGCGTTCGGCACGATGATCTCGGCTTACTTCATCCTGGCCGCCAACGCCTGGATGCAGCATCCCGTGGGCTACGTCATCGATCCCGAGACCGGCCGCGCCGTGCTCACCAGCATCGGCACCGTGCTCTTCCAGAACACCGCGGTCATCGCCTTCTTCCACACGATCTTCGCGGCGTTCCTCACGGCGGGTGCCGCAGTCGCGGCGATCGCGGGCTTCAAGCTCATGAAGGGCAAGCAGGTCGAGGTCTTCCGTCCCGCGGTCAAGGCGAGCTCCGTGGTGATCCTGCTCGCGGCCGTCGGCGTGGCGGTCACGGGCGACATGGACGCCAAGATCATGGTCGAGCAGCAGCCGATGAAGATGGCCGCTGCCGAGGCGCTCTACGAGACCTCCTCCGACGCACCCTTCTCCATCCTCAGCGTCGGCGACCTCTCCGGCAGCGAGGCCACCCACCTCATCGAGGTGCCCGGCCTGCTCTCCTGGATGGCCACCGGCAGCTTCGGCGCCGAGGTGCAGGGCATCAACAACCTGCAGGAGGAGTACGTCGCGACGTACGGCCCCGGCAACTACGTGCCCTACGTGCCCGTCACCTACTGGAGCTTCCGCCTGATGATCGGCCTGGGCATGCTCGCCGCGGCCTTCGCACTGTGGTCCCTGTGGGTCTTCCGGCGCCAGCGACTGCCCCAGCCCGAGTCCAGGCTGGCCAAGATCTACGCGGCGGCCGCCACCGTGCTGGTGCTGCTTCCGCTCGCCGCCAACTCCTTCGGCTGGATCTTCACCGAGATGGGCCGCCAGCCCTGGATCGTCTTCGGCCTGCAGCAGACGGCCGATGCGGTCTCGCCGCTGGTGAGCGCTACTGAGGTCTGGATCACGATGCTCGGCTTCACCCTCGTCTACCTCATCCTCGCGATCATCGAGGTCAAGCTGCTCCTCGTCTACATCCGACGGGGTGCTCCCGAGGACATCGTCGCCGATCCCTATGCCGACGCTGTCGCGGCGGAGAAGTCCGACGCCGACAAAGAGCTCTACTTCGCCTACTAGACCGGATGGACTGACCTATGACTATCGACACTCTCGTGCTCATCTGGTTCGGGCTCATTGCGATCCTGTGGGTGGGCTACTTCATCCTCGACGGCTTCGACCAGGGCGTCGGGGTGCTCCTGCCCTTCCTGGGCAGGGACGAGCTCCGCCGCCGCGTGATGATCAACACCATCGGGCCAGTCTGGGACGGCAACGAGGTGTGGCTCCTCGTCGCGGGCGGCGCGACCTTCGCGGCCTTTCCGCTCTGGTACGCCACGATGTTCAGCGGCTACTACCTCGCGCTCTTCCTCATCCTGCTCGCGCTCATCTTGCGGGGCGTCGCGTTCGAGTACCGCGGCAAGCGTGATGACGCGACCTGGCGCAAGCGCTGGGATGCGGCGATCTTCATCGGGTCCGTGATCCCCGCGACGCTCTTCGGCGTGGCCTTCGGCAATGTTGTCGGTGGCTCCCCCATCTCGCCTATCGAGACGACGCTCCCCGGTGAGGCGAACTCGCTCAACTACACGGGGACATTCTTCGACCTGCTCAATCCTTTCTCGCTCACCCTCGGCCTCATGACGCTGCTGGTCTTCACGACGCACGGGGCAATCTTCCTGGCGCTCAAGACCAAGGGGGAGATGCGCGAGGCAGCCCGCACGGCAGCGTTCCGCGTCGGCATCCCTGCGGCCCTCGTCGCCGTGGTCGCCCTGCTGTGGGCGCAGCTTCACTCCGGTCGCGTGATGATCACTCTGCCGATGGTGCTGCTCGCCGCCGTGGCCTTCCTGGGCGCACTGGCCGCCACCTGGCGCGGTCGCGACGGATGGGCGTTCATCCTCACCTCGGGCACGATCGCGCTGGCTGTCGCGTCGCTCTTCGTCGGACTGTGGCCCAACGTCATGGTGAGCTCCATCGACCCGGCGTACAACCTCACCGTCTACAACGCGTCCTCGCAGGAGTACACGCTAACGGTGATGACCTGGGTTGCCGTGATCATGACGCCGATCGTGCTGATCTACCAGGGCTGGACCTACTGGGTCTTCCGCAAGCGGATCAGCACCTCGATGATCCCGCCCGAGCCACAGGCTGGTCGCGGGGACGATCGCTTCGCGGGCGCCGCGAAGGGATAATCATCAGACACCCGATGGTGAGCCTTCTCGGGCGCCCATCGTCGGGCCGAGCGGCGGGACGGCGCGTCCGGGGGGACCTGCGCC
>JAPOKX010000062.1:0-7292 GCA_029977425.1 Actinomycetota bacterium
ACCCCTTGAGCACGTCGGTGATGCCCGCGGTCCGCGCGAGCTCGGCAGAGGTGCCGACTTCGCCGGTGAGCAGGCCCACCGTGCCGGTCTCGCCGATCGCCTGGACGAGGAGCTTGGCCTGCTCGGCGCCGTAGTCGTAGTCGTTGGAGCCGACGTACGTGATGATCGGCGCTCCCTCCTCGAGGTTGAGGTTGACCGTGAACACCGGGATGCCCTTGTCCGCAGCCTCCTGCACCACCGGTACGAGGGTCGTGGGGTCTCCGGGATAGAGGAGGATCGCATCGACGCCGTCGGCGATGAACTGCTGCACGGCTGCGATCTGCGTGGCCGCATCGCCCTTGCCATCGACGGTCGTGACCTGCAGGCCCTTCGACTGGGCCGCCTCGTCCACGGCATCGACCAGGGCCGTCACGAACGTGTCGAGCTCGGCGTCGAAGACGAGGAAGCCCACGGTCTGGCCGCCAGAAGAGGAGGAGTCACTGCCGGACGAGCCCGAGGTGCTGCAGGCGGCGAGCATGACGACGAGCGCCAGCACGGACGCCGGCAAGATGACGAGCTTGCGCACCACGGTGGGCCCCTTCCCCCGGGCCAACCCCGGGTAGGTCGGCCCCGCGACTGTAGACCCCTGGCACGCCCTAGCGTGGGCGCATGCTCATCCTGCTGCCCCCGAGTGAGGGCAAGGCCCCACCCACCCGGGGCCCGCGCCTCGCGTGGTCGAAGCTGTCGTTCCCCGAGCTGACCCCCACTCGCACGGGGGTCGCCGATGCTCTCGTCCGGCTGAGCAGAGGGCCCGCAGCCAAGGCGCGCACGACGCTCGGGCTCTCGGCCCGGCAAGCCGACGAGCTGGAGCGCGATCGGAATCTCCTCACTGCCCCGGCGGCTCCGGCGGGAGAGGTCTACACCGGAGTGCTCTACGACGCTCTCGACCTCGCGAGTCTCGACGCGCGCGCCCGACGCCGCGCCGCGAGCGACATCGCGATCGCCTCGGCGCTCTTCGGACTCCTCCGCGTCACCGACCCCATCCCGGCGTACCGGCTCTCAGCCGACACCACGCTCCCCGGTGTCGGCAGGCTGGCCGCAGCCTGGCGCGAACCCGTCGCGGATGCGGTCACGGCCGCAGCAGGACGCGGCGTCGTCCTGGACCTTCGCTCGTCCGCATACGTCGCGCTGGGACCGGTGCCACCGGCACTCGCCGAGCGCACGGCGGTCGCCCGCGTCCTGCAGGAGAAGGGCGGCAAGCGCACCATCGTGAGCCACCACAACAAGGCCACCAAGGGGCGCATCGTCCGCGGGCTCCTAGGAGAACCGAAGCCACGCACCGTCGATGACCTCGCCGGCGCACTCGGCGCAGCGGGCTATCGCGTGGAGCTCGCTCCACCCGCGGGCGAGGGCAGGCCGTGGACCGTCGACGTCGTCGTCAAGGAGCTCTGAACTAGACGCCGAAGCCGGGATCGACGCCCCGGAGATGGGCCGACTCCGCGAAGCCGAAGAGCGAGGAGTTGCCATCGGCGAACCACGCGATGGTCGTCAGCGAGCACGGCGCGAGCTCCATGCGATAGAGGCTGGACAGCGGCGCATCCACGCAAATGCCGGTGATGAGCTTGATCGGCGTCACGTGGGAGATGACCGCCACTCTCTGGCCCGCATGTCGTGTGAGCACGTCCCGTCGCGCGCGATCGACGCGATCGCGGCACTCGGCGAAGGACTCTCCGCCGGGCGGCGCTACATCAGTGGAGGCAAGCCAGGCGGCGAGCTCCACCGGCCAGCGTTCGCTCACCTCCGCGAAGGTGTGGCCGTCCCACTCGCCGAAGGCGCACTCGGCGATTCCGGGCTCGATGTCGATGGGCGCGCCCGTGGCCCGCGCGACGTGCTCAGCCGTCTGCAAGGTGCGGAGCAGGGGTGACGCGACGATGGCATCGACTCCCCCGCGCGCGGCGATCTCCCGGGCCAGCGCCTCGGCCTGCTGCTCGCCGAGGGGCGCGAGCGGCAGGTCGGCGCCCCCGGCGCCGGAGAACCTCTTCTCCAGGCTGTACGCCGTCGCCCCGTGCCGGCCGAGCAGCGTCGTCGTCGGAGTGCCGAGGTCGGTGGCCCAGCCGACCATCTTGTGCGGACGGTGCGCTTCCCGCTCTTCCTCCGCTCGCTCCTCCAGGGCATCGCCCACCACGTCCTCGGCGTCCGGGAGGCCCGAGCCCACCCGCCGATCGATGCGCACGGTCTCGCCACGCGACTGGGCGTCCAGCGCCTCGTTGACCAGGCGGTCCGCGGCGGTGTTCTGTGCGCGCGGCACCCAGGTGTAGTCGACGTCCGCGCGCAGGCGACGCACGGCGAGGGCCAGGTCGCGCAGGGCGGCGTTCTTGATGGCCCAGCGGCCGCTCATCTGCTCGACGATGAGCTTGGAGTCCAGTCGCGCCTCGATCCGAGCGCCGGAGTCGACCTCGAGTGCATGCTGGATGCCCGCGAGCACACCCCGATACTCGGCGACATTGTTCGTGGCCTCGCCGATCGTCTCGGCGACCTCGACCAGCACGCGCCCGGTCTCGCCGTCGCGGACGACTGCGCCGTAGGCCGCCGGGCCGGGATTGCCGCGCGACCCGCCATCGGCCTCGACGATGAGGAATCGAGTCACAGACCGGATTCCGCGGTGCGGACGAGGATCCGCCGGCATTCCTCGCAGCGGATGACCTCCGCGGGGGGCGCTTCGCGGATGCGACCGAGGTCGACCGGGGTGAGTTCGATGCGGCAGCCTTCACATCGACCGCGATGCAGAGCTGCCGCGCCGATGCCGCCGTTGTCGGCGCGGAGCTTGTCGTAGAGCGCGAGCAGGTCAGCGGGAAGCCCCTGAGCTGCGGCTTCGCGCGCAGCGCGCGCGATCTGCTCCTCGTCGGCGAGGTCGGCCAGGGCGTTGTCGCGCGCGGTCCTCGCATCGGCCAAGTCCACGGCAAGCGCCTCGCGCTGGGCGAGAAGGGCGGCGTGCGACTTCTGCGCTGCTTCCAGCCTCTCCATGACCTCGAGCTCGACGTCTTCGAGCTCCGCCTGGCGACGGGCCAGTGACTCCAGCTCGTGCTGCAGGTTGGACAGCTGCTTCGCGTCGTTGATGGTGTCGAGGAGGACACGGTCCTTCTCCGACCGCTGGCGCACGAGGTCGACGTCGGCATCTGCCTTGCGCTGCTCGGCCTCGAGGTCGCTCACCTCCACGGCAGCCCTCGTGATGTCGTCATCGATGGCCTGGGCGGCGGCTTCGAGTTCGGTCACGCGCGCCGCTTCCGGCAGGGTGGCGCGCCGATGCCGGGCCCGGTCGACCTCCAGGTCGTGGCGTTGCACCTCGAGCAGGGTCAACTGGTCCTGCGGATCGGCGTTCAGAGCTCACCCCTCAGCGTCATCGCCCACGGATCCGTGGGCCGTGCGGACACGACGCTCTCCACCGTAGTCCCCTCGGCGGACAGGTCCTCCGCGAGGAGACGTGCCGCCTGGTCGAGCCAGGGCCATTCGCTCGCCCAGTGGGCGACGTCGATGATGGCGCACCCGCCGTCTTCGAGATGCTCCAGCGCACGATGGTGCTTGAGGTCCGCGGTCACCAGGACATCGGCGCCCTGCGCGGTGGCGGGGGCGAGGAGTGAGTCGCCCGAGCCACCGCAGACAGCCACACGGCGCACGGTCCGCGCGACGTCGCCCGCGACGCGCACGCCGTGACGGGTAGGCGGAAGGGCAGTGGCCACCACGTCGGCGAAGTCGGCGAGGGTCATCGACTGCGGCAGCTCGCCGATGCGTCCCAGGCCGACAGGGCCGGCTTCGGCCGCCACCACGGGTCGCGTCGCCGTGACCCCCAGAGCAGCCGCAAGCGCATCGGAGACGCCGGGGTCCGCAACGTCAGCGTTGGTGTGCGCGCAGTAGAGGGCAATGCCCGAGCTGATGAGCCGGTGGACGATGCGGCCCTTCGCAGTGGTGCTGGCGACGGAGTGCACACCGGTGAGGAAGAGGGGGTGGTGCGTGATGACGAGGTCGACGTCGGCAGCGATCGCCTCGTCCACGACTTCCTCGACAGGGTCGACCGCCCAGAGGACGCGCCGCACCTCGGCGGCCGGGTCCCCGCAGACGAGGCCGACGGCATCCCACTCCTCAGCGGTCGAGGGCGGGTAGCGGCGCTCCAGCGCGGCCACCACCTGCGCGAGCGACGAGGCCGAGGACATGGCCGGAGGCTATCGCCGCTAGCCTCATCGCCCGGGCCTGTAGCTCAGTTGGTAGAGCACTTCCCTTACAAGGAAGGGGTCGTCGGTTCGAGGCCGGCCGGGCCCACTCTCTGCCCTCTCACTGCGGGGCGATCCCCCAAAGGGGACCCCCCGGTGCATCCGGAGCAAATCGGACGTAATATTCCACCCAGCAAGGCCCCAGCCCTCCCCCCGAGGCTTGGGGCCTTGCCCTTTGGGGGCCTGGAACCGCAGGGAACTCGGAAAACAGGGATGCGGTCGGCAGGGTCTCGGGCCCCTGCCAACCGCATCTGGGACCAGTGCACACCCCATTGCCGGAGTCCGCATCTTGAGCCGCGGCGGACCGGGGCGGTCAGCTCCCCGCAGGGCCCTCCTCGGGCGGGAACCCCTTTGCCTCGAGCGCCTCGAGGGCGCGGGCGTAGTCATCGGCGTCCCGGGCGCGGTCCGGCGCCGACTGCCAGCGTGCGGCGATCCGTCCCTGACGATCCACGAGGAAGCTCAGGCGTCGTGCGATCCCGCGCTCCTCGTCGAGCGCGCCGTAGGCGCGTGCCACCTCCCCGTGCGGCCAGAAGTCACTGAGCAGGGGAAAGCCGAGTCCTTCCGCATCGTCGAGGGCACGCAGGACGAACATCGAATCGCACGACACTCCCCACACGCGCGCACGCCCGGCCAGGCCGTGCAGGGCGCGCAACTCGTCGTGGCACACCGGCGTGAACGCCGCGGGGAAGAACACGAGGAGGACCGGTCCCACCTGGGCCGACAGCGAGGCGGGGTGACCGTGCTGGTCGGTCAGCGTGAAGTCCGGCGCCATGTCACCGACCTGCAGGACCACGTCGGACCTCGCTCCCTGGACTGTCTCGCGGCAGGATGTCAGCGTGACGCTACCGCCCGAGAGCCTGCGACCGGAGCCGGGCGAGCGCGGGCGAGTGACCTCGGACCTCGCGGGCACGCTCGCCGCCACGGTGGGGGCCTGGGATGACCTGTTGAGCGCCGTGGCCGACGTGGACGTGGCCGCGTCGGCACGCAAGTCAGGGCGCACGGCGGCGCGCACCCTCGTGGTGCTCGGCTCCTGGCCTGAGGGGCGCCCCCTGCCCGACATACGGCGCGACGCACTCGCTGGGATCACCACCGCTGAGTCCCTCGATGACATCGAGGAGCGCGTCATCGAGGCTCACGTGGAGGGCAGTCGCGAGGCACTCATGGATTCCCTGCATCGCGCACGCGACGAGGTCGCCGACTGGGCAGCATCGCCCGATGTCGAACGCGAAGCAATGCTCCCGGTCGCGGGCCCGTTGGGCATCGTGCCCCTCGGCACGCTCGTCGCAGCGACGGCGTACCAGTGCGCAGTCGCCGTCCGCGACTTGGAGCCCGCGGGCGTGCGCGCCACGCCCGCGCTTGCGGGGAATGGGCTCGCGGCCCTCATCGACACCGTCGGCGCCGTGGCCGCCCAGGAGGGTGCGGCACTGTCGCTGACCGCAGTGACTCCACAGGTGACTATCGGCACGGGTGCCTGTGACGGGAGCTGGCGCACGGTGCCGCTGGTCTCGGTCGAAGGGCCCGCGCTCACGTGCGATGCCGGCGTGCTGCTCGACGTGGCGGCGGGCCGCACATCAGCGCCCGCGGCGTACGCGCGCGGGGAGATCCGTGCGCAGGACATGCAGGGGCTACTCACGGTGGCACAGGTGCTGTCCCGCTCCCCGGGCCTTCCGGGCACCGATGGACTGCGTGCGGCTTTGCAGGCCTACGAATCCTCAGCGGCGGCGGCGCGAGTGGTGAGCGATGCGCTGGGGTCGGCCTGGCGAAAGCTGCGAGGCAGCTGAGCCCAGCGGGGAGGCGAAAGCTGCGAGGCAGCTGAGTGAGTCAGCGACGCCCGGCGCGCGGGGCGACGAGACGCGTGCCCTGCCAGTCGCGTCCGGCGCTCACGGTGGATGTCTGCTGCAAGCCGGACGTCGGTGCGGCATCGGAGATGTCCTCGGCTTCGACATGTCCGTCGCGACCGGGCTTGGGCGTGAGAAGCCACACGACTCCGTGATCAGCGAGGGGGCCGATGGCGTCGACCAGGGCGTCCACCAGGTCGCCATCGTCGTCACGCCACCACAGCAGGACGACGTCGACGACGTCGTCGTAGTCATCACCGACGAGTTCGACGCCTTCGGCCGCCTCCAGTGCTTCGCGGAGGCCACCATCGGAGTCGTCGTCCGCTCCGATCTCCCAAACGACGGCACCGGGCGCGATGCCCAGGGACCCTAGGAGCGACGCTGTATCGCCACTCACGGTCGCCTCCTGACGCCTCGACCCACAGGCGTAGTCCAGCGGACCCCGGGCCCCCGCGCAACCAACTCGGGTGTATTCGTCCGTGTGCATGTGGCGACGAGGCTCCGCCGGGGCCTACTCACGCGTAGCCGGGCCGCGACAGCGCCCGACGCGCTCGTGCGCGAGGATGGTGGGGCCTGGCGGGTCGGCTCAGCCGGCTTCGGCGGGCTCCACCGACCGGTGCCCGGCGACCCTGGGTGCCCCGGCGAAGGGCAGGACATGTCAACCGGCTTCGATCCTCTCCGCCAGCAGCCTCTCCTTGCGGGCGGCCTTCCCACCCAGTACGTCGACGTGGATCCCGAGGAGACCTCCGAGTGGACCGGATCCCTGGATCAGGTCATCGACGGATCCGGCTCCTACCGTGCCCGCTATCTCATGCTCGCGCTCTTGCGTCGCGCCGCCGAGCGCAACCTCGGCGTGCCGAGCCTGCGGTCGACCGACTACATCAACACCATCCCGCCGGAGATGGAGCCGTGGTTCCCCGGAGACGAGGCCCTTGAGCGGCGCATTCGCGAGTTCATTCGCTGGAACGCCGCGATCATGGTGCACCGCGCGCAGCGCCCCGGCATCAGCGTGGGCGGCCACATCTCGACCTACGCATCGTCCGCATCGCTCTACGAGGTCGGCTTCAACCACTTCTTCCGGGGCCCTGACGCGCAGGGCGGAGGTGACCAGGTCTTCTTCCAGGGGCATGCGTCCCCGGGCATCTACGCGCGCGCGTTTCTCGAGGGGCGCCTCACCGAGGGACAGCTCGACGGCTTCCGCCAAGAGCTG
>JAPOKX010000062.1:7302-9812 GCA_029977425.1 Actinomycetota bacterium
CGTCTCATGCCGTGGTTCTGGCAGTTCCCGACCGTCTCGATGGGACTGGGGCCGCTGTCGGCGATCTACCAGGCACGCTTCAACAAGTACCTCCACAACCGCGGCATCAAGGACACCTCGCAGCAGCGGGTGTGGGCCTACCTCGGCGACGGCGAGATGGACGAGGTCGAGTCGATCGGCGCCCTGGGCCTCGCCGCCCGCGAGGAGCTCGACAACCTCGTCTTCGTCGTCAACTGCAACCTGCAGCGCCTCGACGGCCCGGTGCGTGGCAACGGCAAGGTCATCCAGGAGCTGGAGTCCCTCTTCCGCGGCGCCGGCTGGAATGTCATCAAGGTCATCTGGGGACGCAAGTGGGACGAGCTCCTCGCCCAGGACCGTGACGGTGCCCTGGTTAACCTCATGAATGCCACGCCCGACGGCGACTTCCAGACCTACAAGGCCGAGAGTGGCGGCTTCATCCGCGAGCACTTCTTCGGTCGCGACCCGCGCACCGCCAAGCTGGTCGCGGACTGGTCCGACGACCAGATCTGGAACCTGCAGCGCGGTGGCCACGACTACCGCAAGATGTACGCCGCCTACAAGGCTGCCGTCGAGACGACGGGCCAGCCCACGGTGATCCTCGCCAAGACGATCAAGGGCCACACCCTCGGCCCGCACTTCGAGGCGCGCAACGCCACGCACCAGATGAAGAAGCTCGCCCTGGAGGACCTCAAGCTCTTCCGCGATCGCCTCCACATCCCGATCTCGGATGCCGAGCTCGGCGACGGCTACCTTCCGCCGTACTACCACCCGGGCCCCGACTCGGAGGCCTTCACCTACATGCTCGATCGGCGCCGTCGGCTCGGCGGGTCGATCCCGGAGCGGCGTCCCCGCGCGGCCGCACTGCCCCAGCCGCCCGCCGAGACCTACGAGGTCGTCAAGCGCGGTTCCGGCAAGCAGGCGGTCGCCACGACCATGGCCTTCGGCGCCTGCTCAAGGACAAGGCGATCGGCGCCCGCGTGGTGCCGATCATCCCCGACGAGGCGCGCACCTTCGGCATGGACTCGCTCTTCCCCACGGCCAAGATCTACAACCCGGGGGGCCAGCAGTACATCTCGGTCGACCGCGAGCTGGTCCTCAACTATCAGGAGGCCAAGGACGGCCAGATCCTGCACGAGGGAATCAACGAGGCTGGCTCGGTCGCGTCGTTCATCGCCGCCGGTTCGTCGTACTCCACCCACGGCGAGCCGATGATCCCCGTCTACATCTTCTACTCGATGTTCGGCTTCCAGCGGACCGGCGATGCCTTCTGGCAGGCGATGGACCAGATGGTGCGCGGATTCGTGCTCGGCGCGACGGCAGGGCGCACCACGCTCAACGGCGAGGGCCTCCAGCACGAGGACGGCCACTCGCTGCTCCTCGCGTCCACCAATCCCGCGGTGCAGGCCTACGACCCCGCCTACGGCTACGAGATCGGCCACATCGTGGCCGACGGCCTGCGTCGGATGTACGGAGAGGAGCAGGAGGACGTCTTCTACTACCTCACCGTCTACAACGAGCCCTATCCCCAGCCCGCAGAGCCCGAGGGTGTCGACGTCGAGGGAATCCTCGCGGGCATGCACCTCGTCTCGGAGGGAGGCGGCGAGGGCCCGAGGCCGCAGATCCTCGCTTCCGGGGTGGCCGTCAACTGGGCCCTCGACGCCCAGCGCCTCCTGCGCGAGGACTGGGGCGTCGAGACCGACGTCTGGTCGGTCACGTCGTGGAATCAACTACGCCGCGACGCTCTCGATGCCGAGCGACACAACTTCCTCAACCCGCTCGACGAGCCGCACGTGCCCTACGTGACGCGGCGCCTGGCCGGGCGCGGTGACCTCGTGGTGGGTGTCTCCGACTGGATGCAGTCGGTGCAGGATCAGATCCGCACGTGGGTGCCCGCCGAATACCGCACCCTCGGCACCGACGGATGGGGCATGTCCGACACCCGCGGCGCGCTGCGACGGCACTTCCTCGTCGACGCCGAGTCCATCGTCGTGCGGACGCTCACGGGCCTCGCGGAGCAGGGACGCATCGAGCGACAGGACCTGGCCAAGGCCATCGACCGCTACCGCCTGACGGATCCGTCGGCTGCGGATGCGGGCAATACCGAGGGATCAGGATGAGGCCGGGACTGGAGTCCAGGCCGCCCGAATTCGTCGGTCTGGACTCGAGTTCGGGGGCCTGTACATGAGCAAGCAGGATCCCCAGCGCTTCCTGAAGTACCTCGAGGCCGAGCGCAAGGCCTCGATGCTCTACCGCTCTCTCGCTGAGGCCAGCGACGGCGAGCGACGCGAGGCGCTCCTGGAGCTTGCTGACATCGAGGACGAGCACGCGGCCCACTGGGTCGCCAAGCTCGAGGAGTACGTGCGCGGCTCGGTTGTCGTGCTCGCCTTCATCTCGAAGGGCTACTTCCTCAGCGCAAACTGCCAGCGCGAGCTCAAGGCCGCCATCGACGCCGACCCCGAATCATAACCCTTACCCCAACCCGGACCCTG
>JAPOKX010000063.1 GCA_029977425.1 Actinomycetota bacterium
CGAGTGGACCGCACGCACGGCCCTGGGCATCGCCGCCGAGTCGCCCGCGACTCCCGTGCTCCTGGTCTTCACCGGCGCGGCAGCTGCCATGGCCCCCTTCCTCGGCTTCGCCCAGCGCTCGGCGCGACGCGCGGTCGGCGGCTACGTGCTCGTCGACCCGGTGCTGCCGCGCCCTGGCGCGGTGAGCGACTGGCCGGATGCGCCGGTCACCGTGATCGTCACCGCAGCGGCCGACGAGGACACGCGATCGGCCGCGCTCGGCGCACGCCTGCGCGGCTGGGAGGTGCTCGAGGGCGATGCGAGCGCACTCATCGCCGACATCGCCGGTCGCCCGTAGGTCGCGCTAGCGGCCGGCGCGGGCCTGGCCGCCCGGTCGGCGCGCGCCGATCGCGCGCACGAGCGGCCGCGGAAGGTACTGCGCGGCAAGCGACAGCGCCTTGTATTGCGCGCCCGCCACGCTCACGGGCCGTCCCTTGCGCACGTCGGCAAGTGCGCGGTCGACGACCTCCTGCGTGTCGAGCCACATCCACTCGGGCAGTGCATCCATCTCCATGCTCGCGCGCTGATGGAACTCCGTGTGAGTGAATCCCGGGCACACCGCGGTGACGTGCACACCGGTGCCGGCGAGTTCGATGGACAGGCTCTCGCTGAAGACCGTCACCCAGGCCTTCGACGCGGAGTAGGTGCCTCCGGTGATCCAGCCCGCGACACTGCTCACGTTGAGCACCGCGCCGCTCCCGCGGGCGATCATGCCGGGCAGCGCCGCGTGCGTGAGGCGCATGACCGTCGTCACGAGCACGTCGAGCATCTGCTGCTCGACGTCCAGGTCGCCCGTGGAGAAGCGCTGGGGTACGCCGAAACCGGCGTTGTTCACGAGGATCTCGACCGGCCGCGCGCGCAGTCGGTCCTCCACCACGGCGAGCTGTGACCGGTCAGCAAGATCAGCCGCGATGACCTCCACCTCGACGCGATGACCCCGGAGCTCGGCGGCCACGAGATCAAGGCGCGCGCGGTCCCGCGCCACGAGGACGATGTCGTGGCCCCGGCGCGCCAGCGTGCGCGCGAACGCCAGCCCGATGCCGGAGGTTGCCCCCGTGACGAGTGCCGTGCTCATGTGAATCTCCTCGGGATCGTCGCAAAAGCCACGCGGGACTCTCGCGCATCAGGCGTTCCGACCCCATCCTTGCCTACGCTGACCCCGTGACGAAGGGACGTTGGCGTGCCGGCCTGGCCGCAGCCGTGATGGCGGCCGCGCTGCCCACGGCCCTGCTGGTAGCCCCCGCCGTCTCGGCAGCCGAGGCCTCCCCCCGCGTCGTCAACGGGCGCGAGCCCGTCCCCGGTGAGGTATCGGCCCTGGTGTACGTGCGCGCAGGCGGCTCCATCTGCAGCGGCACGCTCGTCGACGCCACCCACGTGATCACCGCCGGCCACTGCGTGGCCGCCTCGGGTGGCACCACCAAGAGCCCCTCCTCCTTCACGGTCGGGTGGTCGCCGACGGGTGCCCTCCCTCCCACCATGTGGACCGGGGTATCGCAGGCGGCACTGCATCCGGACTACAACGACCGGACCTACGTCAACGACATTGCCGTCCTCACTCTTGCCAGTCCCCTGGTGGGCGCGACCGCGATGCCCCTGGCCACCGCCTCGCAGGCGCGCACCGCGCTGAGTGCCGGAGCGACAGTCCAGGCGGCAGGCTTCGGCTACACCTCCGTGCGCGGCCCGCTCTCAGACCGCGCCCTCGTCGCCGACGTCACGGTCGTCCCTAATCGCGTGTGCCGCGACGATGCGCTGACCTACCGCATCGGCGACGTGTCCTTCGTCGGGCTCGACGTCGACACGGCCACCGCTGTGTGCGCGATCGGCGTGCAACCCGCAAGCAACCTCATCATCGACACCTGCCAGGGTGACTCGGGCGGCCCGCTCTTCAGTGGCACGACCGCCGGCCCGCGCCTGCTGGGGCTCGTGAGCGTCGGCGTCGGATGCGCCGGATTCGACGTACGCGACGGCCAGCTGGAGGAACTCACGGAGAAGACGCCGGGCGTCTACACCCGGATCACGCCCTATCTGCCCTGGCTCGCCGAGATCGGCGTCCGCGCCGCTCCCCTCGCCCCGACCGTCACGGCGATTCCCGCGGAGGCCGATGGCATCCGGATCACCTTCGCCACCACCGATGCGGCACCGGTGCTCAGCTATCGCGCCGCGGCCACGGCCGTGGATGGCACGGGCACGGTCGGCACGGCGGCCCAGTGCACCGCCACGCCCGCGACGCCCACGTGCGTCATCACCGGGCTCGTGGCCGGGGCGTCGTACTCGATCGTCGGCTACGCACTCGGCGCGCAGGCGGAGTCGCCGGCATCGGAGCCCGTCACCTCTCTCGCGGGCATTCCCAGCGTCCGCCCCTCCAAGCCGCGCATCGACAGCGCCAAGACCACGCCTTCACGCCGCCTTGCGGTGATCGTGAGCCGCATCGATCCCGCGGGCTGGACCTCCACCTTCGTCGTCTGCAGCTCGGGCGAGCGGACCTATCGCGCGGACGTCATCGCGGGCAAGGCCGTGCTCGCCCTTCCCTCCGGCGCCACCTACCGGTGCTACGCCAAGAGCACCAATGACGTCGGCGGCACGCGGTCGAGGCCCATCCGAGTCGAGGTCTGACATGCGTCGCCTCGCACCCCTCGGCATCCTCGTGGGGCTCGCCCTCCTCGCCGCCGTGCCCGCATCCGCGCAGGCGGCTCCCGACACCGGCCCGCGCGTGGTCAACGGCGAGCCCGGTCCGTCAGAGGACTTCGGATTCCTCGTGGCCCTCGGCGACCGCTCGCGCTACCAGGCACTGGGCATGGACCGCGCGCAGTTCTGCGGAGGCACTCTCGCCTCGACCACGCTCGTCATCACCGCGGCGCACTGCGTGGCCGACATCACGGCGCGCGACCTGGTCGTGGGGTCCTTCCCCGACGGTGACCTCGCGAGTGAGTCCGGTCGCGTTGTCGACGTCTCCGGCATCAAGCTCAATCCGCGCTACAACCCCGTCACGCAGGCCAACGACATCGCCGTGCTCACGCTGAAGGCACCGCTCCTCGGCGTGCCGACGCTCACTCCCGCGACCGCGGACGAGGCTGTCACGCTCACGGCGGCGCGTGCCCCCGCAAGTGTGGCCGGCTGGGGCGCGACCAATCACCGCGAGCCCTGGCGCTTCACCTCCGTCTACCGCATCGGCCAGCTCGTGGTCTTCCCCACGGACTCCTGCGGAGGAGGGGACAACTTCGTCATCGACGGCGTCACCTTCCGCGGCTACGGCCCCGACTCCGTCGATGCGCGCGTCATGCTCTGCGCGGAGGGAGTGCGAGGCGGCACCCCGGTCGACAGCTGCGTGGGCGACTCGGGTGGACCGCTCGTCGGCGGTATCGGCGAGGCCCGGCGGCTCATCGGCGTCGTGAGCTGGGGACTCGACCAGTGCGCGACGCGTCTTGGCGCAGGGGTCTACGCCCGCGTCTCGGCGTTCACCCGCTTCCTCACGGACGCAGGCGTCCCCTTCACACCCGAACCGACCGACACCCCCTTGCCTCCGCGCATCAGCGGCGTCACCACCACGTCGTCGAGCATCACGGTAACCCTCACGCCGGCCAGCGGCGGACTCCCACCCGATGAGTACTCCGTCTCGGCGCGCGACCCGGGAGGGCGCGTCACCTCTTGCTCGGTTCAAGCACCTGCGCGTCCTGCGACCGCGCAGTGCACCATCACCGAGCTCACCCCGGGCACCTCGTACGCCGTGTCCGCCATCGCCATCGCCGCCGGCACGCCATCGGCGCCGAGTGCGGAGCGCACGGTCACCCCGGCAGGACTGCCCGCCAAGCCGCGCATCATCGCGACCGAGGTCGAGCGTGGCGGCTACGCCGGATTCGTCGTGAGCAACATCCGCGGCAACGGGTCGCCGATCCTGCGCAAGCAGGTGCGCTGCTCCGCCAGCGGCTACCGCACCCGTTCGGCCCCCATCGTCACCGAGGGCCTCGCGCTCGTCTCAGGACTACGCCGCGGTACGACGTACACCTGTGTGGCCATCGTGGCCAATGAGTACGGCGTGAAGCAGTCTGACAAGGTGCGCGTCAGAGCCCGCTAAGGACCACTAGGCTCGCGCCATGCTGGCGGCCTACTACGAGCAACGGGGCAACTCCGACGTCCTCACGGTCGGAGAGATCCCCACCCCGGGGCCCGGCGTCGGAGAGGTGCGCGTGCGACTGCAGGTCGCCGCCGTCAATCCCACCGATTGGAAGTCACGCGCGCATGTCACGCCGATGGACTTCGCGCTGCAAGTGCCCGGCCAGGACGGCGCGGGCGTCATCGAGGCGGTCGGCCCCGGCATCGACATCGGTCGCATCGGCGAGCGCGTGTGGGTCTACCACGCGGCGTTTCAGCGGCAGTACGGCACGGCCGCGCAGTTCACCGTCGTCCCCGCGCGCCAGGCCGTGCCGATCCCCGACGGCATCGACATCGACCAGGCGGCGGCCCTGGGCATCCCCTACCTCACCGCCTACGGCTGTCTCTTCTCTGACGGCCCCATCGACGGCCAGACCGTGCTGGTGCACGGTGGCGCGGGAGCGGTCGGACACGCGGCCGTGCAACTCGCTCGCCGCGGGGGCGCCCATGTCATCGCCACGGTGAGCAGCGAAGCCAAGGGGGAGATCGCCGCTGAGGCCGGCGCGCACGTCGTGGTCGACTACACCGCTGAGGGTGCGATCGACGCGATCAAGTCGGCCGCCCGCGCAGGCGTAGACCGGATCATCGAGGTCGACCTCACGCGCAATCTCGACCTCGACGTGGCCGTGATGGTCCCCGGCGGCGTGATCGTCACCTACGCCGCGGATGCCGCCGATCCCACGCTGTCGGTGCGCACCCTCATGACGCGCAATGCGACTCTGCGTTTCGTCCTCGTCTACGGATTCCCACCCGCGCTCCTCGCCGCTGGCATCGCTGAGGTGACCGCCGCACTCGGAGCCGGGGACCTCACGCCACTGCCCGTGGTGCGCTTCCCGCTGGCCGACATCGCGGCGGCCCATGACGCCGTGCAGTCGAGGACGCCGGCGAAGGTGCTCGTCGACCTGCCCTAGTTCCTCACCGGCCCTCGGCGTCGAGTTCGGCGAGCAGGTCGACGCGGCGCTCATGGCGGCCGCCTTCGAAGTCGGTGCCGAGGAAGACACCGAGCGCGAGCTCTGCTTCGGCCACCGCCGTGACACGTCCGCCGAAGCAGGCGACGTTGGCGTCGTTATGGCGCCGGCTCATCTCCGCGTCCTCCGCGGTGCGCAGCACGGCGGCGCGTACGCCGGGGATCTTGTTGGCCGCCATGCAGATGCCCAGGCCGCTGCCGCACACGGCGACGCCACGGTCGGCATCCCCGGCTGCCACCTCGCGTGCGACCGCCGCGCCGAAGACGGGGTAGTCGCAGGAGGCATCCGAGTCGGTGCCCACGTCGATGACCTCGTGGCCCGCGGCATGCAGCCACTGCCGCAGGGCCTCTTTGAGCTCGAACCCGGCGTGGTCGCTGCCGATGACGATCCTCATGCGCCCTCACTCCCCTGTCGCGCCGACTCCACCGCGGCCCGCCAGCGATCCCGTCGCTCGGCTACGAGCCAGTCGCCCGCGGGCACCACGATGCCCGACTCCACGATGCCATGCGTCGCGATCGCCACGGGCGGCATCGCATCACCCAGTGCGGTCATGGCCAGGCGCGTCGCGCCCACGACGGTGGCATCGGCCACCGACGAGGGACGCAGGGCGATGCCGAGCGCGTCGGCGAGCAAGGCGACGTACGCCGCATCGCGACTGCCGCCGCCCAGCGTGGTGAGCGGGGCTGCGGGGGAGGCGCCCGACTCGACGATCGCGTCGTACGCAGCCGCGACGGCGTATGCCATGCCCTCGAGCACCGAGCGCAGCATCGCCTCGCGCGTCGTCGCGAGCGAGAGCCCCTGCCAGGACGCGCGCAGATCCGGATCGAGATAGGGACTGCGCTCGCCCGCGACGAAGGGCAGGAAGATCGGGTCGTCGGCGCGCAGCCCCGACGCGAGCGCGGCCTGCGCCTCATCGATGCTGGCGCCGAGCCACGCGAGTGCGCGCTCGAGTGCAAGGCCACCGCTCTGCACGGCGGCGAGACGGTAGTACGCCGCCCCGATGGGGCCCACGGCCGCGAAGGTGTGCGTGCGCAGCGTGTCATCGGGGTCGGGGCTCGCGATGACGCTGCTCAACTGCGCCCCGGTGCCGAGTGCGAGCGCACCGGAACCGGGCGCAAGACCGAGCCCGTGAATGCCGCAGGCCGCATCGGCACCGCCGGTCGCCACCGGGAGACCGGACAGCGGCGAATCCGTGAGGCGCACCGTGCCCGCCACGGCGTCGGAGGCGAGGACGGGCGCGAGCAGGTCGGCACGCACGTCGCAGGCCTGCAACGCCGCGGGGCTCCAGGCGCCCGCGACGAGGTCGTAGAGCAGCGTGCCGCTCGCGTCGGAGGGGTCGGTCGCCACCTCGCCGGTGAGCTGCAGCCGCAGCCAGTCCTTCGGCTGCAGGGCCCATCGCGCGCGCGCCAGCGCATCGGGCTCGTGCTCGGCAAGCCACGCGAGCGTCACGCCCGCGAAGCCGGGGAAGGGGGCCGAGCCGAGGCGCGCCAGCTCCGCGCGGCCGAGGTCCTGCGCGATGCGACGTGCCTGCGGGGCGCTGCGCGTGTCGGCCCACGTGATCGCCGGACGCACGGGAGTGCCATCGGCATCGCACAGCACGACACCGTGCATCTGGCCGCTCAGGCCGATCGCATCAGGCGGAGCATCGCCGCTAGCAAGTGCTTCGCGCGCGGCGTCGAGTGCGGCAGCAAGCCACGCCTGCGGGTCGGTCTCCGCCCAGCCCGACTGACGGGAGTCGACGGCATAGGGACGCACGGCCGAGGAGAGGACTTCTCCGTCGGCGGCGACCACGGCGACCTTGACCGACTGGGTCCCCAGGTCGATCCCGACGACGCGACGCATGGGCACATCCTGCCGCGCTAGCCTCCCTTCCGTGTCCGCGGTCGTCTGCATCGGCAGTCTCAACGTCGATCTGGTCGTGCGCGTGGCCCGCATGCCCGACACCGGCGAGACCGTCACGGGTCACGCCCTCGAGCGTCACCTCGGGGGGAAGGGCCTGAATCAGGCCCTCGCAGCCAGGCGGGCGGGAGGCGATGTCGCGCTCGTGGGCGCCGTCGGCAGCGACGACGGTGGCGCCTGGATGCTGCGCGAACTCGGCCATGAGGGAATCGACCTGACCGCCGTGTCGGTCGTCGAAGGTCCCAGCGGCACGGCGCTCATCGAGGTCGATGCCCGCGGTGCCAACCGCATCGTGGTCGTCCCCGGTGCCAACGGCTGGCTCACCTCCGACTACACCTCCGCAGAGGTGTCGCGCCTCGCCCCCGCGCGTATCGCACTCGCACCGCTCGAGGTGCCCCCGGTCGCGGTGCTGGGCGCCCTGCGCGCCGCGCGATCCGAGGGCATGCGCACGATCCTCAACACCGCGCCCGTGCCCGCGGAGGGCCTTCCCCAGGGAATCCTGGACGTCACCGACATCGTCGTCGCCAACGAATACGAAGCCAGCCTCATCGCGCAGCGGTCAGTCGATGGCATCGAGCCGGCGTACGCCGCCGCCCGTGCCTTGCGTGACCTGGGCGCGGGCAGCGCGATCGTCACGCTCGGTGCCGACGGCGCGGTGTGGTCGACCCCCGAGGGCGAGGGTCACACGCCGGCCTATCCCGTGACACCGATCGACACCGTCGCCGCGGGCGATGCCTTCTGCGGGGTGCTCGCAGCCTCGTTGGCCCGAGACCTCCCCTGGGAGGACGCGCTGCGCCGTGCCAGCGCCGCGGGTGCTCTTGCGACCACCGTTGCAGGGGCGGCCCCGTCGCTTCCCTCGGCGGACGCCATCGACAGACTGGTCGCAGCTCACCCCCTGGAGGACACGTGATCTGGCATCCGCAGCTCGCCTCGCTGCTCGCCCGCTTCCGGCACGCCAATGCGATCGCGGTGCTCGACGCGCCGTTCCCGTCGTACCCCGACGTCGAGACCGTCGACCTCATCGTGCGTCGCGGACTGCCGACCATCCCCGACCTCGTCGATCTCATCCTGGCCGAGCACGAGGTGAGCAGCGTCGTCATGGCGGAGGAATTCCGCCAGCATGTCGATGCGGCCACCCAGGCGGACTACCTGTCGCACCTCGGCGACCTGCCCGTCGAGTGGATCGCGCATGCGGACTTCAAGGCCGAGGTGGGTCGGTGCCTCGGGATCGTGCACACCGGCGATCCGGTGCCCTACAGCAACGTGATCCTGCGCTGGGGCTGAGATGAGACACACGCTCGTGCCGCGGATGGAGCCGTTCGCCACCTCCATCTTCGGCGAGATGTCGACCATCGCCGCCGAGACAGGCGCGATCAACCTCGGCCAAGGCTTCCCCGACACCGACGGGCCCGACGAGATCAAGATGGTGGCGCGCGCGGCCATCGCCGAGGGCAAGGGAAACCAATACCCGCCCGTGCACGGGCTGCCCGACCTGCGCGCGGCGATCGCCGAGCATCAGGAGCGCTTCTACGGCCTGCGCGTCGACCCCGCGACCGATGTGGTCGTCACGACCGGCGCCTCCGAGGCCATCCAGTCCGCGCTTCTCGCCCTGTGCGACACGGGCGACGAGGTTGTCGTCTTCGAGCCGTGGTTCGACATCTACGCCGTCGGCATTGCGCTGGCCAACGCCACTCGGGTGAGCGTGCCGCTGCGGCCGCCGGCGTTCCGGCCCGACATCGACGCCCTGCGCGCGGCCATCACCGACCGCACCCGGCTTCTCCTGCTCAACACCCCGCACAATCCGACCGGTGTCGTCTTCACGCCCGAGGAGCTGCAGGCGATCGCCGACCTCGCCATCGAGCGCGATCTCATCGTCATCTCTGACGAGGCCTACGAGCATCTCTGGTACGACGGCCACCCGCACGTGCCCATCGCCACGCTGCCGGGCATGGCCGAGCGCACCGTGACGATCGGCAGCGCGGGCAAGTCCTTCTCCTTCACCGGATGGAAAGTCGGCTGGGCAACCGGGCCGACCGACCTCATCCGCGCGGTGCGCGCCGTGCGGCAGCACCTGTCCTTCGTCTCGGGCGGCCCCTTCCAGTACGCGATCGCGCATGCACTGCGCATGCCCGACTCTTACTTCGAGGACTTCCGCCACGGGTTGCAGGAGCAGCGCGACATCCTCACCAGCGGCCTGCGCGAGCTCGGCTTCCATGCCGTCGAGTCCGAGGGCACCTACTTCCTCACCACCGACCTCGGTCCGCTCTCGGACTACCCCGATGCGCTCACCGCGGCGCGTGAGCTGCCCCATCGCGCCGGCGTGGTCGCCATCCCGCTGCAGGTCTTCTGCGATCACGCAGGGGTCGGCGAGCGCGCACTGCGCTGGGCCTACTGCAAGCGGCCGGAGGTGCTGCGCGAGGCTCTCGGGCGGCTGACCGCCCTCGCCTAGTCACCCTCCCCGCGCGTAGGGCACCATGGTCCGATGCCGCAGATCGAATACGTGACCCTGGCCCACCACGCGGAGGCCGTCAACGGCCTGCTCTACCTGCAGGGCGCGGGGTGGACCGATCTCGAGCAGCCCATCGACGGCGAGGGCAACCTCGGCATGCTGCA
>JAPOKX010000064.1 GCA_029977425.1 Actinomycetota bacterium
ACAACAAGCGTGGAGAAGTCCGAGCACCTGTCAAATGAATTGAAGAAGAACGGTGTTCCGCACGAGGTGCTCAACGCCAAGAACCACGAGCGTGAGGCCTCGATCATCGCGGAGGCGGGGCGCAAGGGAGCGGTCACCGTCGCCACCAACATGGCGGGCCGTGGCACCGACATCATGCTGGGTGGCAACACCGAGTTTCGCGCGGCGCAGGAGCTCGAGCGCCGCGGGCTCGATCCGGTGGAGGATCCCGAGGCCTACGAGAAGGCGTGGCCCGAGGCCCTCGCCGCCGCCGAGGCGTCGGTCGCCGCAGAGCACGAGGAGGTCATCGCGCTCGGCGGCCTCTACGTCCTGGGCACGGAGCGGCACGAGTCGCGCCGCATCGACAACCAGCTGCGAGGCCGATCGGGTCGCCAGGGAGACCCGGGCGAGACCCGCTTCTACCTGTCCCTCGAGGACGACCTCATGCGCCTGTTCAAGGCGGAGATGGTCGATGCCTTCCTGCGCCGCTTCAACGTCCCCGACGACGTCCCGATCGAGGCCAAGATGGTGACCAACGCCATCCGCTCCGCCCAGACGGCGGTGGAGGCCCAGAACTTCGAGATCCGCAAGGACGTCCTCAAGTACGACGACGTGCTCAATCGCCAGCGCCTCGTGATCTACGACGAGCGCAAGCAGGTGCTCGAGGGCGCGGACATCCACGAGCAGGTGCGCAGCTTCCTCGACGACGTCGTCGCGGGCTACGTCGTGTCCGCCACGGCGGAGGGCTACCCCGAGGACTGGGATCTCGACCAGCTGTGGACCGCGCTCAAGCAGCTCTACCCCGTGGGCATCACCATCGAGGAGCTCGAGGAGCAGTCCGGTTCCGGGCGGGCGGGCCTTTCGGCGGAGTTCCTCACCGAGGAGCTCACCAACGACATCCACCTCGCCTACGACCGGCGCGAGGCGGAGCTCGGCGAAGAGGTCACGCGCGAGCTCGAGCGTCGCGTCATCCTCTCCGTGCTCGATCGCAAGTGGCGCGAGCATCTCTACGAGATGGACTACCTGCGTGATGGCATCGGCCTGCGCGCGATGGCACAGCGCGATCCGCTCATCGAGTACCAGCGCGAGGGATACGAGCTCTTCAACGCCATGATGGAGGCGATCAAGGAGGAGACGGTCGGCTACCTGTTCCACGTCGAGGTGCAGGCGCCTCCGACCGTGAGCGAGGAGGCAGCACAGGCGGCGGCCGCTGTCACCGAGGCCCCCGCGACGGCTGCGGTGCAGGCCATTGCGGCCGCGGCCACCGCGGCGAAGGCAGCCAAGGCGGCCCCGGAGATCACGGCCAAGGGGCTGGGGCCCTCCCGCCCGCAACTGCTCGAGTACTCCGCTCCCTCGGCCGACGGCGGAGTGGCGCGCGAGACCTTGCAGGCGGACGGCGAGGAGATCGAGGTCGATCCCAATGCCAGCCGCGCCGAGCGTCGTCGCGCGGAGCGCGCCAACCGCAAGCGCAAGTGAGCCCGCGCCCATGACCGGGTGGCTCGTGCCCGACCGACCCGTCTTCGTGGGGGGCACCGGGCGCAGCGGCACCACGATCGCCGGGCGCCTCCTCGGCCGGCATCACGACCTGCGCGCGACCAACCCGCGCGAGCTGCGGTTCATTGCCTCGCGCGGAGGCGTGGCCGATGCCTACGCGGGCCTGGCGACTCCCCAGCAGGTGGTGGATGCGCTGTGGGAGCACTGGTACGTGCGCATCAAGCCCTCGGGCGCGCGCTCGGGACTCTTCCGCCGCCTCGACGAGCAGGCGATGCGCGCCGCGTGCGAGGAGTACGTCGCTGCCTTCGCGGAGGACCCTGCCCGTGCCTCGCGCCACTTCGCGGAGTCGATCGTGTCCTCGGGGAAGTGGGCCGATGCCCAGTCCCGGGGAGAGGGCAAGGCACGGTGGGTCGACACGACCCCGGCCAATGCCCGCGCGGCGGATCGGGTGCTCGCCCTCTTCCCCGACGGCGTCGTCGTTCACATGATGCGCGATGGGCGAGACGTGGCCGCGTCCTTCGTCTCCAAGCCTTTCGGGCCGACCGATGTGTTCACGGCCCTCGAGGAGTGGCGGGAGCGCATGATCGACGCCCACCGCGCCGAGGAGGCATGCCTTCCCGGGCGGTTCCTGCGCGTGGATCTGCACGAGTTGACCGTCACGGATCGCGACGCCACGCTGGCGGCACTGCTCGAGGGGATCGGCGTCGGACCGGACCGGCGGCTCACGCAGTGGTTCGACGCCAACGTCCTGCCCCAGCAGGCGCACATCGGTCGGTGGAGGCGCGACTACGACGAAGCGACGGCGGCGCGCATCGATGCGCGCTACGAGGAGATCCTCGCGGAGTTCGACGCAGCGGGCGTGCCCTACCCGACGTCCTAGTCGGCTGACGGGTGCGTCGGCGCTTCGGGCCGGCCGAGAAGCCACCAGGCCAGTGCCGCGGCGACAGCCGAGGCGATGCCGCCCAGCAGGCCCCACCACATGGATGACAGCAGTGCCGCGATGCCCGCGGCGATCACGGCGTAGACCACGGCGACGACGCGTGCGGCTCGGCGCCGCAGCGCAAGCGACGCGGGGCGTGTGAGGGCCAGCACGACGATGAAGGCAAGGGTCGCGATCGCTGCGATGGGCCCGAAGAAGAACACGGCCGTCTGCAGGGTCGCGATGCCGGCGGTCTCATCAGGCGTGGATGCACCCGCGGCGAACACCGCGAGCACGACGCCGACGAGCACCGCGGCGACACCGAATGCGGCCAGGCGCAGCAGCGCCGCGCCCGCCTGGCCGGTCACGTCGTCACCTCCGCCCCCCGTGCGGCGCCCAGCGCCGCGCGGATGTCCTCCAGAAGGCGCCGGCGCAGCGGTGCGCCGCGTGCAGCGAAGTCGCGCTGGTGCTCGACGTACTCCGCGCGGCCCTCGGAGGTCTCGATCGGGATCGGCGCGTAGCCGAGTTCCTCGAAGTCGTAGGGCGAGGCGCGCATGTCCACGGCACGCACCTCGCGCGCGAGGGCGAAGCAGTCCGCAGTGAGATCGGAGCCGACTGCGGGGTAGGCGCGGAAGCACCACTTGTAGAGATCCATCGTGGCGTGCAGGCAGCCCGGCTGCTCCAGGTCGGCCTGGGTGGCGCGCGTGGGCTGCACGACGTTGAGGGGACGCGCCTGCGACGTGTAGAAGCGAAACGCGTCGAAGTGGGTGCAGCGCAGGGGGGTGGACTCCACGACCGCGGCAATATCTGCGGGCGAGAGTCGGAGAGGCCACGCCGCATGGCGGACCTCGCCGCGCGCTTGCCGATAGACCATGGCCCACTCGTGCCGGCCGAAGCATCCGAAGGAGGGTGTCCTCGCGTCCGTCGCCTCGAGCAGGCGCAGGGTCGTCCGCAGGACGTCGACGGGCACGCTGGAGGGGTCCATGCGAGCACCCAAGTCATCGACGCGATAGCCGCGCAGGTCGCGGAACTCGGTGACGTCACCGGTGAGGAGCATGCCGACCCCCGGGTGCCATCGGGCGAGTTGACCGGGACGCCAGGAGTAGTAGTCGAAGAGGAAGTCGTCGACGGGGTGGCTCAGCCCGCGACGCCGCCGGTCGAGGCGCGGCTGGACCCACGGTGCCACGCGCGCGGCATGCGCGGCGGCGCGCTCGCGCCACTCCCGCTCGGTCAGCTCGGTCTCGTCCATCTCAGACAGCGCCCTCGGGTAGCACTAGGCGACCGCGACGAGTCCCATGTCCGCACAGCCGCGCTCGAGGGCGTCCAGCCCGAAGGCGTCCACGGGTCCGTGCGCTCCGGGTGCGATCGCATGCGTGGCCGCCATGGCGGCGCCCCAGGCGAGCAGCTCCGCGGTGAGGTCGTACGGCGACGGTCCCTCGAGGCGCACGGTGGTGAGCGGCCGCCCGACGGCGTCGAAGGCCTCGGCCTGCACCACCGTGCGGGCTGAGGCGCGGCTCGCTGCGTCCGGGCCCTCTCCGGTGGTGCGCCCGAGTCGCTGGCGCAGTGCCCGCATCGCGCGATCACCGGCGCCGGGCACGGCAGCGACCGCGCCCAGGGCAGTGCCGGCGTACGCGGCTGCAGGGGTCCACTTGCCCGCCCAGCCCAGCCACACCTCGATGTCGGCGACGTCGGGATCGGACAGGGGGAGGGCGAGGTGCTCCGAGCCGGCAACCGGGAGTCCCTTCCACGATCTCCCGCGGCCGAGGTCGAACGCGCGGGTGCGCCCTCCCGACGCACGGCGTTCGACGAGTGCGCCCCCGCGACGGGCGTAGCTGGGCGCGAGGAGCACCCCCGCTGCGCTCGCGCGCGTGCCGGAGCTGATCCCGAAGGAGCCCTCGATGAAGTAGCCGATGTCGAGTCGAGTCGCGGGACGTCCGGCGCGGCGGCAGCGGCGCAGGGCCAGCGCGCCCGCGAGGTTGCCCGGCACGTAGTCGTAGCCGAACGCGGTGATGAGCCGCGCTCCCGTCGCGGCCGCGCGCGGCCCGAAGTCCTCGAAGACGCGACGGATGAAGGGCGGCTCCCCGGTCGAGTCGAGGTAGGCCGCACCGGCGTCGACCGCGGCCTCGACGGCGGTGTCGCCCCACTCGACGAAGGGCCCCACGGTCGACACCAGGACGTCGTCGGCGGACTCGATGAGGCGTCTCACCGACCCGGGATCGCCCGCGTCAGCGACGGCGATTCCCGGCTCCGACGACGGCTGCGGCGCCAGGGGCGCGAGGCGGTCGGCGAGGCGTGCGACAGCGTCGTGCCTGCGGCCGGCCAGCACCGGGGCGAGACCGGCACGCACCATGGCCTCTGCCGTGAGGCGACCGGTGTAGCCGGTGGCTCCGAGGAGGATGATGCGCACGGACGTCACGCTAGCCTGCGCCCGTGGAGGACGCGAGAGCCGCTCGGGAGCCGGGCACGCGCCTGTGGCATCCCTTCGCCGACATGGCCGCGGTCTCGACCGTGGGCGAGATGGTCATCGACCGGGGCGAGGGCGCGTACGTCGTCGATGAGCAGGGGCGTCGCTATCTCGATGCGTCTGCCGGACTGTGGTACTGCAATGTGGGCCACGGGCGGGAAGCGCTCGCGGATGCGGCGGCGGCGCAGATGCGCCGACTCGCCTCCTATTCCGCGTTCGGCGACCTGGCGACGCGGCCGGCGCTCGACCTGGCGGAGCGCCTCGCAGCGATGGCTCCACTGCACGATGCACGCGTCTTCCTCACGAGCGGGGGAAGCGACTCCGTCGACACGGCAGTGAAGCTGGTCCGCCGCTACTGGGCGGAGCTCGGTCAGTCTGAGCGCACCGTGATCGTCACGCGCGAGCACGCGTATCACGGCATGCACCTGGCCGGGACGAGCCTGGCGGGCATCGAGGCCAATCGGGCAGGGCATGGCGACCTCGATCCCGCGGTGGTGCAGGTGCCCTGGGACGACGCCGACGCACTCGAGTCGCTCCTGTCGAGCCGGTCCGACATCGCAGCGTTCTTCTGCGAGCCGATCATCGGCGCGGGAGGCGTCTATGCACCTCCGGGCGACTACCTCGCGCGCGTGCGGGAGACCTGCCGCAGCCACGGGGTCCTCTTCGTGGCCGACGAGGTCATCTCCGGCTACGGCCGGGCAGGCGCGATGTTCGCGAGTGAGCGCTGGGCCCTCGATCCCGACGTCATGCTCACCGCCAAGGGCATCACCTCGGGCTACATCCCGCTGGGCGCGGTGATCGTGGCGGGGCGCGTCGCCGAGCCCTTCTGGACGCCCGGGGCCGTGCCGGTGATGTGGCGGCATGGCTACACCTACTCCGCGCATGCCACCGCGTGTGCCGTTGCGCTGGCGAACCTCGACATCGTGGAGGAGGAGAGCCTCGTCGCGCGCGTCGATCGGCTGCAGCATCAGCTCGCGGCAGCACTCCTCCCGCTCGCCGCCTATGACGTCGTGAGCGAGGTGCGTGCCGGTGTCGGCCTCCTGGCTGCGGTGGACTACTCGACCGAGGCGAAGTCGACGGGCGTGCCGGCGCGCGTGCTCGCGGGACTGCGCGAGCGCGGCGTGCTCACGCGCAATCTCGCCTCGGGCGCACTCCAGGTCTCGCCGCCCTTCGTCATCGACGACGCAGACATCGACCTGCTCGGCCGGGCGATCGCCGACGCGCTCGTCGCGGCGGGCGCCACGAAGGCACGGGCGTCATCGAGCGGGCTGCTGCCCGACATCACGAGCGACGAGGGCGTCGATGCCTACGACGACCGCCACTACCTGGAGCAGCGGCCGCCCCATCACGGGTGAGTCTCAGTCGCTGGACTTCGCTCCGCCGGCCTGCTGCTGGAGGAGGTCGCGGATCTCCTCGAGCAGCTTGACGTCAGCAGGACGCGTGTCCACCTCGCCCTGGCCCGTCATCGCCCGGTACTTGTTCATCGGTGCGACGAAGAAGAGGTAGAGCGCGGCGAGCGTGACGAAGAAGGTGATCACCGCGCCGATGAGGAGCGCGAAGTTGAGCTCGTAGCCCTCAGCGAGGGTGATCGTGCCGCCGATCCCGTCGGACCCGCCGATGAGGCTCAGGATCCACCCGACGATCGGCTCGATCAATGCCTGCGTGACCGCCGCGACGAGAGCGGCCAGCGCCGTGCCGACCGCGACAGCGACCGCGAGGTCGATGACGTTCCCGCGGAAGACGAACTCCTTGAATCCCTTGATCATGCGCGCATTCCTCCCGGTGATGTTGCCGCGTCAGCGCAGGACGACCCCGAGCCCGGATTGGGTGCTCGCGGCCGCGAGCACGACTGCCGTGCGGCGGTCCGTCGCGACGACGATGAGACTACCCGCGGTGCGCGATGCCCCTCCGAGCCCCGTCGAGGCGGGCCGCTGAGGGACGGTGACCACGTGGACTCCTTCGGCGACGACGCGAGCCGCGCTGTCACGCGAAGCCAGGACGAGGTCGATGACCGATCCCGGGGCCAGCAGCGCGGCGGCCTCCGCGTCCGCCAGGCGCACCGGCACGGTGTGGAGGCCGTCCTCTCGCGGGCCCGTGGCAACCAGACGACTTTGGGTGAGGGGCTCGCCCGCGGATATCGCGCCCGCGATCGTCCGTCCGACTGCGGCCTCCGCGGTCATGACCGCTCCGGGAGGGAGGTAGCCGGACGGCAGGGCAGCGACCGAGAGGTCCTGTGCGCTGAGAGTGGCTCCCGGCGGCAGGTCGCTCGCGGCGACGATCACGTCCACCAGGTCGGCCGATGCGGGGCGCAGGCTCGCGGCGAGGAGCAGCACGGCGAGCGCCGCGCTCGCGGCAGCCAGCGGACGCCGGAATCGATAGACGAAGAGTCGCGCGGAGTTCACGCGCCGACGCTAGGCGCATGCGGGCGCCGGCGTCGCGCGTCATCCACAGGAGCGGAACGGGGCGCGCCCGCGTCGGTGAATGTCAGGAACTGGAGGACGACGTGGCGGAGCTCGACGAACTCGACGACGTGCTCGACGTCGTGCTGGACGACGTGCCCGTCCCGGAAGAAGGCGATGAGGAGGCGGCGTCGGACTTCTTCGCGGAGCCGTCACTCGCCGCGGTGGAGGAGGAGCCGGAGGAGCGCGAGTCGTTGCGGTAGAAGCCGGAGCCCTTGAAGACGACGCCGACGTTGCCGAAGAGCTTGCGCAGGTTCCCGCCGCAGTCAGGGCACGCGGTCAGCGGGTCGTCGCTGAAGGACTGGACCGCCTCGAGTTCGTGACCGCAGGCGGTGCACGCGTACTGGTACGTGGGCACTCGGACCTCCTTGGGGGGACTCCAGACTAGCACTCGCCACCAACGAGTGCTAACCGAGGACGCGGGTGCGGCCTGGGGACGACGCGACGCCCCCTGCGCTCGGCGCGGGTAGTGTCCCGGGCGTGGCCATCCTCGTCGAGCATCTGGGCAAGTCCTTCGGAAGCGTCCGCGCGGTCGACGACCTGTCGTTCACCGTCCCCGACGGCGTCGTGACGGGATTCCTCGGCCCGAACGGCGCCGGCAAGTCCACCACCATGCGCCTCATGCTGGGCCTGGACCGCGGGGAGGGGCGCACCGTCTTCGATGGCAAGCCCCTCCGCGATCACGCGCATCCCAGCCGTGTCGTGGGCACGCACCTGGACGCACGCCCCTTCCTGCCGGGGCGCACGGCACGCGATCACCTGCGCATGCTCGGCACGGAAGCGAAGCTCCCGGAGTCCCGCATCGACGAAGTCCTCGCCATGGTGGGACTCACCGAGGTCGCCGACGAGCGCCCCAAGTCCTTCTCCCTGGGCATGGCTCAGCGCCTCGGGCTCGCTGGTGCCGTGCTCGCCGAACCGCACGCGCTCATGCTCGACGAGCCGGCCAACGGACTCGACCCGCAGTCGATCCAGTGGCTGCGAGAGTTCCTCCGCCACTATGCCGCCGAGGGCCGCGCGGTCCTCGTGTCGAGTCACCTCCTATCGGAGATGCAGTTGATGGCCGACCACATCGTCGTGATCGCTCGCGGGCGCCTGGTCGCAGACGGCACCGTCGACGAGCTGGTCTCGCAGCGCAGCGATGTCGTCGTCCGCTGCACCGACCCGGCACGCCTCGCGTCCCTCCTGCGTGCTGCGGGCGGCACCGTTGTCGAGGAGGGCCAGTCGCTGGGGGTCACGGGGCTCACCACCGACGAGATCGGCAGGCTTGCCTTCGATGGTGGGGTCGCCGTGCTCGAGCTCGCGACGCGCAAGGCGAGCCTCGAGGAGACGTTTATGCAGCTCACGGGAGACGGTCAGCAGTTCGCGTTCGGGGAGGCATCATGACCGGCGCGCTTCGCTACGAATGGGTGCGCATCAGCACCGTGCGCTCGACCTGGGCACTCATCGGCATGGCGATGCTCGTGCCCGCAGGCCTCGCGCTCTTCGTCTCCTGGTTGGTCGGCAGTCTCGGCCCGGACGCCGGTGGCCCGCCCGACGACGCAGGCACCGGCGGGCTGGCCGGCTTCCTGCCGCTCACCGCAGCGGTCCTGTGCGCGATCGGTGCGGCTGCCTTCGGTCAGGAGTACCGACACGGACTCATCCGCATCACTCTGTCGACCTTCCCGCGCCGCACACCCGTCTTCCTCGCCAAGACGCTCATGGTCGCGATGGTCATCGTCGTCGCGGCGATCCTGGCGATCTCGACGATCGTGCTGGCGCAGGCGCTCGGTGGCGTCCGTGGCGTTCACGCCGGGCACCTGGTTAGGGTTCGGGCTCGGGCTCGGGGTTAGGGTTGGGGTAAGGATTAGGGCTGGGGGTAAGCTAAACCTAAGCCTAAGCCTAACCCTAAACCTAACCCTAAGCCTGAGCAGGCCGAGCAGCGCGCGCGCCTCACGGAGGTGCGCGAGCACGTGGGACTGACCCTGACCCTACCTCTACCCCTACCCCTACCCCTATCCCTACCCCTACCCCTACCCCTACGCCTACGCCTACC
>JAPOKX010000065.1 GCA_029977425.1 Actinomycetota bacterium
ACTTAGTGGTCCCATGGTAGTTATTAGTGGTCCCGCCCATTTTATCAGGATTCCGGATTCCTCGGATTTCGAGGTCGAGTGCCCGACCAGCGGTTTCCGGCGGGAAGTCATCATTTTGGCGGCGGGTGGCGGCGGATTCGCCATCGTGGGCGCAGGGATCCTTGCGGGCGCCGCAGCTCTGATCTTCGCTGCGGCCGTCGAACTTCGTGCGCCGATATGGGCGCTGGTCTCGTTGGGCGCTTTCGCTCAGGTGGGCGGCCATCTGCTCCTCGCCCCCCTCGCGGGTCAGGCCCACGTGGGGGCCCGCGCTCACGGCATGCCCGGCCAGGCGGGCACCGGTGCACTCGATGACGCGGTCATGCACCTTGTGGATGGCGGGGCCGCCATGGCGGGCATGCACGCTCTGTCCTTTGCGGCGTTCGTCATCGTTGCCGCCGTCGCCGCACCACTCGCCGGAATCCTCCTGAGACTCGTCTCTGTGCTCGCGCCGCGCACGAGCCTTGCTCCCTGGCGCGCGCCCGTCCCTGCGGGCAAGCCTTTCCCTGTCTTCGGATCGACCCTGCGCCACGTCGTCGTGAGGAGAGGTCCGCCTGCCTTCGTGTGAATCGCATCTCCGGCGGCTTGCCGCCACCCCGCTCACACGAAAGGCTTCACATGTCACGCACGCACGTCTTCCGCCGCGTCATGCTGACCGGCGCTGCACTCACCCTTGCCGCCGCGGGCCTCGCCGCCTGCGGCGGCTCCAGCGATGGCGCCCTTGCCGTCAATGACTCCTGGACGAAGGCGACCGACGGTCCGATGACCGGCTCCTTCGGCACGGTTGTCAACGGAACCGCTGCCGACATCACCGTCACAGGAGCCTCGAGCCCCGTCGCGGGCATCGTCGAGCTCCACGAGACCACCATGGTGGACGGGGAGATGGTCATGCAGCCGAAGCCGGGAGGCTTCGTCATCCCGGCAGGTGGCTCGCTCGCCCTCGAGCCTGGCGGCAATCACGTCATGCTCATGGGCCTGACCGGTGCCATCGCCCCGGGCCAGGACGTCCCCATCACGCTCACTCTGAGCAACGGCGACACCCTCACCTACACGACCGTGGCCAAGGACTTCGCCGGCGGCAACGAGTCCTACGAGCCGACGCCATCGATGTCCCCGTCGATGGGCTGACGATGACCATCTCGCGACGACAGTTCGTCACCGGTGCGGCGCTCGGCGTGGGTGGCATCGCCGTCGGGGCCGCAGGAGCGACCGCGGTCGCCGCGAGCCAGTCCGCGGAGCCCGTGGCCGGCGCGCAGGTCGAGCCGTTCTACGGCGCTCATCAGTCAGGAGTCGCCACTCCGGCGCAGGCGTACGCGGTATTCGCCGCGTACGACCTGCGCCCAGGGGTGACGCGCGAGGATGCGGCCCGCATGATGCGGCTGCTCTCCGACGATGCGGCGCGCCTCACCCAGGGGCGCCCGGCGCTCGGCGACACCGAGCCCGAGCTCGCAGCCGCCGCATCGAGGCTGACGGTCACCTTCGGCTTCGGCCCGGCGTTCTTCGACCGGTTGGGCCTTGCCGACCAGCGGCCGCCCTGGCTGCGCCAGCTGCCGGGCTTCGAGATCGACGCGCTCGAGGACAGGTGGTCGGGGGGCGATCTCCTCATTCAGGTATGCGCCGACGACCCCATCACCGTGTCGCATGCGCAGCGCATGCTGTGGAAGGACGCACGCGCGTTCGTCTCCGCTCGGTGGCGGCAGGACGGATTCCTCAACGCCCGCGGATCTGCCGAGCCGGGCACCACGCCGCGCAATCTCCTCGGCCAGGTCGACGGCACCGTCAACCCACGCAGCCCCGAGGACTTCGACGCACTCGTCTGGAGCGACGGGCCGCCGTCATGGTTCGCCGGGGGCACGATGCTCGCGGTACGCCGCATCCGCATGGACCTCGACCGCTGGGATCGCGTCGATCGACCCGACCGCGAGCAGACCATCGGCCGCACCCTCGACACCGGGGCACCGCTGACGGGCACGGGGGAGTTCGATGAGCCGGACCTGCAGGCACTGGGCCCCAATGGATTCCCCGTCATCTCCGACTTCGCCCACATCCGGCGTGCCAGGCCGAGTGGCGTTTTAGGCCCGCAGTTCCTGCGCCGCGGTTACAACTACGACCTCGGCGAGGACACCATGGGCGTCACCGATGCCGGGCACATCTTCACGGCGTACGCCGCCGACCTCGAGACGCAGTTCGTGCCGGTGCAGCAGGCGCTGTCGGACATCGACCTGCTCAACCAGTGGACCAAGCCGATCGGATCCGCGGTCTTCGCGCTGCCGCCCGGCGCACCCGAGGGCGGCTGGGTCGGACAGGTGCTGCTGGCATGACGACCCTCGCTCGAGAGGCGAGATCGATGAGCGCGGGTTAACGTGGAGGGCTAACTCGGGAGGTCACATGGCACGCGTCCACTTCACGGTGCGTAAGCACCTGCCCCTGCCCGGGCGCATTGCCTACGACGAGCTCGTCGACTGGCGCGGTCACGCCGAGTGGGTGCCGATGACGCGCGTGGTGATCGAGGCAGGCGACGGGGGAGTCGGGACGACGTTCGTCGCGACCACCGGCCTCGGTCCGCTCGCACTGCCCGACCGCATGCGCGTCGAAGCCATGGACTCCGATGCCCGCACGGTGACCGTCGTCAAGATAGGCCCGGTCCTGACGGGCGATGTGCATCTCGCCGTCGAGTCCGTCGGCGACGCGGCCTGCACCGTGCTCTGGGACGAGGACATCCGCGTGCCGCTGCTTCCCGGATTCCTCTCCAAGCCGGTCGGTGCCGTGGCGCGCAAGGCCTTCGAGGTGTCGCTCGACCGGATGGCCAAGCACGCTCGCAAGCGCCAGCGCGCCTAGCCCACGCGATCGAGGGCCTGCGCGAGGTCGGCGATGAGGTCGCCCGGGTCCTCCAGGCCCGCCGAGATCCGCAGCACGGCCTCGTGCGGCTGAGCCGACTCCGTGACCACGCGATGCGTCAGCGACGCCGGGTGCTCGATGAGCGTATCGATCCCGCCGAGCGACACCGCGTGCGTGATGAGACGCAGTGCACCGCAGACCTTCTCCGCGGCCTCGAAGCCCCCCGCCATCTCGAAGGCGAGCATCGCACCCGGTCCGCTCATCTGCCGGCCGATGAGGCCGGTGGGGTCGGCGCCGGGCAGACCGGGATAGAAGACGCGCGAGACGGCGGGCTGGTCCACGAGCCAGCGGGCGATCTCCCCGGCGACGCGCTGCTGCTCGCGCATGCGGATCGGCAGCGTGCCGATGCCACGGAGCATGAGGTAGGCGGTGAAGGGATCCATCACGCCGCCGGTGACGACGCGCAGGGGGCGCAGGGAGCGAGCGAGCTCGGGCGACGTCACCACGACGCCGCCCATGGCGTCGCCGTGGCCGCCGAGGTACTTGGTTGCGCTGTGCACTGAGTACGCCGCCCCGTGGCGCAGGGGCTGCTGCAGCACGGGCGAGGCGAAGGTGTTGTCGATCATCACGGGCACGTCGCCGGCCTGGCGCACGATGTCGGCGATGTCGCGCAGCTCGAGCGTCGGGTTGCTCGGTGTCTCGAGCACGACGAGACCGGTGTCGTCAGTGACATGCGAAGCGATCTCGTCGGGAGCGGCGTACGTCACGCGCGTGCCGAGCAAGCCCGACTCGAGGATCGCATCGGTGCCGCCGTAGAGCGGCCGCACGGCGATGACGTGCGGCTTGCCCGCGGCGACGCGGCTGAGGATGACCACGTGCGTCGCGGCCATGCCGCTGGCGAAGGCGATGCCCTCCACGTCGAGCGACGATCCGCCGGGCACGTAGCCCTCGAGCGCGGCGACGGCCTCCTCGAATCGCGCGACCGTGGGATTCCACGCGCGGCGATAGATCGTGCTCGCGCCGTGGGGGAGCGGCTTGCCCTCGATGAGCTCGTCGAGGATGTCGCGTGCCTCGCTGACATCGGGCAGCGGTGCGGTCGTCGACAGGTCGATCGGCACGGCGTGCACCCCGAGATCGGTGAGGTCGGTGCGTCCCGCGTGCACGGCGACGCTGGGCAGGGAGAGGCCGTCGAGTGGGTCCATGCCCTCAGCCTGCCGCAAGCTGTGCTGACGCGGCGCCCCGACGCAGGAAGCCGGCTGTCCCCAGGCCCAGGACCAACACCAGCGCACCGGCGGCGAGATAGCCCCACGGGGCGCTCATGCCGACGGCCACCGCAGATGCGCAGACGGCCAGTCCGACGGCTCCACCGCCGTAGCGCACCACCATCGACAGGCCCGACGACGTGGGAAGCAGTGCGTCGGGAGTCGACGACAGCATGAGGCTCACACCGACCGGCGTGATGAAGCCGCATCCGATTCCGGCCAGGGACATGCCGACCGCCACCCAGAGCGGAGAGGTCGTCGACACGAGCGCGAGCACCCCGCACGAGGCGGTGAGGATCACCAGGCCACTGAGGATGACCGTGCCGGCGCCGAGGCGCACGGAGAGCGATGCCCCCACTCGGGCACCGATCCAGTAGAGGACGGCCCAGGGGGTGAGCACGAGACCTGCCAGCACGGGATCGAGGTCGAAGTCACCGCGCAGCTGGATCGCGCCGAGGAACTGCAGTCCGAGGAACCCGACGTACGACGCGGCCAGCGCGAGAGCAGTGGCCGACACGGCAGGGATGCGCAGCACGCGTACGTCGATCATGGGTGCGCGCGCCCGGGTCTCCCTGACGGTGAAAGCGGCCAGCAGGATCAGGCCCGCGGCGATGCCGGTGAGGACCCAGGGGTCGGACCAGCCGAGCTCGGGGACCTGCAGGAGCGCGGCGACAAGGGGGATGAGCGCAAGAGCAGAGAGCACGGCGCCCGCCATGTCGAGGGGCGGGCGGTCATCCGATGTCCCCGCGGGGAGCGACGCTCGACCGACGACGTACATGACGGCAACGAAGGGCACCAGGATGAGGAAGATCCATCGCCAGTTGGCCACGCTGATGATGAGGCCGCCGATGATCGGGCCGACACCCAGGCCGAGACCGCTGGCGGCTGCCCACGCGGCCAACGCTCGCGTGCGCTGCTCGCCCGTGAACATCAGGCCCGTGAGCGCCACGGCAGGAGCGGCGAGACCGGCGGCGCCGATGCCCATCACCGTGCGCGCGGCGATGAGCGCGACGGGGTCGGAGACGACGGCTGCCGCTAGCCCTGCCACGCCGAAGATCACCAGGCCGATCAGGTAGACGCGGCGCTGGCCGAAGCGACCACCGAGACCAGCTCCCACCAGGATGAGGCCCGCCAGCGCGACGTTGTAGCAGTCGGCGATCCAGGAGATCTGCGTCTGGTCGGCGCCGATGGCCGTGGCGATGTCGGGCAGGACGATGTCGAGCATCGTGACGTCGAGCGACAGCATGAAGACGCCCGTGACGATGACGAGCAATCCGATGCGCTGGTCTCGACGCACCCCGCGATCGTGCCGCATGCGGCACACTCGGGGGGTGCGTACCGTCCTCATCACCTGGCGACCCTTCATGGCGCGGGTCCTCCTCGACTGGGTGGCCTCACGCGGAGACGAGCTGGTGCTGCTCGAGACCACGCAGGGCAGGGAGGCGCTGCGAGGGGACATGTGGAAGGCGGTGCTCGACCAGGTGCCGTTCGAGGTCCCCGGGGTGGTGGCGCGTCACACGGCCGAGGTCGCACCCCTGGTGGAATCCCTGGAGCCGGACCTCGTCGTGTCGTGGGCCTTTCCCCATCTCATCGACGCACGCACGGTAGCCGCCGCCCGCGTCGCCGCGCTCAACGTCCACCCGGGGCGCCTGCCGGACTACCGCGGACCGAATCCGATGTGGGCGATCTACCGCGGGGAGCCCGAGATCGACATCACCGTCCATCGTCTGGCCACGGAGTACGACACCGGCGAGGTCCTCGCCGTGACCACCCTGCCGCTGGATGCGACGCCGACTCCCGAGCACGTCTTCAGCCTGTGGGAGGCCGCCACGGGACCGACGCTCAACGCTGCAGTCGAGCGAGTGCTGTCGGGCGAGGCCGGCTGGGCGCAGCCGGAAGGAGACGTGGAGATCCTGCCGCTCTTCGCCCCTGCTGACGGCGAACTCGACTGGGATGCGACGACGCGCACGCTCCTGTGCCGGTGGACGGCCTGCACCATGGGGGGCACGCCGGTGACGGTGCCGATCGACGGCGCGCGCCGCACGGTGCGAGGCCTGCGCGTGGTGGCGGATTCGGTCACGTCTGAGCGGCCCGGCACCGTGCTGTCATCGCTGGGAAGCGACCACATCGTCGCGGCGCAGGACGGCCTCATGCTCGCCGAAGTGGACTAGGCGTCCCACCAGATCGCCGCGAGCCGGCGCGGCATGCCCGCGTCGGCGGCCTGCACCGCGGACGCGACTTCGTCGGCTCGATCCACCGGCAGACACAGTCGGATGCAGGCCGATTCCGCCTGCGCGCGCGGGTCGAGCGGGATGCGCTGCGTGACGTCGTCGAACTCGACGAGCTGCGCGTCGTAGCCCGCATCGCGAATCACCTGCAGGGCATCGTCGGCCGTGGGCGAGACGGGTCGGTCGAGATCCCAGAACTGCTTCCAGAGCGGGTTCATCCACGTGAGCGGGTGGCGCACGGGCAGTTCGAGCACCACGCGACGGCGCGCGTGCTCGGTGAGTGCGCGCACGAAGGTGGGCAACTCCCACACGTTGTAGGCGACGTGATGGCAGACGACGACGTCGGCGATCGGCGTGCGATCGGCGACGTCGGGCCAGTCACCGAGGATCCCCTCGCTCGCGACGCCGCGCTTGGCCGCAGCCTCGGCGAAGGCATCGAGCATGCCCTGCTGGTGATCGACGCCGATGAGCAATCCGGCGGGCGGCACGAGCGCCAGTGCCGCGCGACCGCCGCCGCATCCGACGTCCAGGACCGATCCGCCCTCGGGCAGCGCCTCGCGCGCGGCCTGGTGCGCGGGGGAGTCGGGGATGGGGCCGTCGGGTGCGAGGAACTGCGCGACCGGGTGGATCCAGGGGTCCTGCGGCGCCTGCGCGCGGATCTCGTCGGGGATGGCCCAAGAGGCCAGGTCGTCACGCCACTTCTCGGCCGCGGTGCTCATGCGGCGAGACTACGCAGGCCCAGAAGAGGACTCGGTGGGCCTGAGAAGGGAAGCATCTTGATGCGGTCATCTTGATGCTAAAGTGACGTTGTGCGCACTACCCTCACGATTCCGGACCCCGTCTACCGCCAGGCCAAGGCGGAGGCGGCCCGTCGGGGTGCCACGGTCGGATCGGTGGTGGAGGCCGCCCTGCGCGCCTATCTCGAGGACTCCTCAGCACCCGCTCAGATATTGCCGCCGCTGACGCGGTCGAGAACTGCTTTGCGTCCCGGCGTCGACCTCGACGACATGTCGGCGGTGTGGGAGATGGTCGACGAGGGCGCGTCCTTCCGCGATGGCGCCGATGCACGCCGTTGACGTCAATGTCTTGATGTATGCGCGCTTCGATGCGCAGGCCAGTCATGAGTCGGCGTACCAACTCCTCACCAATTTGCGCGTGGATCCCGCTGGACTGGCGTTGTTTCCCGCCGTGATCAACGGCTTCCTGCGTCTGGCCACGGACTTCCGAGTCATCACCGAGCCGCTGTCCGCGCAGATCGCTATGGACTACATCGACGAGTTGCTCGCTTCGCCCACAGTGCGCGTGGTCAACCCCGGTGCGGACTATTGGGGGATCTTTCGCCGACTCGTGGCCACCTACCCGCCGCGCGCGGCGGACGTCTCCGACCTGTCACTAGCGGCCACCGCGATGGAGCACCACCTCACCTGGCACTCCTATGACCGCGGCTTCGCCCGCATCGAGGGGCTGGCCTGGGTGGATCCTCATCCGCGCTGATCCGCACGGGGGCGAACATCACGCCTCGCGCGTGAGCTGAGCCTGCGCGCGCTCCTGGATCGCGATCATCGCGTTGGCCGCCTCCTACCCCCTTGACGGCTGTCGGACCCCGGGTCTATCGTTCGAACATCTGTTCGAATACTTGCTCCACCGACCCGCTCCGCCCCACTCGATCAGGAGGTGACCATGGCCCGACAGTACGCCGCCCCGGTGACAGGGGTGGCCCTCGCGGCTCGCCGGCCCATGCGCTTCACCTGGCAGGGCCGGGGCTACGTCGTCACCTCCGTCCTCGGCCACTGGGTGACCGGGGCCTCCTGGTGGCGGGCCCCCGAGCAGGCCGATGCCGACACCCACACCTGGCGGGTCGAGGCCTTCCCGCGGTCCTCGGCCGCGCCGTCACGCCGGGGCGGGGTCTACGACCTGTCCTTCTCCGGCGACCACTGGACCCTCCACCGGATTGCCGATTGATGGGAGCCGCCATGACCACAGCGATGAGAGTCACCACCCCCAGCGCCGACCTGCTGGCTGCGGCGCAGCGCGGACTGGTCGAGGCGACCTACGCCGAGACCGCGGAGGAGCGCTACGTCGGTGCGCATCTGTCGGCCCTGCGCTCTGCGGCCGCCGTGCTCGCCGCGCGTGCGCAGCCGGCCAAGAGTCGCGCGCGACTGCGCAGCGTGTGGTCGGTGCTGCCCAGCATCGCCCCCGAGCTCAGCGAGTGGGCGGAGTTCTTCGCTGCCAGCGCATCGAAGCGCTCCGCTGCTGAGGCGGGCCTGCGCGTCGTCACGCAGCGCGAGGCCGACGATCTGCTCCGCGATGCCGAGTCCTTCCACGACCAGGTGTGCACGCTGCTGCGCATCGACCGGCAGCAGTCCCTGCCGGCAGCGGGGTGAGGCACGTGCCGTGGACTTCGCTCACCTCCACGTGGCATCGGCCTATTCGCTCCGCCACGGCGCGACCATGCCGGCCGACCTCGTCGCCCGCGCGGCCGAGCACGGCCAGTCGATGCTCGCGCTCACCGATCGCGACGGCGTCTACGGCGCTGTGCGCTTCGTCCAGGCCTGCGCCACTGCCGGCATTGCGCCGATCCTCGGCGTCGACCTGGCCCTCGACCTTCCACATATCCGCTCGTCGCGCACGAGCGACTCGAACGTCGGTGGAGCGGGGCGGCCCATGCCTCCGGCCGCCCGTCCTCCGGACGCGGGAGCGCGACTATCCGACGGGATAGGCCGCGCTTCCTCTCAGGGCGCGAGCCCTGCACGAGGCGGCGCGTGGG
>JAPOKX010000066.1 GCA_029977425.1 Actinomycetota bacterium
TGGCCACCCTGCACAACGCCCAGGAGGTCGAGCGCAAGGGCGTGCTCATCGGCGACATGGTCTTCCTGCGCAAGGCGGGCGACGTCATCCCCGAGGTCCTCGGTCCCGTCGTCGAGGTGCGCGATGGCAGCGAGCGGGCGTTCGTGATGCCGACGGCGTGCCCGGAGTGCGGCAGCGCCCTCGCGCCGGAGAAGGAAGGCGATATCGACATCCGCTGCCCCAACACCCGGTCGTGTCCCGCCCAGATGCGCGAGCGCCTCTTCCACGTCGCCTCGCGCGGAGCCATGGACATCGAGGGCCTGGGCTACAAGGCGGCGATCGCCCTGCTCGACTGCGGTCTCGTGCAGGACGAGGGCGATCTCTTCGCGCTCACGGCCGACGACCTGCTGCGCTGCCCCTTCTTCACGCGCGAGCCCGCCAGGGGAGAGGAAGGCCCGCAGCTCACCGAAAACGCGAAGGGCATGCTCGCCCAGATTCAGGCCTCCAAGGATAGGCCGCTCTGGCGTGCGCTCGTCGCGCTGTCGATCCGCCACGTCGGTCCCACTGCGGCTCAGGCGCTCGCCCGCGACCTCGGCAGCATCGACGCGATTGCCGAGGCCGACCCTGAGCGCCTTGCCGAAGTCGAGGGCGTGGGCGGTGTCATCGCCGAGGCGCTCCAGGAGTGGTTCGCCGAGCCCTGGCACCGCGAGGTCGTGGAGAAATGGCGTGCCGCCGGGGTGCGGCTCGCCGATGAGAGGTCGACCAGTGGCCCCGGCACTCTCGACGGCGTCACCGTCGTCATCACGGGCTCGCTCGAGGGATTCACGCGCGACGAGGCGACCGCCGCCGTGCAAGAGCGCGGGGGCAAGGTGTCCGGCTCGGTATCGAAGAAGACCGATTTCCTGGTAGCGGCGGGGGAGTCGACCTCGTCGAAGTACGAGAAGGCCGTGGCCCTAGGCGTCCCCATTCTCGGCGTCGAGGGCTTCCGCGTGCTCCTCGACGATGGCGCCGATGCGGCCCGGGCGATGGCCTCGTCGGCAGAGTGACCGGGACGACGGGATCGCGCCTAGAAGGTCACTCCTGTCGTGATCGAGCCGTCCGCGAGTCCGATCTCGATCTCGTCCATCTTGGCCCTCACGCTCTCGGGGACCTTAGACTCCATGTCGTGGTACGGCGCAAGCGCGACCTCGCCCTCCACATCCTGCCCCGTCGATTCACCGGCATGGATGGCAATGACCAACGAGCTCACGCCCTTGGCAATGAGCTTCTCTGCGGACGTCAGCAGGCACGGCCGCGCCTGTGGCACGGTCTCGTACTGGTCCACGTCGATGCCGATGCAGAACGCCGTGGTGCCCGCCCCAGGTGACTCAGCGACGGTCTCGAGCGCCGCGATGCCCGTCGTGCCGCCAGCCCCGAAGACGATGTCCGCACCGGCAGCGATCTGATCCGCAGCAGCGGTAGCGCCCCACTCCGGGTCATTGAAGGAGTCGGCACTGTCGTTGTTGTAGGACATGATGACCGTCGCATCCGGACGGGCGGCCAGTGCGCCGAGGCGGTACCCCTCGCCGAAACGCTTCAACGGCAGGACGCTCTCGCTGCCCAATACGGCGCCCACGGTGCCGGTCTGGGTCATGAGCCCCGCGAGGTATCCCGCCAGATAGCCGGCCTCGTCATCGCGGAAGACAAGGCCCGTGGCATTCGCCGGGCCTCCTGACATGTCCTGGCTGATCCCGATGTATCGGGTCTGCGGATGAGCGTCCGCCGCGTTGATCGTGGCCTCCGGCTGGCCCACGCCGGAAGCGACCACGACGTCATAGCCACGGGACCCGAGGTCGTCCAGGTTCGCTGCGTAGGAGACGGCATCCGTGCTCTCGAGGTACGTGGCCACGCCGTCGGTGGCCTCGGCGGCCTCGCGGACACCCTCCCAGGCGGCGGCGTTGAAGGCTCCATCGTCCACGACCCCGCCCTCGAGGACCAGGCCGACGCAGAACTCGTCCGGGCTCGCGCAGTCAGAGGCGTCGGGTGCGGTCGATCCGCTCGCGGAGGAACTCTCGGACGGCGTGGGCGAAGAGCATCCAGCCAACAGCAGCGCGCATGCTGCTCCGAATGCGAGCCAACTCGCGCTTCCCTTGACCACGTGTCCCCCTCGGGCGAGCAGAGGTCGCCCACTCGGCGACCGGCGTCCCGACACGTTATCCAATGCATCTGCCGTGAGACGGGCATTGAGGGCGTGGCGATGATCTCCCGGGCCCCGTCGGGGGACGGACCGCGGTCAATAGACTCCCCTCCATGTCCGCGATCACCCGCGCGGAGGTCGCGCACCTCGCCCGCCTCGCCCGCCTCGACCTGGCCGAGGACGAGCTCGACCACTACGCCGAGCAGCTCGACGTCATCCTGACCTCGGTGGCGCGGGTCTCCGAGGTCGCCGCCGACGACATCCCGCCGACCTCGCACCCCGTGCCCCTGGTCAATGTCACGCGACCTGACGAGGCTCGGCCGGGGCTGCCACGTGCCGATGCCCTCGCGGCCGCCCCGGCGGTGGAGGACGACCGCTTCCGCGTGCCGCGCATCCTCGAGGAGGAGGAGTGAGCACCCCCTTGGAGCGTGACCTCATCCGCCAGAGCGCGGCGACACTCGCGGAGGCGATCGCCGAGGGCGAGGTGAGCGCGCGCGAGGTGACACAGGCGCACCTGGACCGCATCGCCGAGGTCGATGGTGACGTGCACGCATTCCTCCACGTGGACGCCGAAGGAGCGCTGGCCACCGCGGATGCGGTCGACGCGAGTCGTGCAGCGGGCGATGCTCTCGGTCCGCTGGCCGGCGTCCCCCTGGCCCTCAAGGACATCCTCGCGATGAAGGGAGTGCCCACCACCTGCGGATCGAAGATCCTCGAGGGCTGGCGGCCGCCCTACGACGCCACCGTCGTCGAGCGGCTCCGAGCCGCAGGGATTCCCATCCTCGGCAAGACCAACATGGATGAGTTCGCGATGGGCTCGTCCACAGAGCACTCGGCATACGGGCCGACGCGCAACCCCTGGGACCTCGATCGCATCCCTGGCGGATCCGGAGGCGGATCGGCCGCGGCCATCGCCTCCTTCGAGGCACCGCTCGCTATTGGCACCGACACGGGCGGCTCGATCCGCCAGCCCGCGGCGGTCACCGGCACGGTTGGCGTCAAGCCAACCTACGGCGGCGTCTCGCGCTACGGCCTCGTCGCGCTCGCCTCGAGCCTGGACCAGGCCGGCCCGTGCACGCGGACGGTGATGGACGCGGCGCTGCTGCATGCCGTCATCGGCGGGCATGACCCCCGGGACTCGACCTCGATCCCCGATCCCATGCCCGATGTCGTGGCGGCCGCCGCTCGCGCCGACGTGCGCGGCATGCGCATCGGCCTCGTGCGCGAACTCACCGGCGAGGGCTACCAGGCCGGAGTCGAGCAGCGCTTCCGCGAGGCCGTGGAGATCCTCGAGCACCTCGGCGCTGAGGTCGTCGAGGTGTCGTGCCCGCACTTCGAGTACGCACTCGGCGCCTACTACCTCATCCTGCCGAGTGAGTGCTCCTCCAATCTCGCGCGCTTCGACGGCATGCGCTACGGCCTGCGCGTCGGGGATGACGGCAACGCGTCGGTCGAGGAAGTCATGTCGCTGACGCGTGAGGCCGGATTCGGCCCCGAGGTGAAGCGGCGCATCATGCTCGGCACGTACGCACTGTACAGCGGCTACTACGACGCGTACTACGGCCAAGCGCAGAAGGTGCGCACGCTCATCCAGCGCGACTTCGAGGCCGCTTTCGCCCAGTGCGACGTCCTCGTGTCGCCGACCGCGCCCACGACCGCATTCCGCATTGGTGAGAAGGTCGACGATCCGCTCGCGATGTACCTGAACGACGTGGCGACCATCCCGGTCAACATGGCCGGCAACTGCGCGATGTCCCTGCCCGTCGGCCTGGCCCCCGAAGACGGCCTGCCGGTGGGTCTGCAGGTCATGGCACCGCCCATGGCCGATGACCGTCTCTACCTCGTCGGAGGCGCACTTGAGGGAGCGCTACGCGACCGATGGGGCCACCTGCTCATCGAGGAGGTGCCGTCGCTGTGAGCGCGCCCATTCCCTACGCCGAGGCTGTCGCGGAGTTCGAGCCCGTGATCGGCATGGAGGTCCACGTCGAGCTCGGCACCGAGTCCAAGATCTTCTGCGGCTGCCCGACCGCCTTCGGCGCGCCGCCCAACACGCAGGTGTGCCCGGTGTGCCTGGGCCTGCCCGGATCGATGCCGGTGATGAACGCCATGGCCATCGAGTCCACGATCCGCATCGGCCTCGCGCTCAACTGCTCCATCGCGGAGTGGTGCCGCATGGCGCGCAAGAACTACTTCTATCCGGATATGCCGAAGGACTACCAGGTCAGCCAGTACGACGAGCCCCTGTGCGTGGACGGCTACCTCGATGTCACGGTGCCCACGGATGACGGCCCCATGGTGGTGCGCGTCGGCATCGAGCGCGTCCACCTCGAAGAGGACACGGGCAAGCTCACGCATGCGGGTGGCGCGACCGGGCGCATCCATGGAGCCGACTACTCCCTCGTCGACTACAACCGCGCGGGTATCCCGCTCGTGGAGATCGTCACCAAGCCCGTGACCGGCACGGGTGCCCTGGCACCCGAGGTGGCCCGCGCCTACGTCACCGAGCTCCGCGACATCATGCGCGGCCTCGGTGTCTCCGACGTCAAGATGGAGGAGGGTTCGCTGCGCTGCGACGCCAACGTCTCGCTGAACCTCCCCGGCGCCGAGTGGGGCACCCGGTCGGAGACCAAGAACGTCAACTCCCTTCGCTCCGTCGAGCGCGCGGTCCGCTCGGAGATCGAGCGCCAGGCGGGCGTGCTGAAGTCCGGCGGTCGCGTGGTCCAGGAGACGCGCCACTTCCACGAGGACACCGGGGTCACGACGCCGGGTCGCTCGAAGGAGCACGCGGAGGACTACCGCTACTTCCCTGAGCCCGACCTCGTGCCGATAGCTCCCGCACGCGAGTGGGTGGAGGAGCTCCGGCGCGGCCTGCCTGAACAGCCCTCGGTGCACCGCGCGCGTCTGGCGCAGGCCTGGGGCATCGGGGACTTCGAGATGGCCACGCTCGTCAACGCAGGCGTCCTCGAGCTCGTGGAAGCCTCCGTCGCGGCAGGCGTGGCGCCCGATGCAGCGCGCAAGTGGTGGGCGGGCGAGTTCACCCGCATCGCCAACGAGTCCGGTGTCGAGCCCGCATCGCTCGCGGTCACGCCGGCCGACATCGCGCGCGTCGAGGAGCTCATCGCCTCGGGTGCCCTCAACGACAAGCTGGCGCGCCAGGTCTTCGAGGGAGTGATCGCCGGAGAGGGCACGCCGGATGAGGTGGTCGCTGCTCGTGGTCTCGCTGTCGTGTCGGACGACGGGGCCCTGCTGTCGGCCATCGACGAGGCGCTCGCTGCGCAGCCGGATGTCGCGGAGAAGATCCGCGGCGGCAAGGTGCAGGCTGCGGGCGCGATCGTCGGCGCGGTGATGAAGGCCACACGCGGCCAGGCGGATGCGGGCAAGGTGCGCGAGCTCCTGCTCGAGCGCCTCGGCGTCAGCGACAGCTGACACCTCAGCCCTCGGTCCCGCCTAAGCCGAGACCCTCAGCACGAGGATGCGATCGTCCGCGTCACGCGGGTCTCCCCGACCGTCGGTATTCGACGTCATGAGCCAGAGCGACCCGTCGGGGAGTGCTTCCACGGTGCGCAGGCGGCCGAGATCGCCCAGGTCGAGCGCGATGGGGGTAGCGGCGCGATCGCCGACGAGCGGCACCTGCCAGAGCACCTCGCCGCGCAGGGAGGCGACGTAGGCGATGTCATCGACGATCGCCAGGCCACTGGGCGAGGCCAATGACGTCGGCGACCACTGCGCCTGTGGATTCGCGTACGCCGGGTCTGTCCCCGTGCCCTCCACGGCAGGCCAGCCGTAGTTGGCGCCCCGCTCGATGAGATTGAGCTCGTCGGCGTCCTTGGACCCGAACTCCGTCGCCCACAGGCGCCCCTCGGTGTCGAACGCGAGGCCCTGAACATTGCGATGACCCAGGCTCCACACCGGTGAATCCGCGAAGGGGTTGCCCTCAGGCACCGCGCCGTCAGGATCGATGCGCAGGATCTTGCCCGCGAGGGAATCGGGATCCTGGGCGAGTTCGGGCCGACCCGCATCGCCGGTCGCGACGTAGAGCATGCCGTCGGGACCGAAGGCAATGCGGCCACCGTTGTGGATGCCAGCCTTCGGGATTCCCGTGAGGACGTCCTCCCGCGCGCCACCCAGGTCCTCCAGTGGCATGCGGATCACGCGGTTGTCCTCGTCGGTCGTGACGTAGGCATAGAGCCACGTGCCCGTGGGGTCGGCCGCGATGCCGAGCAGGCCGCCTTCGCCGTCCGGAGCCGCCTGGTCGACACGCGTGGCCTCGACCTGGCCGCCGTCGTCGGCGATGCGGACGATGCGTCCGGTGTCCCGCTCGCTCACGAGTGCCGAGCCGTCGGGAAGTCGCACGAGGCCCCACGGCGACACGAGCCCTGCGGCGCGATCGCCGGCCACGGTCACCACCGGCGGAGGAGCCGAGGGCGTCGCCGGGACGGGCCCGGAGACCGGCGCGTCGGACCCGCACGCGGCGAGGGCGGCAGACGTGAGAGCGGCGGCGATGAGGACGACGGAGAGGCGAGGCACCCTTCCACTATGCGATGGGAGCGGGGAGCGCGCGACCTGGGCGCACCGCCGGGAATCGGCTGTGGTGGGGTAGCCGCGTGATCGTCCTGCCTCGAGAGATCGCCGAGCACGTCGGGCGTGATGACGTCGTCGTCTGGGACGGTGATCCCGCGACGCCACCGGGGAGCACGCGCTTCTACGTGCCGTCCTACATGGCGGGGGAGTGGGCTTTCGAGGCGATGCGACTCATGCCCGACCTCGAGGTGTGCCAGTTGCACACGGCGGGCTTCGAGCATGCGCTCGCGCACCTGCCCGAGGGCGTGACGCTGTGCAATGCCGCGGGCGTGCATGACGCCAGCACCGCCGAGCTCGCGGTCGGGCTCATCCTGGCGCGGCTGCGTCGCATCGATGACATGGCGCGCGCGATGCCGTCAGGTGACTTCATCCACGATCGCTATGACGCCCTGGCGGACAAGCGTGTCGTCGTCGTCGGGGCGGGAGGCATCGGACAGGCACTCGCCCGGCGGTTGGAGGGGTTCGAGTGCGAGGTAGTCCTCGTCGGTCGCACCGCACGTGAGGGCGTGCGCGCACGCGCAGAACTCGATGAGCTCGTCCGCGAGGCTGACGTCGTCGTGATCGCCGTACCCCTGGATGACTCCACGCGCGGGCTGGTCGACGGAGCCTTCCTGGCCCGAATGCGCGATGGTTCGCTGCTCGTCAATGTCGCCCGCGGCGCCATCGTCGACACCGACGCGATACTGGCGGAGGCGGGCAGGCTCTCCTTCGCCTTGGACGTCACCGATCCTGAGCCGCTCCCGCCCGAGCATCCGCTCTGGCGCGCGCCGGGCGTGATCATCTCCCCGCACGTCGGCGGCAACACGACCGCATTCCTCCCGCGCATCGGCCGGCTCGTTCGGGAGCAGGTCGAGCGCTGGGAGTCGGGGTCCCCGCTGCGCAACGTCATCGTGTCCTAGGCTTCCGACATGGTCGATATCAAGCCCCGCAGCCGCGACGTGACCGACGGCCTCGAGCGGGCGCCCGCCCGAGGCATGCTCCGCGCGGTCGGCATGGGCGACGAGGATTTCGCCAAGCCCCAGATCGGCATTGCCTCGTCGTGGAACGAGATCACCCCCTGCAACCTCTCCCTCGAGCGGCTTGCCCGCTCGGCGAAGGAGGGCGTGCACGCGGCCGGCGGCTTCCCGCTCCAGTTCGGCACCATCTCCGTCTCTGACGGCATCTCGATGGGCCACGAGGGCATGCACTTCTCGCTCGTGAGCCGCGAGATCATCGCCGATTCCGTGGAAGCCGTCATGCAGGCCGAGCGCCTCGACGGCATGGTCACCTTCGCCGGCTGCGACAAGAGCCTGCCGGGCATGCTCATGGCCGCCGCGCGCCTGGACCTGTCCAGCGTCTTCGTCTACGCCGGATCGATCCTCCCGGGCTTCGCCAAGATGTCGGATGGCTCCGAGCGCGAGGTCACCATCATCGATGCCTTCGAGGCCGTGGGCGCCTGTGCGCGAGGCCTCATGTCACGCGAGGACGTCGACGCCATCGAGCGTGCGATCTGCCCGGGCGAGGGAGCCTGCGGCGGGATGTACACCGCCAACACCATGGCGAGCGCGGCCGAGGCGATGGGCATGTCGCTTCCCGGATCCGCTGCACCGCCCGCCGTCGATCGACGCCGCGACGGCTACGCCCGGAAGTCCGGCGAGGCCGTGGTCGAGCTCATCCGCCAGGGCATCACCACACGCGACATCATCACGCGCCAGTCGCTGGAGAACGCCATCGCCGTGCTCATGGCCTTCGGCGGATCGACCAACGCCGTCCTCCACCTGCTCGCCATCGCCCACGAGGCGAATGTCGAGCTGGACATGGAGGACTTCCACCGCATCGGCTCGAAGGTGCCGCTCCTCGGCAACCTCAAGCCCTTCGGCCGCTACGTCATGAGCGACGTCGACCGCGTCGGCGGAGTGCCCGTCGTCATGCGTGCGCTGCTCGATGCCGGCCTCATCCACGGCGACTGCCTCACCGTGACAGGCAAGACGGTCGCGGAGAACCTCGCCGACATCGCCCCGCCGGACCCGGACGGCGAGATCCTGCGTGCGACCAAGGATCCGCTCGCCGCGACGGGTGGGATCACGATCCTCTCCGGCTCGCTCGCGCCCGAGGGAGCCGTGGTCAAGAACGCCGGAGTCCCCGTCGACTCCTTCGAGGGCACCGCGCGGGTCTTCGAGCGCGAGCAGGCGGCGATGGCGGCCCTCGAGGACGGCACCATCCAGGCGGGTGACGTCATCATCATCCGCTACGAGGGACCCAAGGGCGGTCCGGGCATGCGCGAGATGCTCATGATCACCGGAGCGATCAAGGGAGCCGGACTGGGCAAGGACGTCCTGCTCATCACCGACGGACGCTTCTCCGGTGGCACGACCGGCCTCTGCGTGG
>JAPOKX010000067.1 GCA_029977425.1 Actinomycetota bacterium
AGACCCGTCGCTCCATGGGCTCGCCCGAGGGCCAGGACGACGTGCGTGCCTGGTTCTATCCCGCCGCCCTCGCCCGCGGCTATGACCTCGTCACCGTCGAGCGCGTGTGGGAGGTGCTGCGCGCCTTCGCGTCCTTCGGCTTCTGCAAGGCGCATGCCGCGGCCTTCGCGCTGCCCACCTACCAGTCGGCGTGGTTCAAGGCGCACCATCCGGCGGCATTCCTCTCCGGCGTGCTCACTCACGACCCGGGCATGTATCCCAAGCGGCTCATCCTCGACGACGCGCGCGGCCTAGGCATTGCGATCCTCGGCCTCGACGTCAATCGTTCCGGCACGACGTATGCCGTCGAGCGGACATCCGATGATTCCTATGGCATCCGGCTGTCGCTCGCTGACGTCAAGGGCATGAGCGAGGCCGAGATGGAGCGCATCGTCGAGCGGCGCCCCTACTCCTCGCTCGCCGACTTCTGGCACCGCGCCGCAGTGAGCCAGCCTGTCACCGAGCGACTCGTGCTCGCCGGTGCCTTCGACTCCGTCCACGGAATCCAAGCCGAGAGCGCGAGCGTGCGCCGGCGTGGTCGCGTCACCCGCCGCGACCTGCTGCTCCAGGCTGCCGACCTCGCCCGCGGGGGACCGCGGCGTGCGCGTGCCGAGAGCGACGTCGAGCAGCTCACCTTCGAGAGCCTCGCCGGCGATGCCCCGCCTCCGGTCACCGGGCTGCCCGAGCTCGGGCCCGCCGACCGCGTGCGCACCGAGCTCGAGATCCTCGGCCTCGACGTCAGCCACCATGTCGTCGACTTCTACGCCCCGATGCTCGATGCGCTCTCGGCGCTGCGCCCGCCACTGGTGCGCAGCCGTGACTTCCTCTCCCTGCGCTCGCAGGCGGAGATCCTCGTCGCGGGAGTGAAGGCCGCGGTGCAGACCCCGCCGGTGCGCAGCGGCCGGCGCGTCATCTTCCTCACCCTCGACGATGCCACCGGACCACTCGATGCCGCCTTCTTCGACGACGTGCAGGGGCCCTATGCCTCGACCGTCTTCGGCTCCTGGCTTCTGCTTGTGCGCGGGGAGCTGCGCCGCACCGGCCCGCGCGGAGTCTCCCTGCGCGCCACCGGGGCCTGGGACCTCGGCCACGTGCACGAGGAGTGGTCAGCCGGCGGCCTGGATGCGATCGCGGGGATGCTTGAGTCGTCACCGAGGCCCGCGCCACCCGAACAGGCCCGGCGGGACGGCGAAGCCGCCCCTGACGGGCTTCCCCGGCGCGTGCTCGTGCACGCCAGCGGCTTCCGGCAGTCTCCCTACGCCGACATCAAGCCCGCCAATACCGAACGGCAGGGCACCGAGCGGCAGGGCGCGCCATCGAAGCTGTGGCACTCCAGTCCCGGGAGTAGCGGGTGGTAGGCGCGAGGATGAGCCCATGAGGAGCCGGACATGAGGAGTCGGGCATGAGTCGCAGTCAGCTGCGCCGTGTCCCGGGGGCCACCGGCCTGGGCACCGATGACACCGGCTGCACGATCCTCCACGTCGACATGGATGCCTTCTACGCATCCGTCGAGCTCGTCGCCCGTCCCGAGCTCCGCGGCAAGCCGGTCATCGTCGGCGGTGGCCAGCGCGGCGTCGTCCTCTCGGCGACCTACGAGGCGCGCTCCATGGGCGTGCACTCGGCGATGCCGATGTCGCGCGCGCGGCGCGTCGCTCCCGACGCCATCGTCATCGAGCCGCACCATGAGCGCTACGCCGAGGTGAGCGCCGGGGTCATGGCGATCTTCTCCTCCATCACCCCGCTCGTGGAGCCGCTCAGCCTCGATGAGGCCTTCCTCGACGTCTCCGGCGCGCTGCGCCGACTCGGCTCGCCCACGTCCATTGCCGAGCTCATCCGCGCACGCGTCTACGACGAGCAGCGCATCACCTGCAGCGTGGGCGTTGCCCCCACCAAGTTCATCGCCAAGCTCGGCTCCACCCAGGCCAAGCCCGACGGCCTGCTCGTCATCCCTGCCGACCAGGTCGTCGCCTTCCTCCACCCGTTGCCCGTGGCCGCACTGTGGGGAGTGGGGGAGCGCACTGAGGAACGGCTCGTCTCCCTGGGCCTGCGCACCGTGGGCGATATCGCGCACACCCCGGTCGACACCCTCGTGCGCGCGCTCGGCCAGGCCTCGGGCCAGCGCCTGCACGACCTGGCCTGGGGGCGAGATGACCGCGATGTCGTGCCCGACGCCGCGGAGAAGAGCATCGGCAACGAGGAAACCTTCGCCCGCGACGTCGACGACCCCGAGGTCATCGCGCGGGAGATCCTGCGCCTGGCCCAGAAGGTCGCCGCACGCGCGCGCCGCCACGGCATCCGCGGCCGCACGGTCGTGCTCAAGGTGCGCTTCGCCGACTTCACCACCATCACCCGGTCGCGCACCCTCGATGCCCCCACCGACGTCGGCCAGGTCGTCTACGACACCGCCGTCGACCTCTACGCCGCCCTCCGCCTCCAGCGCGCCCGGATCCGGCTCGTCGGCGTACGCCTCGAGGGACTCGTCGACCTCGAGGGCAGCGCCGAGCAACTGCTCTTCGACGACGGCCTCAGCGCCTCCCCGGTCGATCGCCGGGCCGCCGAGGTGGCCGCCGACCGCCTCAGGGAGCGCTTCGGCCACGACGTCGTCCGCCCGGCCCGCCTCTGGACCGAGGACTGAGGACCGAGGGCTGCACCGGGGTGATTCCTGACCGATCAGGAGGCCTCCACGAGGCAAATCACCCCGCCGGGTTTCCAGACTGGCTCCGGGTGCCTATCCTGTGAGAGAGCCCACGAGGGGAGGTCGGCAGTGCCGCTGTCCGAGCACGAGCAACGTCTGCTGGAGCAGATGGAGCGCGCCCTCTATGCCGAGGACCCCAAGTTCGCCACCTCCCTGCGCAGCGGCGCGGCGGGGCGCGCGAGTCGCGGTCGTGCTGCCTTCGGCGTCCTCGTCCTCCTCGCCGGCGTCACCCTCCTCATGCTCGGCGCGATCCTGCCCCTCATCCCTCTCGGCGTCGCCGGCTTCGTCGTCATGGTCGTCGGCGCCACCCTCGCCTACCTCGGACTGCGCGGTCGCCCCGCGGCTGCCACCGCCGAAGGCGAGGCAGCGCCGCAGGACGCCGCAGGAGCCAGCGCACCGCGCCGCGCACCCAAGCAGTCGTCAGGCTTCATGAACAGGCTCGAGGATCGCTGGCGCAAGCGCCGCGACGAGGGCCCCCAGTAACCCACTGCGCAAGCAACCCCACCGCACTCTCAGGCGCGCGCCCGCATGCGTTCATTGCCGACTACACGCGCGTGCTGACGCGGGCTCCCTCGACTGAGCTCTCGCGCAGGCCCCCACCCCACAGCGAACGCGGAGCCAGGCGCGCCCGGATCCTTCGCGAGCGCACCGTCGCGCGCTCGGCAGCGCGCCGCAGGACAGCAAGGTCCGCGCGCAGGTCCGCGGGCGACGGCGGCATGACATCGACAGCCGGTGGCGCGTAGCGCACCTGCTCGATCCACCACACCAGCCGGCGCAGGGCCGCGCGCTCGGGCTCGCCGAGTCGGACCTGCCGGGCAAGTGCATTGGATGCCTCGCGCGGCGTCGCGGCGAGCGACCACGTCCACCCCAGGTCGGTGACGCTCTCGCCGAGGTCGCGCCAGGTCGCCTCGATGCGCGCCCGCGGATCCGTCAGCGACGTCCGTCGGCGACGCCGCCACGCGATGATCACCGTCGGCAGCGCGAGGAGGACGGCCAGCCCTACGGCGGCGAGGACGATGAGGGCGACCGGAGGCCCGCTCGTGGTCGTGCCGGGCAGTGGCGCCGCGACGTCAGGTGCCTGCTGCTCGGGTGCCTCCTCGGGCGTCGGCGCCTCCGGGGTCTCGCGGTCGGCCCGGTCGCGGGAGTAGTCCGGCTGCACGACGCCCGCCCCGATGCGCGGCGTCGGCTCGAACCACACCCAGCCGACGCCGGAGAACCACAGTTCCGGCCAGGCGTGGGCGTTGCGCGCCTCGACGACGTACTCGCCATCGTCGGTGAGCCGGCCGCCCGTGAAGCCGACGACCACGCGCGAGGGGATGCCCACGGCGCGCGCCATGAGGGCCATCGTCCCGGCGAACTGCTGGCAGTAGCCGATGCGCTCGTCGAGGAAGGACTCCAGCGGATCGGCGCCCGGCGGGGTGACGACATTGGTGCTGTAGGAGAAGCCGCCGTCCTCCGTGAACCAGTCGACGAGGGCCTCAGCGCGCGCATAGGGCGTCTGCGCACCCGCGGTCACCTCGTCGGCCAACGTGGTGAGCTGCGGGGAGATGTCGCCGGGAAGCTGAAGGTAGGGAAGCAGCGAGTCGGGGGCGCGCTTGCTCGCATCGCGCAGCTCCGCTCGTGTGGGGTCGATGTCGTACGCCGCGACGGCGTACTGCGCGTCACGACTCGACACCCCGACTCCGCCCACGGTGCGCGTCTGCGGGTCCCATGTCCAGCGCTCATCGAGCGGATCAGCGAGCGCGGTGAGGGACGAGCCGGCGTAGGGGACGGGCAGTTGCGCGTTGTCGAGGTCGCTGATGCGGATGTCCCATGTGGACTCGGCGATATCGGCGATGCCCGGGAGCTCGGGTGGGCCGAGGGGCTCGTTGGCCGGCACGCGCACGGGGGCTTCGCTGGCGCGCCAGGTCACCCCGTCGAAGGAATCCAGGCTCACCAGGCGCAGGTAGCCCGGAGCCTCACTGTCGGTGCGGTAGCGCAAGACCTCGCGCTCGGGATTCTCGACGAGGTCGCGGCGCAGCGAGGCGAAGGGGTCCACGCTCACCGGCCCGTCGCCGCCGATGCCCGGCCGGTCGCCCGAGGAACTCACCCAGACGGGCTCGCTCAGGCCGGGGATGGCGGTGGGCAGCAGGAGGGCGGCAAGCACCGCGACGAGCGCCACCTGCACGGCAGCGCCCGCCGACGCCGCCCGCGGGCGCGGCACCCGCGGATGCGCCCGGGGTCCTGCCTGAGCGGCCGGTCGGCGCGTGAGCAGTGGCCCCCAGGCCCGTGCATCGTCACGGGAGTCCGCTGCCAGGAGCAGCAACCAGCCGATCACGGCGAGGGGGAGAAGCCACCACGGGACCCCGCCGCGGATGACCGCCGCGGGCAGCGCGAAGACGAGCAGCAGGGGAATGCCGGCGAGGGCGGGCAGCCGCAGCGTCACGCCGATCGTGTCGACGGTGAGCGCGACCAGGCCGATGCCGCCGACGGACAGCAGCAGGAGCGTGTCGGTGGTGGGCACGGGAGCGAGGGCTGCCTCGGCCTCGACGAGTGCGAGCCGCGTGAGGTCCTGCAGCTCGCCCAGGGCGACCGGGCCGGGGAAGATGCCGAGCGCTGCCGCGGGCTGAGCGAACATGAGCGTGAGCAGCGTGAGCAGGGCGAGGAGCTGAAGGATCGGCTGCAGGGGCGCGGGCAGCGCCACCGCCCGCGAGAAGGCACCCGTGACGGCCATGAGCACGATGGCGAGCGCGGTGGGCACGATCCAGCGCCCCGAGTCGAAGAGCGGCACGACGCTGAGCGAGGCCGTCATCGTGGCGATGGCCGCGGCGATCGTCGCGGCGGGCCGGATGCGGACGAGCGCCGGGGTCATCGCGTCACCGGATTCATCGCAGCACCGTGAGCGTCGCGTCGTCGATGGCCGACTGCCACGCGGCGGGAATGCTCCCGGGCGCGGCCGTGAGCGTCGCGGCGTGCCAGCCCTGCGCGCGCAAGCGACCGAGGGCATCGGGAGCATCCAGCCCCTCGAGGCCCCATGCGGTGACATCGACGACGAAGGCCAGCGATCGGTGGTGCACGGGCGGCACGCGTCGCAGCGTCGTCTCGGTGCCCGGGATCACGATCACGGAGAGGTCCGAGCCGGTGCGCAGTGGCTCGCCGCCCGCCGCCCGCACCGACGTCACCGTCGCGAGGACCTCGAGCACGCGTGCCTGACCCGCCGCCCCTTCCGCCTGTGCCACCAGGCAGCGGCCGTCGAGCGCCTCGAGTCGGACGGACCAACCCAGGGACATGAGGTGCGCGCTCACGCTGGCCGCCATGCTCAGGGCGATCTCCAGCGGCGACTGCGCTCCGCCCAGGCCATCGGGTGCGAGGTCGACCGTGATGGTGGCGTGGCGGGTCCAGGGCTGCTCCTCTCGGCGCACGAGGAGTTCGTCGCCATGCGCGGACGCGCGCCAGTGGATCCTGCGCAGGTCGTCCCCGGGCCGGTATTCGCGCGGGATGACGTCGTCGTTCCCACCCGAGCTGAGCGCCGACGACGCGCGATCGCCCCGCCCCCGCCGGTCGGCATCCACCGAGCCCTCGAGGTCGTGGACGCACGGGACGACGAGCACGCTCTGCGTCGAGCGGAAGGATCGCGTGAGCCGCACGAGGCCGAAGGGGTCGACGGCCGTGACGGAGAGCGGTCCGATGTCGAAGCGGCCGCGCTGCGAGGCGTCGAGGGCGAAGGTCGTCGAGCGCGAGCCGCCCGCCTCGACGTGCTCGAGGACGCGATCGACCGGGGGGCCCAGTCGCGGATCGACCCCCTCGCGTAGGAGCAGGGTCGGGGTCCGTCCGCGCGCGAGGTTGGTGACGGTGAGAGTCGCCTGCGCCGTGCTCCCCACGGGCACGTGCGAGGGGGTGATGCGGCGTTCGGCACCCAATCGGAAATGGGTGCGCGAGGCCAGCCACACCGAGATGAGCGGGAGTGCGAGCAGGAGCACGGCGATGCGCAGCACGTCGCGCTGCCCCGACAGCGCCGCGCCGACCCCGAGCCCGAGTCCGACCGCGATGAGGGCCTTGCCCCGGAAGGTGAGGGCGGCCAGCGCCCGTCTCATGAGCTCGCGGGCAGGGGCACGCGCGTGACGATCTCGGCCACGATGTCCTGCGCGGTGGTCCGGGCGAGGTGCGCGTCGGTCGTGAGCACCAGCCGGTGCGCCAGGACGGGTGCCGCGAGCCGCTGCACGTCGTCGGGCAGGACGTGCGCCCGGCCGGAGAGGGCCGCGGAGGCCCGCGCGGCGCGCAGCAGGTGGAGGGCGGCCCGCGGGGAGGCCCCGAGGCGCACCTGCGGATGCTGACGGGTGGCGGCCACGAGGTCGACGACGTAGGCGTCGATGGAGGGCGCGACGTAGACCTGGCGGACGGCATCGATCATGTCGCGCACCTCGGCCGCATCGGTCACGGGAGCCAGGGATTCGAGCGGCTCGTCGGCGCTGTGCGACTGGAGCATGCGGATCTCGGACGAGCGATCGGGGTAGCCCATGTGGACGCGCGCCATGAAGCGGTCGCGCTGGGCCTCCGGGAGCGGGTACGTGCCCTCCATCTCGGCTGGGTTCTGCGTCGCGATGACCATGAAGGGTCGGCCCAGGAGGTAGGTGGTGCCGTCGACCGTGACCTGTCCCTCCTCCATGCACTCCAGGAGCGCGGACTGGGTCTTGGGGGAGGCGCGGTTGATCTCGTCTCCGAGCACGATGTTGGCGAAGACCGCGCCGGGCTTGAACTCGAAGTCGCGCGTCTCCCGGTTGAAGACGCTCACTCCGACGACATCGCCGGGGAGGAGATCGGGCGTGAACTGGATACGGCGCACCGAGCACCCCAGGGCACGGGCCAGGGACTTGGCCAGCATCGTCTTGCCCACGCCGGGGACGTCCTCGATGAGCAGGTGCCCTCCGGCGAGGAGGACGGTGAGGGCGAGCCGCACCGTCTCGGGCTTGCCGGAGATCACCGACTGGACGGCGGTACCGACGCGCGCGGCGGCCTCGACGGACGTGGTGGAGGCCTCGGAGGTCATGGTCGATTGTCACCCGGGCAGGGCCGGGGGGCCACCCCGGAAGGCGACCCGAGACGGCTGGGCCTCGCCGCTGACGGCAGGATGGCCTCATGGGAACGGTGCATCCCGCCCAATTGGGCCGGTTCTTCGAGGATTACGCGGTCGGCGACACCTACCAGCATCCCTTCGGGCGCACGATCTCCGAGGCGGACTCCACCTGGTTCACGCTGCTCACCTGCAACACCAACCAGAATCACTTCAACGCCCACCTCGCGCAGAGCAACCCCATCACGCAGGGGCGCATCATCGTGAACTCCGGCTTCACGGTGGCCCTGGTGCTCGGCCTGTCCGTCATCGACATGAGCCAGAACGCCGTCGCCAATCTCGGGTGGACCGATATCAAGCTCACGCACCCGGTCTACGTCGGCGACACGATCTATGCCGAGAGCATCTGCATCGACAAGCGCGAGAGTTCCTCACGCCCTGAGATGGGCATCATCACGATGAAGACGCGCGGCCTCAACCAGGACGGCGACGAGGTCGTGTCGTGGCTGCGCACGGTGATGATCCCCAAGCGCACGTCCGGAATCGGCCAGGACTACTTCCCGCAGGCCAAGTCCGGCCCGCTGGTGATGCCGGAGGCGTGATGGCGCTCGCGCGCTTCCAGCTCTGCGCGATCGACTGTCCGGATCCGCGCGCACTCGCGCGGTTCTACTCGGCCCTTACCGGCTGGCCGGAGACGACGCCGCATGAGGACTACCCCGAATGGGTGCAGTTGGCAGCCGACGGCGGGGCCACGATCGCGTTCCAGCGGGTTGAGGACTTCCAGCCCCCGCAGTGGCCCGGCCAGGAGCATCCCCAGCAGATGCACTTGGACTTCACTGTCCCCGATCTCGATGAGGGGGAGCGTGCCGTGCTCGCCCTCGGAGCCGTGAAGCACGAGCATCAGCCGTCTCCCGACGCCTTTCGCGTCTTCCTCGATCCCGCGGGGCATCCCTTCTGCCTCGTGCACGTCAGGTACGACACGTGACATCCGCTACTGAGCTGCGCAGTGGCCTCTCGGCGTTCGTCGACGAGGAGGTCCTCGCCGCGGGCATCTTCAGTGCGGGGAGCGCCATCGCCGCGAGCATCGCCGGCGCCGCG
>JAPOKX010000068.1 GCA_029977425.1 Actinomycetota bacterium
GGACTCGGCTCTCGGATCCTCGATCGCAGCAGCACGTGGACGCGCACCTCCGGCCCCGAAGGCACCACGGTCGTCGCGCTCGTCCCCCTCACGCCTACTCTTAACGAGTGACTCGTCGCCTCTGTGCACTCCTTCTCACCATGAGCGCACTCGCGCTGATGCCTGCTGCTGTGAGCGCGGACGAGCGCGCACCCGCACGCAAGCCGGCGGTGACCCTCGATCTCGCGACCTCGGGAATGGCCGAAGTGCGACAGCCCTTCCGGATCGCCGTCGCCCCCGCCCCCACGGCCGAGGGCGTGACCGCCGCCCTGCAGGTGCAATCGGCCACGGGCTATGTCACGCAGCAGCGACTGCGCCTGGACAAGCGCGGACGAGCCTCCGGCCTCGTCGTGAGCAACAAAGCGGCCACGCGCACCTACCGCGCCGTGCTGCTGTCTGCGCGAGGGCGCGTACTCGCGACCTCGACTCCCGTCACGGTGACCTGGGCTCCGCTGACCTACACGGCGACGCTCACCTGCTCCCAGAGCAGCGCGCCTATCCGGGTCGACATCCCGTGCAGCATCAAGGTCACGCCCACCGTGAAGCTGGATCGCATGATCGCCTCCCTGCAGGTCATGGGTCGCACCGAGTGGGTCCCGATCGAAGCCGTGCCGGTGCCCGCCAACGGAGTCATTGCCACCGACGTCGAGGGACTCGAGCCCGGAGTCGGGATGTACCGCGTCCTGCTCCTGCGCGACGCGAAGCTCCTCGCTGAGTCCCCCACCATCTCGATCGCCTACTCTGCGTCATGACCTTTTCCCTCGTGGCGCGCAGCGCCGACGGCGAGCGATGGGGGGTCGCCGTCGCAAGCAAGTTCCTCGCCGCTGGCGCGGTCGTGCCCGGCGTACGCGCCCCTCTCGGCGCCATCGCCACGCAGTCCTTCGCCAACCTTCGCTACCTCCCCGACGGCTTCGCGCTTCTCGGCGAGGGCCGCACCGCGCAGGAGACCCTCGATGCCCTCGTGGCAGCCGATGATGGCCGGGCCCAGCGCCAGGCCGGCATCGTCGACGGCCAAGGTCGCCCCGCCACCTTCACCGGCGAGGAGTGCCTGGCGTGGGCAGGTGGCGTCACGGGGCCGGGCTACGCCATCCAAGGCAACATCCTCACGGGACCTGAAGTCATCGTGGAGATGGAGCGCGCATTCCTCGCGAGCGATCCCGAGCAACCCCTCGCGCTGCGATTGCACGCCGCACTGCTCGCCGGAGACCGCGCCGGCGGCGACTCGCGTGGTCGACAGAGCGCGGCGATCCTCGTCGGCGGCGTCGGTGCGGGCTATGGCGGTGGCAGCGACATCGCGGTCGACCTCCGCGTCGACGATCACCAGGACCCCGTCGTCGAGCTGGGACGCCTGCTGCGCATGCACGATCTCGTCTTCGGCAAGCCCGCCGAGACGTGGCCTGTCGAGGGCGAGGTGGCCGAGCGGCTGCGGCGGGCTCTCGACTCTCTCGGCTACGTCGAGCCTGACCTCATGGACGCACTCGAGCACGCTGCAGGCGTGGAGAACCTCGAGGAGCGCCTGGTGCCCGGGGCCGTCGACCCCGTCGTGCTCTCCTACCTCGAGGAGCGCGCCGCCGGACTCTGAGTCGCGTCCCGGCTAGGGCGCTGACAGGAAGTCGACGATGAGAGCGCTCGTGCGCTCTGGCTCATCGTGCAGCACCCAGTGAGTGGCATCGTCGAAGAACTCCACGAGCACGTCGTCGCAGAGGGCAGCGCTGGGCTCCACCATGGTGTCGCTCAGGGCGACATCACGACGCCCCCAGATGATGAGCGTGGGCACGTGCACCCGCCTATCGGCAAGCCGCTCGGGGCGACGACGCACTGATGCTCGGTACCAATTCATCATTCCCGTGCCTGCCCCGGGATGGCTCCACGCGTCCTCGAGCTGCTCGAGGTAGCGCGAGTCGAAGGAACCGGGGTTGCCCGTCTTCGCGATCATGCGCGCGAAGCGACGGCGCGTGCGCTTGCCGAAGGCAATGCGCTCGGGCAGCCACGGCGCTTGGATGGCGAAGATGTACCAGCTCTTGCGCAGCTGCTTCTTGTTGGCCTTGACCTCGCGTGCGAAGACGCTGGGATGGGGCACGTTGGCGACGACGAGGCGCTCGACGAGATCGGGCCGCGTCAGCGCCAGCCACCAGGCCACCGCGGCACCCCAGTCGTGACCGACGAAGGCACGGTCCCGGCCGAGCGCGGCGACCAGGCCCGCCGCGTCAGCGCTGATCTCCTCGATCCGATAGGCGTCGATCCCCTCCGGCTTCTCGCTCGTGCCGTAGCCGCGCTGATCGGGTGCCGCCACCCGGAAGCCCGCGCGGGCCAGGGCCACGACAGGACCGGACATGCCGCGCCAGAACTCCGGGAAGCCGTGGAGGGCGATGACGAGCGGGCCGTCCTCGGGTCCGGCGAGCGCGCAGTGCAGGCGGATGCCGTTGGTGAGGACGTCGCGGTGCTCGATGTCGACGCCGTCGATCGTCTCGATGAGGCTCACGTGGCGAGACTAGTCGGCGCGCGGCAGCACGAGTGCCCCTGGCATCCTGTGACCCGTGTCGGGATTCGGGTTCGCTGTCGGTGCGCGCAGTGGCGCCGCCCGCACGGGTGTGATCACCACCCCACATGGCGAGATCCGCACGCCCGCCTTCATCCCGGTGGGCACCAAGGCCACCGTCAAGGCCCTGCTGCCTGAAACGGTGCGCGACCTGGGGGCCCAGGCGGTGCTGGCCAACGCCTATCACCTCTACCTGCAGCCCGGGCCCGCGATCGTCGAGGAGGCCGGGGGCCTGGGCGCATTCATGCACTGGGACATGCCGACCTTCACCGACAGCGGCGGCTTCCAGGTCCTCTCCCTCGGGGCCGGATTCAAGAAGGTCCTGGCCATGGACTCGGGGCACCGCGATGACGACGTCATTGCCGAGGGCAAGGAGCGCCTGGCCCGCGTCGACGACGATGGCGTGACGTTCCGCTCGCACCTCGACGGATCGGAGCATCGGTTCACTCCCGAGGTGTCGATGCAGGTGCAGGCAGCCATCGGAGCCGACATCGCCTTCGCCTTCGACGAGCTCACCACTCTCAACAACACCCGCGACTACCAGGTGATGTCGCTCGAGCGCACGCGCCTGTGGGCCGAGCGCTGCCTCATCGAGCACGACCGCCTGCGCTCACCCGACCGGGCGTACCAGGCGCTCTATGGCGTCATCCAGGGCGCGCAGTACGAAGACCTGCGGCGCACGGCGGCCCGCGATCTCGGCGCCATGCCCTTCGACGGCTACGGCATCGGTGGGGCCATCGAGAAGCGCAACCTCTCCGACATCGTCAGGTGGGTCACCGACGAGCTTCCCGACGACAAGCCCCGCCACCTGCTAGGCATCGGCGAGCCAGGCGACCTCTTTGCCGGGGTGGCCGCTGGCGCTGACACCTTCGACTGCGTCTCCCCTTCGCGCGAGGCGCGCAACTCCGCCGTCTACACCCCCGACGGGCGCTTCAACCTGCTCACCAGCGCCAGTCGGCGCGCCTTCGATCCCATCGACGCGGAGTGCGACTGCTACACCTGCACGCACTACACCCGCGCCTATCTCCATCACGCCTTCAAGGCCAAGGAGATGATCGCCTCGACCCTGGCGACCGTCCACAACATCCGCTTCACCGTGCGCCTGGTCGACCGGATGCGCGAGGCCCTCGGGCGGGGCGACTTCGACGCCATGCGCGAGGACTTCCTCGGCCGTTACTACGCGGGCACAGCCTCGGCGTAGGTCGGCTCGCGCCGCTTGACCCAGCCGATGACCGCGTAGGACACCGGCAGGAGCACGACCTCGACGAGTGTCTTGTAGGCGAAGCCGAAGGCAACGTAGATCAGGAACTCCTCGCCCGTGATGACGCCGTAGAAGGCGATGGTGCAGAAGACGATCGTGTCGGCGAACTCGCCGACCGCGGGGGGTCCCAGGAGCCGGAGCCACAGGGCCTTCTCCTGGGTGCGCTCCTTGATCTTGACGAGGACCCAGGCGTTGAGCAGCTGCCCGACGAGGTAGCCCGCGACGCTCGCCAGGACGATCCGGGGCACGAAGCCCAGCACGCTCTCGAAGGCCTCCTGGTTGCCCCAGGCCTCGGCGGGAGGCGAGATCTGCACGAGCCAGAAGGTGACCGCCGCGAGGATCGACATCGCGAAGCCGATGAAGATCGCCTTGCGCGCAGCCTTGAAGCCGTAGACCTCGCTGAGGATGTCGCCCGCGATGTAGACGAGCGGGAAGAGGAAGGCACCGCCGTCGGTGATGATGGGGCCGAACTCGATGAGCTTCACCGCGCCGATATTGGAGATGAGCAGCAGTCCCACGAACACGCCGACGATGACCGGGTAGAGGCTGCGGCTCGTCGCAGCGAAGTGGGCGGGGTGAGGGGTGCTCATGGCACGGTCATTGAACCAGCAGGCTCACTCGCCTCTGAAGCGAGGATCTCGTCGCTCACGGAAGGCCGCGATGCCCTCGGCGTAGTCGGCGCTGGTCCATGCCGCCCGGCGCAGGGCGGTGAGGTGCTCGAAGGTGCCGCTCTCCAGGGGGCGCGCATCGGTGAGCGCATTCATCTCGGCCTTGATGGCGCGGATCGAGAGCGGCGCGAGCGAGGCGATGCGGTCCGCCAGTGGGCGCCACGCAGCCTCCAGCGACGCACTGTCGTCGGCCAGCCGATTGACCGTGCCCGCGAGGTGCGGGGAGTCCGCGGCGAGCGGCTGGGCGGTGAGGAACATCTCCTTGGCGACGTTGAGCGGCACCGCGCCGAGGAACTGCGCCACACCGTCCGTGTGGTACGGCACGCCCATGCGCGCGGGGGTGATGGCGAAGGTCGCGTCGCGAGTGGCGACGATCAGGTCGCAGGCGAAGGCGAGATTGCACGCTGCTCCCCAGGCACCTCCCTCGACCGCGGCGATGACGGGGAAGGGCGCGGCGCGCACCGCGCGCACGAGGTGCTCCACGGGCGAGGTCCACGCGAGTGGGTCCCGCCCGTCAGTGGGAAGGTCATTGATGTCGTGGCCTGCCGACCACGTGCTCACGCCCGGCTCCGCGCGCAAGACGAGCACGCGGCATTCCGCTCCTTCGATCGCGGCCGCGATCTCCTCCGCCATGGCATGTCCCAGGGCATTGCGGCGCTCCGCGTGCGTCATGGTGACGACACGCAGGGGCCCGTCGTCGAGGACGTGGATGAGCGGCATGGCCTCAGCCTAGGTCGACGCTGGCGCACCGCGGCGCAGTGGCGAAGGCCTCGCGGACATCGCCGTCTGTCGAGCCCACGAGATCGCCCAGGGAGTCCTTGACCAGCAGGCCCGCGTCATAGGTCGCCTTGGCGGCCGCCGCAGCACGCAGCCACTCGAGTCCCGCCGAGACAGGATCGCCCGCAGACTGCGCTGAACCCACGTGGCCCATGGCCTGGTCCTTCGCCGCGGTCAGCGTGTCGATGCGCTCCTGCAGGAGCGGAATCACCGATGCCGCCTCGATGTAGTCGACCGGGACCCCGCCGAGCGCCGCGCCCAGGTCATTGGCCGCCGCGTCCACGCCATCGAGCTGACCGGGGATCTGCTGCTGGAACTGCTCCCCGATCGACGCCGGATCGTTGGGGTCGTACTCCAGGGATCCGGCGACATCGACGACGCTGGCGAGGAAGGCGTCGCGCGCGGCGCACACCTCATCGGCCCACAGGACGATCTCGGGAGTCGGCGTGGGCGTCGGCGTCGGCGGGCGAGTGGGCGAGGCCTCGGGCGACGGGGAGGTCGAGGCCACCGAGGCGGCGGGCTCGCTCTCCGCTCGCGTCGCCCAGATCCCGGCAACCACGAGAAGGGCCACGAGGAGCACCGCACCCACAGCTACGACCCACTTCGGCATGGCCGCCATGGTCCTCGCCCGATAGCCCGGTGTCTACCGCGGTTGCACGGTGCGGCTCCGGCGGAGCCGCTAGGTTCACCCCATGTCCGTGTCAGCCGGGACGTCGGGTCTCACCCCAGAGCAGCGCCGCTCCTTCCGGGTGTCGCTCATCTGGGTTGCCCTCATCGTCGTCGCCATCGTCGCACTCCAGCTCCCCCTGCCGGACGTGGTGACGATCGGCCCGACCTGGCTCATCCCCTTCATCGAGCTCGCGGGCATCCCCATCGTCGCCGGCCTCTACCTCATCGCTGGCGATGGCAAGCGCATCGTCACGGGCACGATGACGGCCTTCCTGGTCTTCCTCGTCCTGGCGAGCGTGATGAACGCTCTCCTCCTCCTCATCAACCTGGTCAACGGCTACACCGAGTCGGGGGCCGCCCTGCTCTTCGCCGGCTTCGCCGTGCTCATCGTCAACGTGCTGAGCTTCGGCCTCGTCTACTGGTGGATCGACGCGGGAGGGCCGGTCGCGCGCATGGAGGGCCTGCCGTACCCCAAGGCCTTCCTCTTCCCCCAGCAGGGGATGGACGGGATGGAGAACTGGCAGCCGGCGCTCCTGGACTACCTCTTCACCGCGTACACGAACATCATCGCCTTCAGCCCGACGGACACGATGCCCCTGTCGCACCGGGTGAAGGTGCTCTTCATCGTCCAGTCGTCCACGGCGGTCGTCACGATCGTCGTGACGCTGAGCCGGGCGATCAACCTCATCCCCGGAGGCACGCCGGCGTCCTAGGCCGCCTTCAGGCAGGCAGGCGCCACTGCGGGGCCCACGTCTCCGCGCCCTCGACGACATCCGCGGCGATCGCGCCCAGGAGAGGCGTGAACTTGAAGCCGTGACCCGAGCACGGTGACATCACCACCACCGGCCCACGCCGATCCAGGATGAAGTGGCTGTCATCGGTCATGGTGAAAAGGCACGACACCGCGGCGGCCACATCAGTGTCAGCCCCGGGCAGCCAGCGGCGCGCGTAGTCGGCGGCCACGGCGATTGCCTCTTCGGGGACGTCGAGCGTGCGGGCGTCGAGATCCTCGATGACGTCCATCGTGTCGATGCCCACCTTGACACCCTCGCCGGGCGACTCGAGGCCGTAGGCGCCGTAGGCGAACGTGTGGTCGACGGCGTCTGAGCCGACGTGGTGCACGAACGACGGAAACGTGAAGCCCGGGCGGATCGCGAAGTGGACCGGCGCCTGGGCGGTCACCTTCAGGCGCGGCAGGGAAATGCCGAAGGCACCGAGACCGCCGAGCAGCGGCAGCCAGCCGCCCGCGGAGATCACCGCGGTCCGGGCGGTGACCACTCCGTGCGCCGTCGTGACGCGCACGCCCTCTCCCGCAGGCTCGATGGCCAGGGCAGGATCCTCGAAGCGCAGGTGGGCGCCGGCTGCTTCGGCGAGACGGAGCAGCGCGTCGATCGTCCGATCGGCGAAGACGCGCCCGCCGTCGGGTGAGTAGATGACGGTCTCGTCGAAGTCCATGCCGGGCCAGCGCTCGCGGGCTTGGACAGGGGTCAAGCGGTCGAAGGCCCAGCCGCCGGCACGCAGGGTCTCCTCTATCTCGTCGATGGCGGTGGGGAAGCCGTGGTCGAGCTGCCCGGTCTGCTCCAGAAGAGTCTAGCCCGACGCGCGCTCCAGCGCGCGCCACATCGGGATCGACTCCGTCGCCAGCCGCGAGTAGAGGGGATCGCGGTAGGCGACGCGGAAGATGCGCGTCGCACCATGCGAGGAGCCCCATGCGTGTCCGCGTGCGAAGCGCTCGAGCAGCACGACGTCGCGACCCCTCTGGGCCAGGTGCCAGGCGGTGGAGGATCCGGCAGCACCGGCCCCGATGACGACGACGTCGGCGTCCATGACGGAATCCTACGAAGCCGGTCCGGGAGTCGCTCCAGGCTGCGCCATCAGGGGGTTGCGCATGATCGCCTTGAAGTGCTCGGAGTCGGTGGCGACTGCCTGGCCCGAGAGCCGGCCAGACGACACCGCTGCCGTGAACTCCGCGAAGTCACTCACCACCTGGTCGGCGTACGCAAGGGAGAACTCACGAACGGCCTCGTCGAATGTGGCAGCGCGCCCGAGGTAGGCGGAGATGGCGATGGCATCGCCCGTGCGGGCGTGGGCCCGCGCGAGTACATGCCCGCACAGTTCGGCGTAGGAGGCAAGTGACTGGGGGGTGAAGCGGGAGGGGTCTGGCGACCACTTCATGTCGCGCAGCTGGCGGACGTAGTACTCGCGCCCGAGCTTGCCGGTGACCCAGCCGAGGAAGGAGTCGCTGGCCGCCTGCATGAGGCGCTGGCCTTCGACGACGCGCTCTCCCATCTGCCCGTACGCCGACGGCGCGGTGTAGGGCTCGAGCACGGAGTGCTGGGCCTGCTTGACCTGGAGGGTGAGGATGTCGTCGGCATCGCGGCCCTGCAGCAGGAGCACCCACGCGAGCAGTCCCACGCTGCCCACTCCGACGACCTTGTGACCAAGGTCGATCACCTCGTAGCGCTCCAGGAGCGCACGGCGATCGGGTGCCAGGCTCTCGAGGTATCCGGGGAGCGCGCCCAGGATGAGGTTGCGGGCCATGGAGTCCTCCGGCACGCGGACCACGAGGGGCGGCTCGTCGACGAAGATCCTCTTGCCGTCCACGACGGTGGTCAGCTTGCGCACGGCCGTCCACGCCGTGCGCGCCTGGGCCTTGGCCACGGTGCGGCGCACCGCCTTCTCCCCGGTCTTGCCACTGGTGCGCTGCGCCCAGGCTTCCATCGTCGAGACGTCGACACGGTCGTACCAGATGTCGATCTCCTTCATGGCGGCGTACTCCGCCATGGACTGGCGGTACTGCCGGGCACTGGCAAGCGCCGCATCCGCGACGACATCGTCGGGGAAGCCGTTGTCGCGTGCCGCGAGCACGAATGACGTCGCCAGTCGCTTCACATCCCACTCGAAGTGACCCGGATTGG
>JAPOKX010000069.1 GCA_029977425.1 Actinomycetota bacterium
CATGCCATCGGGATTGCAGGTCGCCAGCCTCGGCGCCACGAGCGGCTCGACGTCCACGTAGGCCACGGCCTCCCGTGCCGCCCAGGCACGAGCGGCAGTCACCGCGGGGGCGTGTGCCCTCGTGGAGGGGTAGTAGTCACCCGTCCACGGCGGTGGCGAGAGCAGCGCGATGGGCAGGTCGGGGCGCATCATCCGCACGCCCTGGACCATGCGAGAGAGGTAGCGATTGGTCGCCGCCTGCGGCAGCGTGCGGAAGGGGCCACCGACCGCGCGCACGAGCGGCGGGGTGGATGCGCGCAGCGCATCTCGCGCGGCGCGGCGTACCCGGCCTCGACGGATGTAGGGGATGGATTCGCGGAGCCAGGTGGGCACGGGCGTGGGCAGTTGGTCCATGCCGCCGACGCCGATGAGGAGGTAATCAGCGCGCGGGAGGTACTCACCCCACACGATCGGATCCTTGGTGAGCGCCCACCAGCCATCGCGCGCGGTCCAGCCCTGTCGTGCGACGAGATCGACGTCCGCCCCGAGGATCCGGCCGGCGACTTGGGGGTAAAGACGCGGATCAGAGGGCCTTTCCGCACGCTCGGGCCCGTGGAAGGCGAGGGAGTCGCCGATGACGAGCAGGTGGGCCACCGGGCAAGGATCTCAGCCCGGACATGCAGACGGCGCACCCTGTCGGATGCGCCGCGCGTGGAGCTGAGGGGATTCGAACCCCTGACCCCCTCCATGCCATGGAGGTGCGCTACCAACTGCGCTACAGCCCCGCCGCCCCTGAGGGCCCGCCAAGCATACCGGGGCCCTATCGATCGTCCGCGGGCCACACCCCGTCGACAGGCACCGCCTCCGGCAGCGACCCGGCGTTGTACTCCTGGAGGCGCCAGGCCGGTCCCGGAGGTGAGTTCTCGAGCAGCACACTCCACGAGCAGTTCGTGAGCACGCCGAGCGCCGCCCAGTGCTCCGGAGGCAGGCCCAGCAGCCGCCCGATACCGGCGCGCGCCGCACCGCCATGCGTCACGACGACGAGTACGCCGTCATCAGGGATCTGCGCCAAGCCGCGATCGACAGCCGCCACCATGCGGTCGGCGACCTCCAGGCGCGTCTCGCCGACGACGCCCGCGCGCATGTGGGGGTCGGCGGACCAGCGATGCAGCTCGTCGCCGTACTCCGCGAGGAGGAGCGGTCGCGTCTTGCCCTCCCACTCCCCCGCGTAGGTCTCGCGCAGTCCCTCGTCGAGGACCGGATCGATGCCGGTGAGCTCGACCAGAGGCGCCGCCGTCTGCTGCGTGCGGAGCAGGTCGGAGCAGATGATCGCTGACGGCGGCAGGCTCGCGAGCATGGCGGCCGCCCGGCGCGCCTGCGCGATGCCCGTGTCGTCCAGGGCGATGTCGGTCTGGCCCTGGAAGCGCTGCTCGGCATTCCAGGACGTGCGGCCGTGCCGCCAGATGGCGATGCGGCGCATCAGCGGGAGGTGTCGATGTCGAGCGGAATGGAGGGGCAGTCCTTCCAGAGCCGCTCCAGTGCGTAGTGGATGCGCTCCTCGGCGACCTGCACGTGCACGACGACGTCGCCGTAGTCGAGCAGGACCCAGCGGCTCTCCTTCTCGCCCTCGCGGCGGATCGGCTTGGCCCCCTCGCGCAGGAGGCGCTCCTCGATCGCGTCGACCACCGCGCGCACCTGGCGATCGTTGGCCGCGGTGCACAGCAGGAAGACATCGCTGATGACGAGGTACTCGCTCACGTCGATGGCGACGATGTCGGTGGCGAGCTTGTCGGCAGCGGCCTCGGCGGCGGCCTGGGCCATTGCGATGGCCTCGGGGGTGGCGGGCACTCTCGTCACGTCCTCACTGGTCGGTAGGCCATCAGCCTGTCATCCCGGATTCCTCCGGCGTGATGCGGGCATCGGGGAAGAGGGCCTGGACGAGCGCATCGGCGTCCGGCGCGGCGATAGACGCCGGACGCGCGCCTCCGCGGATGATCTCGACCGGAAGCACCTCCGTGCGCACACGCCCCGCCCCGACGTCGGAGCGCACCGACATGAGGAAGGGCACGAGCTCCTCCGTGGGCACGGTGGACTGGGCCAGCGAGCCGAGACTGGTGAGCAGCTGGCGCATCTGATCCTCGGTGCGGGGCATGCGCTCGATGGCCTCCTGGAGGAGGCCGAGGAAGCGCGCGATGCGATCGTCCTCGCTCTCCCCGGGGATGCGCAGCACGGCGTAGTCCGCCGCCGCGATTCCGTCCATCTTGACCCAGCCGGGGCCGAGCACGCGCACGCGACCCTCCTCGCCGATGGCGGGCAGGAGGATGGGGCGATCCAGTTCGATCCACACACCGTCGACGGCGTCCACGAGGCCCGCAAACGCGAGCCGGTCCAGCTGCAGCCCTGCATCGACGCGCAGCGCGAGGCTCTCCTCGATGGCGGTGACGGCCGCGAGAGTGTCGGCCGACTGCGGCGTCGTCCCGAGGGTCACGCTGTCATCGCCCTCCGCGACGAGCAGGCTCGCGGGCACGGCAAGGAACACGGTGAGCGGATCGGCCGCGGGCGGCTCGATGCCGATGACCACATTGCCGCGTGCGTAGCCATCGGCGTCGAGGACCTGCAGGAAGAGCGTCTCCTCCACCTGGTCCTGCGTCGGGGTCGGATCAGGCGACGGCACGCCGTCGGAACGCACGATGCTGACGAGGCCCAGGCCGAGGACGATGACCAGGGCCCCGACAGCGACGAGGATCACTCGCCGGGCCACGCTCATCCTGCGTACAACCCCACCTTGGCGATGTAGGCCTCCACGCCGGGGGTCACGAGGTAGCGGATGGGCTCACCTCGCGCCACGCGCGCGCGAATGTCGCTGGAGGAGATGGCCAGCGCGGGGATCTCCAGGAGGGTCACTCGTCCGGGAGCGAGCCCTGGATCGGCAAGCACATGGCCAGGACGCGTGACGCCCACGAGATGCGCGAGCCGCAGGACCTCATCGGGCTCGCGCCAGGAGAGGATCTCACCGAGCGCATCGGCGCCGGTGATGAAGTGGTAGTCGTGCTCCTCGCCCATCTCAGCACGAATGTCGCGCAGAGTGTCGACGGTGTAGGTCGGGCCGTCTCGGTCGATGTCGACCCGTGACACCTCGAAGCGGGGATCCGCCGCTGTCGCGATCACCGTCATCAGGTAGCGATCCTCGGGCGCCGACACGTGGCGATCGGACTTCTGCCAGGGCTGACCCGTCGGCACGAAGACGACGCGGTCGAGACGAAAGCGGTGAGCGACCTCGGAGGCGGCGACGAGATGGCCGATGTGGATGGGGTCGAACGTCCCGCCCATTACCCCGATGCGCATGTCACTCCCGGGGAGCAGCTGGTCAGCGGTCGACGTTGATGAGCATCGTCACGACGAGCAGGCCCACGAGGACGGCAAGTGCCACGCCTCCGAAGACATAGGGGGACACGACGGTGCCCTCGGCACCCTCGGCCGAGGCCACGATGGCGGCGGCGAGCGGGCTCATGGCACTCCTCCCTCGGGGGACGGAGGTCCCCGTGACGAACGTCAGGCCAGCCTAGCCGCTGGGGCATGGCTAGCCCCGCACGTGCCCCTCGCCCACGACCACGTAGGTGGTCGTGGTGAGCTCCGGCAGCCCCATCGGGCCTCGGGCGTGAAGCTTCTGCGTCGAGATCCCGATCTCCGCGCCGAAGCCGAACTCCCCGCCATCGGTGAAGCGCGTGGAGGCATTGACCATGACGGCCGCTGCATCGACTCCCGCAATGAAGGCCTGGGCCGCGGACTGGGAGTCGGTGACGATGAGCTCGGTGTGCCCCGACGACCAGCGGCGGATGTGCGCCAGTGCCTCGTCGAGGTTGTCGACGATCCCCGCCGCGATGTCGAGCGAGTAGTACTCGGCAGCCCAGTCCTCGTCGGTGACCGGCGCGCACGCGGTGCCCGCGGCCGTCGCCTGGGCCACCATGCCCTCGTCGCCGTGCACGGTCACGCCGGCCTCCCCCAGCGCTGCCATGGCAGCCGGCAGAAACCGGTCGGCGATCGCCCGGTGGACAAGCAGCGTCTCGGCGGCGTTGCACACGCTCACGCGCTGGGCCTTGGAGTTGAGCAGAAGCCGCACGGCCATGTCGACGTCGGCGTGCTCGTCGACGTACACATGGCAGTTGCCCACTCCCGTTTCGATCACGGGCACGGTCGACCCCTCGACCACGCTGCGGATGAGCCCCTCCCCGCCGCGCGGGATGAGGACGTCGACAAGACCGCGGGCGGTCATGAGGTGCTTGACGGACTCATGCGATGTGCCCGGGACGAGTTGCACGGCATCGGCGGGCAGGCCGCTCGCCACGAGGGCACCGCGCAGGACATCGACGAGCACCTCGTTGGTGGACTGCGCGGAGGAGGAACCGCGCAGCAGGGCGGCATTGCCGCTCTTGAGGCACAGACCGGCAGCATCGACCGTGACATTGGGCCGAGCCTCGTAGATGATCCCGACCACACCGAGGGGCACCCGGATCTGGCGCACCTGCAGGCCGTTGGGGAGGGTGTAGCCACGCACGACGTCACCCACGGGATCGGGCAGGTCGGCGACCTCCTCCAGCGCCGTGGCGATCGCGTCGATGCGCGGGGCATCGAGCGTGAGCCGGTCGATGAGCGCCGCACTGGTGCCGGCCTCGCGGGCCCGCTCAGTGTCGCGGGCATTGATCTCCACGATGCGCGGCGTCTCCGCCCGGAGCGCGGTGGCGCAGGCGCGCAGCGCGGCGTCCTTGCGCTCGCGCGTCACGCCGCGCAGGACGGTGGCCGCCTCGCGCGCCCGCTGGGCGCAGGCGAGGATCTCGGTGCGGTCGTCGGACATGGCCTCAGGGTACGCGGCTGCTAGAGGGGCGAGACCCCGCCGGCGGCGATGAGCCCCGGGCCGTGGCCGAGGTGGCGCCCGCGGCGATGGAACGTCTCGCGATCGATCACCTCGACGCCGACGACCTCCCAGTCGGGCAGTCCGGCGGAGGCACGGTGCTCGCCCCACAGGCTCACGGCGAGGTCGAGGACCGACTGGGCGTCGGGGCCCTCCTCCCAGTAGCGCACCTCAGCCCGGTCCGCGGCGTAGCGCCCCGACAGGAGGAAGGGATGCTCGTGCGAGAGGCGCTCGAGGCCGGCGCGGATCGCCTGCGCCTCCACAACCTCGCCCGCCACGGTGACCGTGACGAACCACAGCGAGGTGGGCGCCTCAGAGTGCGAGATCGCCATGTGCGCCACCTCCCGTGCGGTCGACGTCAGTCGCGCGGCGCTCCGGCGAGGACGACGATGTCATCTCGGTGGATGACTTCCCGCTCGTACTCCGGTCCGCGCTCTCGAGCGAGATCCCGAGTGGATCGTCCGAGCAGCGCGGGGAGTTCCGCTGAGTCGTAGTTGACCAGTCCGCGGGCGATCGTGTGGCCGTTTTCGTCGAGAAGGTCCACAGGGTCACCCGCGGTGAACTCGCCTTCCACTCGCGTCACACCCGCTGGCAGCAGTGAGGCCCGGCGCACGGTGACGGCCCGCACGGCACCGGCGTCGAGATGCAGCTTGCCCTGGGGCGTGCTGGCATGCCCGAGCCAGAGGAGGCGTGTGGGAGTACGGCGTCCCGTGGGAAGGAAGACCGTCCCTGTGTCCTCACCGGCCAGCGCCTCGCGAGCGGATCGCGCGTGGGCCAGGACCACGGGGATGCCCGCCGCCGTGGCAATGCGGGCGGCCTCGACCTTGGTCGCCATGCCGCCGAGGCCGACGCCTGACCCCACTCCCCCGATCGATACCTCCGAGAGCTCTGCCATGTCGCGGACCTCGTGGATGAGGCGAGCATCGCCCTTGCCGGGCGGCCCGTCGTAGAGCCCGTCGACGTCAGAGAGGAGCACGAGCGCATCGGCGTGGACGAGGTGCGCCACCAGGGCGGCGAGGCGATCGTTGTCACCCAGGCGAATCTCATCGGTGGCGACGGTGTCGTTCTCGTTGACGATGGGCACCACGCCCATCTCGATGAGTCGCTCGAGTGTGCGCTGGGCGTTGCGGTAGTGCGTGCGGCGCGTCATGTCATCGGCGGTGAGCAGCACCTGGCCGACGGTGATGTCGCGTGCCCCGAAGGACAGGGAGTACTGCGCGAGCAGCACGCCCTGGCCCACACTCGCGGATGCCTGCTGGGTCGCGAGGTCGCGCGGACGACGGCTGAGCCCGAGCATGGGGAAGCCCGTCGCGATGGCGCCGCTGGAGACGAGGATGACCTGGCTGCCCGCGCCGAGCCGATCGGCAACGACGTCGACGAGTTGCGTCACGCGCTCGACGTCGACCCCGCCGCCGGGCTTGGTGAGCGACGACGAGCCGACCTTGACGACGATCCGGCGCGCCTCTCCCACCGACCGGCGCGTGGCGCGGGGACTCACCAGTCCTCCAGGCGCCTGTCAGTGCCGCGCGGACCGCTCGCCGCCGTGCCCCCCGCGGCGATCGTCGGCTCCCAGTCGAAGACGACCGCGCCGTCACCGGGACCGATGACGACGGTGCTCCCGGGAGCGGCGCCCTCCGCGAGGAGGCGCTCCTCCACTCCCAGTCGCGCGAGGCGGTCCGCGAGGTAACCCACGGCCTCCTCGTTGGCGAAGTCGGTCTGGAGGACCCAGCGCTCGGGCCGCATGCCCGTCACGCGGTAGATCGTCTCGCCCGTCTCGGGGTGGGTCTCGCGACGGACGTCGAAGCCCGCGTCATCGACCGCCGGCGGCGTGATGATGATGCGCGCCGGCGTGACCTCGGCCGTGGCCACCCGGTGCTCCTTGACCAGGGCGGCCATGGCGAACGAGAGCTCGCGCAGCCCTTCGTGGCTCACGGCAGAGACCTCGAAGGCCGGCAGGCCTCGCTCGGCCAGCAGGGGCGCCACCATGTCGGCGACGAGCCGGCCGTCCGGGAGGTCGACCTTGTTGAGCGCGACCAGGCGCGGGCGGTCGGCGAGCCCTCCGTAGGCAGCCAGCTCGGCCTCGATGACATCGAGATCGGCGAGCGGCTCGCGATCGGACTCCAAGGAGGCCGCATCGATGACGTGCACGATGACCGAGCATCGCTCGATGTGTCGGAGGAACTCCAGTCCGAGGCCGCGCCCCTCGCTCGCTCCCGGGATGAGACCGGGCACGTCGGCGATCGTGTAGGTCACGTCGCCAGCGGTGACGACGCCGAGGTTCGGCACGAGAGTCGTGAAGGGGTAGTCGGCGATCTTGGGCCGGGCCTGGGACAGCGCCGCGATGAGACTCGACTTCCCCGCGCTGGGATAGCCCACGAGAGCGACGTCGGCGACGGACTTGAGCTCGAGGACGACGTCGCGGTGCTCGCCTGGCTCGCCCTTGAGTGCGAAGCCGGGCGCCTTGCGCCGTTGCGATGCGAGCGCCGCGTTGCCGAGGCCCCCGCGGCCCCCGCGGGCCACGACGTAGGTCGTGCCGCTGCCGGTGAGGTCGGCGAGCGTCTCGCCATCGGCGCCGAGCACGACCGTGCCATCGGGGACCGGGAGGATGACATCGTCGCCGTCGGCTCCACTGCGGTGGGCGCCCTGACCGGGACGGCCATTGGTCGCCCGCTGATGGGGACGGTGATGGAAGCCGATGAGGGTCGTGACGCTGGGATCCACGACGAGGACGACATTGCCGCCTCGGCCGCCATTGCCGCCGTCAGGTCCGCCCAGGGGCTTGAACTTCTCGCGGTGGACCGAGGCGCAGCCGTGACCGCCGTCGCCGGCAGTGGCGTGGAGGTCGACCCGGTCGACGAAGGTGGTCATCGCTCAGGCCTTTCCCTGCGGTCGCGTGACCGCGAAGCGTCAGGCGTCGACGACGATGTTGACGACGCGACGCCCGCGGAAGGTGCCGAACTCGACGCGACCCGCGCTGAGGGCGAAGAGTGTGTCGTCCTTGCCGCGGCCGACGTTGAAGCCGGGGTGGAAGTGCGTGCCGCGCTGACGGACGATGATCTCGCCCGCGTTGACGGCCTGGCCGCCGAAGCGCTTCACGCCGAGTCGCTGGGCGTTGGAGTCGCGACCGTTCTTGGAGCTGGATGCGCCCTTCTTATGAGCCATGGGTCACGCCTTCGCCTTCGTGATGTCGGTGACCTTGACGCGCGTGAGGTCCTGACGATGACCCTGGCGGCGACGGTAGCCGGTCTTGTTCTTGTAGCGGAGGATGCGGATCTTGGGGCCACGCTCGTGACCGACGACCTCGGCCTTGACCGAGATGCCTGCGAGCTTGGCGGGGTCGGTGGTCACCGCGCCCTCGTCGACGAGCATGAGAGCGGGCAGCGTGACGGTGGAGCCAGGCTCGGCCTCGACGCGGTCCATGACGACGACGTCGCCGACGGCGACCTTCTCTTGCCGGCCTCCGGCGCGGACGATGGCGTACACGTGGTGCTCCTCATGGTGGTCGGCCCAGACGGGCCGGTGGGCGCCGCAGCGCCGAGGGGCAAGGCTACCCGACCGCCCCCTCGGGGAGCCAATCCGGGTGGACCCGGCGGCTCGGCCGACCCGGCGGGTCTGAAGCCTCAGTCCCCGGCAGCCTCGGCCTCAGGCTCGGAGGTCTCAGAGGACTCCCCTCCCGCGGCCTGGGACTTGGCGATGACGTCGGCCGGGTCGACACCCTTGCCCTTGCGCTTGCCGGCCTTGGCGATCACGGGCTTGGCCTCCGCCTCGGGGAGGTGGAGGGAGACGTGATGGCCCCGGCCGCCGCAGGAGTCGC
>JAPOKX010000006.1 GCA_029977425.1 Actinomycetota bacterium
TGGCCTGACCGCACCGCCTGGGTCTTCGACCTACGCGACGGACAAGAGGCCGCGACCTCGGGGGCGCTGACCTTCGCCGAGATCGCCGAGGCATCCGATCGCATCGCCCGGCATCTGCGGGGCAGCGGCATCCGCTCCGGCGATCGTGTCGCTGTGCTGCTGCACAATCGGCCCGAGGCAGCGCTCACCTGGCTCGCACTCGCGCGCCTGGGCGCGACCTCCGTGCCGCTCAACACGAAGCTGCGCCACGACGATGCGGGCTGGATCCTCGCCAAGTCGCGCGCCGTGGCGCTCGTCACCACCCCGGCACTCGCCGAGGGCATCGCGCCCGTCGGCATCCCGGTCATCGACGTGGCCGTCTTCGCCGAGGATGCCGATGACGATGCGCCGCTGCCCGATGTGCACGACCCGGATGACATCGTCAACGTGCAGTTCACTTCGGGCACCACGGGCCACCCGAAGGGGTGCCTCCTCTCCCACCGCTACTGGCTGCATCTGGCGACCAGCCTCGTGGACGGATTCCCGCGCCTTACACCCGACGATCGGATGCTCACGGCCCAGGCGATGTCCTACATGGACCCGCAGTGGAACCTCGCCGCATCGCTGGTGAGCGGAGCCTCGCTCGTCGTGCTCGACGGCTTCCACCCTTCGAGCTTCTGGGATCGCGTGCGCGAGCACGGAGTCACCTACTTCTACTGCCTCGCGGCGATGCCGGTGCTCATGCTCACCACCGCCCCTGACGCGCGCGACCGCGACCACCGCGTGCGGGTCATCCAGTGCTCCGCCATCCCGCCCGCACGCCATACCGAGCTCGAAGAGCGGTGGGGGACCCCGTGGTTCGAGGTCTTCGGGATGACGGAGACGGGTGGTGACATCCACGTGACCGACGTCGAGCACGACGCGCTCGTCGGATCCGGCGCGATCGGCGTGGCGAAGCCCGGCCGGGAGGCGCGCATCGTGGACGCCGACGGCGCGGAGGTCCCTGCGGACGCGATCGGCGAACTCGTGCTGCGCGGTCCCGGGATGATGTCGGGCTACGACGATGAGCCCGAGGCCACGGCGCAGGCCTTCCGTGGTGGCTGGCTGCACACGGGCGATCTGGCGCGACGCGATGGGGCTGGAGTGATCACGCTGGTGGGACGGCTCAAGGAGGTCGTCCGGCGTTCGGGGGAGAACGTCGCCGCGCGTGAAGTCGAGGACACCCTGCTCTCGCATCCCGCCGTGCGCATGGCCGCGGTGGTGGGTGTGCCCGATGAGCTCCGCGGCGAGGAGGTCAAGGCCTATCTCGTGCTGATCGATGATCGCGACGCCGAGCAGGCGGCTGCCGATCTCCTGCCCTTCTGCGCCGAGCGCATCGCGCGCTTCAAGGTGCCGCGCTACTGGGAGGTCCGTGGTGACCTGCCACGCACTCCTTCCGAGCGCGTGGCGAAGCCGGAACTCGTCGCGGGGCGCACCTGGGATGCCGAGAATGGCTCGTGGACGGACGCGACTCACATGACGGGCTCGGACAGATGACGGGAACGATGCTGCGCGACTACCTCAGCGCCGACGACGGGGCTGCGCGCGCGGTCTACGAAGCGTCCTTCCCGCCAAGCCTGCGCGCGCCGTGGTCAGACCTGGTCCACCATCGCCTGGACGAGCGCTTCGTCGTCCTTGTCGAAGGCGACGCCGCGGCTGCGGCCGACGCGACCACGGTGGGGATCGCGCTCATCCGTCGTCTCGGCGACACCGGCATGGCCTTCGTGCGCTACCTGGCCGTCGATCCGACCCGACGCGACCGCGGGCTCGGCAGTCAGCTGGTCGCGCACCTGCGCGAGGCCCTGCGCGCCGACGGGATCGGCGTGCTCCTGCTCGACGTGGAGAAGCCGGTGGGCGCGCACGCCGAGGAGGATCGTCGGCGCATCGCGTTCTACGAGCGCTGCGGACTGACCTTGCTCGACGTCCCCGACTACGCACCGCCCGAGCACGGCGAGACCGGGGAGATCGTGCCGCTGCTCCTCATGGGCGAGGTGCTCGATGACGCTGCGCCCCTGACCGGCGCGCGACTCGACGAAGCCGTCCGCGCGGTGCTCCTGCACCGCTACGGCGTGCAGACATAGCTCTCAGGCAGCAGCTCTCAGGCGGCGGCTCTCAGCCGGCAGCTCTCAGGCGGCTTTGCAGACGACGCCGCGCGCACGGGGCTCGTCGCTGACGGTGATGACGCAGGTGCCATCGTCGCCCGTGAGAGTGAGCGTGACCTTCGGGCCCTTGGTGGCCACCCGGGTCGTGACGTCGGCAGTCGAGGCGAGCTGGCGCATGAGCGGACTGAGCGCGATCGTCACCAATTGATCCGTGAACGTGTCGGGCGAGTCGATCTTGAGTTGCTCGAGCACGGCGTCGGCCAGCCGATCCGTCGCCATGTCCGCGGCACTCGGCTTCTCGGGAGCAGTCGTCGGGGGAGCAGAGGCCTCGGGCGTCGCGGGTGCCGCCGTCGCCTCGGGCGTCGCGGGTGCCGCAGCGCTCGACTCCGCAGCAGCAGGTGAGCTGGTCGCGGTATCGGTCGAGGCGGACGTGCCGGTCGAGCAGGCCGTGGCCAGCAGGGCCGTGCCCGCGAGGGCCAGGGCGAGGGGGATGCGCATCCCCCGAAGGTAGGGGCCGCGGACCCAGGGTGGCGCGGCGAGCGCATCCCCCATTCGGCTGACTCGTCCCGCGGGGGCGACCTCCCGGGGGCACGATGGCCTCTCCTCCGCCCCCACTAGGCTGACCGAGGAAGTGGGAGCGACGGTTCACCCGCCGGGAGGAGACGCCATGGGCACGCACGAGGTCACCAAGCCGCATCTGGTGTCGGCCATCGTCGTCTGCTGGGTGCTCGTCGCACTCGTGTGGCTCATCTTCGGATTCCTGTCGCAGAACTACGTGCTCTACATCCCGCTGCTGCTCGCCTACGCGATCTGGACCGTGGTCTCCCTGCTCATCTTCGGCCGAGGCCTCGACAAGGAGATGGCCGCGGCGGGCGACGCCCACTAGGCAGTACGCCGAGGATTTCCCTCCCGCACGTCTCTCCGCTGCGACGTCCTACGCCGCAGCAGCTGCCTTGCGGCGCGCGATGCGCTGCTGGATCGCGAAGTAGCCCACGGCAATCCACCCCAGCACCATCTGCGGCAGGAAGCAGAACGCACGCCAGATGACATCGGCCGCAACGGCCTGCTCGAACGTCGCGCCGAAGGCGACGAGCATTCCGATGAGGGCCGCGTCCACGGTGCCCGCGCCACCGGGCGCGAGCGGCACGGTCGTGAGCAGCAGCGCCACGGAGAAGGCCGCGAATACCTCGAGCACGGTGACCGAATCCGCACCGACTCCGCGCAGTGCCGCGAGCACGACGAACATGGGCGTGAGCTGGGCGAGGATGTTGGTGATGGTGATCGGCACCCACCGAGTGCCGACCATCTCAGCCGCGGTGTCGTTGAAGCCGACGACGCTCTCGACGACGTTGGGCGGAGTGCGCTTGACGAGACGGAAGACCCCGCCGATCGCGCCCTGGGCGAACTCCCCCACGCGCTGCGCATTCGATCGGCTGCGCAGGACGAAGGCGATGCCTGCCATCGACACGAGGCAGACGAGGCCCGCGAAGATGATGATGATGTCGATCGTCTGGCACGGGATCGCGCCGCACTCGCTTCCCGAGAGGGAGCGCCGCTCGAAGATCCACAGCAGGATGAGCGCGACGCCGGGCGCCCCGAAGGTCATGAGATAGGTCCAGATGGCGTCGGCCGCGACGGCCGCGGCAGCCAGTCGCTGCTGCACGCCGTAGCGGGCGAGGATGGCGTACTGCGTCGCCACGGCGATCGGACCGCCACCGAAGGGGATGGTCGTCGAGATCGCGAAACCGCCCTGGCGATCGACGAAGGCGGGCACGTAGCCGAGCTTGGGGATCGCCGCGGGAGCCGTCAGCGGATAGACGCCGATCGCGATGATCGCGGCGACGATGGCGGCGATGGTCCACACGGGCGGCATGGAGAAGGCCGCCTTCACGCCCTGCTCGAAGCCCCCGAAGTTGTTGGCCATGTAGTCGAAGATGAAGTAGGCGAGGGCCAGGCCCAGGATCGTGAGGATGATCTTGGGCAGCCAGGACTTCCACCCGCCCTCGCGTGCCGCCTTGATGGCGGGCTCCGGGACTTGCCCGGAAGCAGGCCCGGCGGCGTCGCTCATCCCGTGAGCCTATGCCCGGGCGGATCGCTGCACGGCTCGCGACACCGCAAGTCCGAGGAGCATCGCGACGAGGGACACGCCCGCGAGTACGGCGAGACCCGTGCCGACACCGCCACCATCGGTGGCGAGTTGGCCGAGCGTGTAGGGGCCGAGGAAACCGCCGAGGTTGCCGATGGAGTTGATCCACGCGATGCCCGCAGCCGCGGCCGCGCCGCGCAGGAAGGCTGGCGGCAGGGTCCAGAAGGGACCGAGCGCTGCGTAGATGCCCGCTGTCGCGACGCAGATGGCGATCATGCCCACCACGCTCCCCGCATACGCCGCAACGAGGAGGCCGAGCGCACCCGCGGCCAGCGGAAGCGCGAGGTGCCAGGTGCGTTCACGTCTCCGATCCGACGATCGCCCGACGGCCACCATCGCGATGACGGCGCACAGATAGGGCACCGCAGTGATGAAGCCCAGCGCGACGGACCCCACCTCCGGGAACTCGCGCTTGACCAGCAGGGGGAGCCAGAGGCTGATGCCGTAGAAGCCGATGACGATCGACAGGTAGAGCAGGCTGAGCACCCACACGCGCCCGGATCGGAAGGCCGCGCCCAGGCTCTCGGCAGCAGGCGACTCGGCGGCCTCACGCTCCATCGTGGCGCTGAGGTCGGTGCGCTGCTCGGGCGTGAGAAAGCGCGCCTCGTGCGGGCCGTCGGGCAGCCTGCGCCAGACGATCACGGCGAGCACGAGCGCGGGAATCGCCTCGACGATGAAGAGCCACTGCCATCCCTGCAGCCCGCCTACGCCGTCCAGGGCGAGCAGCGCGCCGGAGATCGGTGCACCGATGACGCCGGCCACGGCGGTGGCCGTGAGGAAGAGCGCCATGGTGCGGGCACGCTCGGCGCGCGGCACCCAGAAGGTGAGATAGAGGACGACGCCGGGGAAGAACCCTGCCTCCGCGACTCCCAGCAGGAAGCGCACGAGATAGAACTGCCACTCCGAGGTGACGAACGCCGTGAGGCCGGAGACGAGGCCCCACGTGAGCATGATGCGCGCGATCCACACGCGTGCGCCCACCCGCCGCAGGATGAGGTTGCTCGGCACCTCGAAGACGAAGTAGCCGATGAAGAAGATGCCCGCGCCGAGGCCGTAGGCCGCCAGGGAGATGCCGAGGTCCGCGCTCATCTCGCTCGCGGCGAAGGAGATGTTGATGCGATCGAGGTAGGCCACGAGATAGAGCACGAAGAGGAAGGGAATGAGTCGGGAGCGCACCCGCCCCAGGGCGGCGCTGGTCAGCTCCGTCACGCGCACAGCCTGCCAGGCCGGGAAAGCGACCGCCTAGGGTTGCCGCATGGCGTCACCGGCGAAGTCCCCCGGCACGGGATCCGGCAGCAAGGCCGCGGGCAAGAGGGCAGCGGGCAAGGGAGCCGGCAGCAAGGCCGCGGGCAGCACGGGCGTCATCGACAGCCGCTACTACCGCGACAATCTGGCCGCGTGGGACGAGCGCGCCCCCGCGCACGCGCGCGCCGCCGGCTACAAGGTGAGCCGCTTTCACGAAGACCCGGCGTACCTCAGCGATGTCGTCACCTTCGACATCCCCCTGCTCGGAGACGTCAGCGGGCTGGACGGCGTGCACCTGCAGTGCCACATCGGCACCGACACCGTGTCGCTGTCGCGTCGCGGCGCCCGCATGAAGGGGCTCGACTTCTCCGGTGAGTCGATCGCTCAAGCCCGAGCGCTCGCGCAGGAGACCGGCGCAGACATCGAGTTCGTGCAGTCGGACGTGTACGCCGCGGTGGAGGCTCTGGGGCGCGAGCGCTTCGACTTCGTCTTCACCGGGATCGGGGCGCTGTGCTGGCTGCCTGACGTGCGCCGATGGGCTCAGGTCGTCCACGACCTGCTGCGCCCCGGCGGCTTCCTCTTCATCCGCGAGGGCCACCCGATGCTCTGGGCGATGGACGAGTCCGTCGATGACGAGCTCGTGGCGGGATACCCCTACTTCGAGGTGCCCACGCCCGTCACGGACGAGCACGACGGGAGCTACCTGCCCGTCGATACGACGTTCCGCTCCGATGTCTCGCATTCGTGGAACCACGGCATCGGCGAGACCGTGATGGCACTGCTCGACACGGGGATGGCGCTGGACCTGCTCGTCGAGCATGACAGTTGTCCGTGGGAGGCGCTGCCCGGGAAGATGGCCGAGGGCGACGATGGCGAATGGCGCCTGCTCGAGCGACCGGAGCGCCTTCCCCTCACCTACACGCTGAAGGCCCACCGGATCGATTGATCCAGCGGGCCTTCAGGTGAAACTGGGCCTCACATCACGCTGAGCCTCACATCACGCTGGGCGTCACATCACGCTGGGCCTTCAGCGAGAGAAGGTCCCGCTACTCCGTGATGCAGCCCGTGAGCAGGTCGACGACCTTCGCCTGGAGCTCGGCGGGTACGTCGGAGTCGGACTCACCGTCGCGAAGGGCAGTGAGCTCTTCGGTGCTGAAGCCACTCAGGCCCTGCTTGATGCAGTCCTTCGCCCCCTCGGGCATGCCCTCGTCGCCGATCTCGGCCATGAGCTCGTCGACGAGCGCGGTGTTGTCGGTCGTGGAGTCACCGCCGCCACCCCCGCAGGCAGTGAGGGTGAGCAGCGCGGCAGCGGCTGCGGCCGTCGCCAGCGTGGCGAGACGCGTGCGGGTCATGGGGGACTCCTTCATGTGAACGTGCCCGAGACACGTGACCACCATTCGGTGGAGTTGAGCGCGACGCTAGCACCGAGGGGCATACTCCGGGGATGGATCAGCGGCGGGTCGCGGAGGAAGCGCTCCGGGCGTGCCTGCGTCTGCAGCGTTCGAACGTCCAGTGGGTGGCGGGCCTGCGCACGGGCATCCTCATCGCGCTGGCCCTGCTCGTGGGGCTCTGGGCGGGGCGGGTCGACGTGGCGCTCTCCGTCTCCATGGGCCTGCTCTTCGTCTCCATCGCGGACTGCGCAGACTCTCGCGGAGTGCGGCTGCGGATCATGCTGTGGGCGACGCTGTGGATCGGCGTGGGCGTCCTGCTCGGTGGCCTCGCAAGTGAGTTCCGCGCCACGCATGTCTTCATCGCGCTCGTCATGGCGGCTGCGTGCGGCTACGCCGGTGCGGTCGGCCCGCGCGGTGCACTCATCGGCGTACTCACCCTCGTGCTCTTCGCGTTCTACGCGGGCGCTCCCGTGGTGGTCGACATCGCCTTGCTCGACACGGCGTACTTCGTGGTGGGCGGCGTCATCACCATCGGGGTGAACCTCCTCTTCACGCCGCCTCGCCGCCTCGGTGCGGTGCGGTCCGGCATCGCGCACTCCTATCGCGAGCTCCAGGACTCGGCCCAGCGCCGGGGAATCGAGCTTGCGGCTCCGACGGTGGCCGCTGCCGTGTTGTCGGCGCGCAGCGTGGTCGACCACGAGGGCTGCGTGGGCGGGTCCGCGGCCTGGGCCAATGCCCTCCTGTCGAGTGCCGAGCGCACGCGCCTGGCTCTCCTCGCGCTCATCTCCGAGCGCTCCATCGACCCGGCCTACGTCGATGAGCTCACGACCCAGCTGAGTCACACCGCCCGCGCGATCGCCGACGAGGTGGCCGCGCCCCTGGGGCTGCCGGGGCAGCGACGGCGTGCCCGGGCTCGCTCGAGCCTGCGGACGCTGCAGGAGGTGGTGGCGCGTGCACCCGATCCGCGACTGGCCACTCTGGCTCAGGACGTGGATGAGGCCATCGCGGCGGCGATTGGCGTCCTCGATCAGCCCTGGCCGCTGGGAGCTCGCGCGGACATCGTGTCGCCACCCCGCGCGCACGTTCCTGTCCTCCCCCGCCTGCGCGCGCACCTGCACTGGTCGGATCCCGTCGCCGAGCACGCCCTTCGCCTCATGGTTGCCTTCGGCGGAGCCACGCTCGCCACGGTCATCGTCGACGTCTCGCATGCGTATTGGCTGCCCCTCACGGTGGCATGGATCGCCAAGCCCGACCTGTCCAACACCGTGTCGCGGGTGACGATGCGCATCCTCGGCACGATGGTGGGACTTGTCGTCGTCATGGTGATCCTCCTGGTCGCTCACGAGCTGCCCGGCGAGGCGATCATCCTGTGCCTTGCCGTCGGGCTCACCGGCGCGATGGCACTGGCCTACCTCAATGCCAACTACCCGCTCGCCGTCATCGGCATCACCGGCTTCGTGCTGCTCATCGAGCACGTCACCGGCGACGGAGAGCGCTACGACGTCATCGCCCGGCTCATCGCGACGACACTTGCCGGACTGTGGGTTCTCCTGGTCGCCTCCGTGCGCCCGCGCCGCACCGGATCCACGGCGGTTGCCGCGATGCACGCCACCACCGAGGCGCTGCGCGACTATGCCGTCGTCGTGCGACGGGGTGAGGACTCCACATCTGCCCGCGCGCGCGTGCTGTCCGAGCGCACCGCGGCACTCGCTGCCGTGTCCGCTGCGACGATGGAGACGCCAGGCTTCTGGGAGCGTGCGGGCGATCGGGTCGATCCGGTCCAAGCAGCGGCCGTGGTCACCGACATCATCGGAGCGACGTCATCGATCCTCGCTGAGGAACTGCTCGAGGAGCGAGGGCAGTCCGATCCGGCCCTGTGGGATCGCATCGACTCAGAGCTCGACGATCTGGACGCGCGCGTCGATGCACTGCGCGCCTAGCCTGCGGGCTTGGGCAGTGTGGCGTAGAGCCCGTCCATGATCGGGGCGCCGAGTCCGCTCGCCATGTCGTAGCCGCGGTAGGCCGAGCAGCAGCCGACGAGCTGCACGGCGTTCGATCCCGAGGTGATGTCGACGAAGGCCGGTTTGGTTCCCGCCGCAGAGGCGTAGAGCCACGCATTGGCGAATCCGATGCTCGGGAATCCTCGGGCGCGCTGATGCGCGGACATCGCGGCCAGGTTGGCGCCGAGGAAGGGGGTTGCCCCGCTGGTGCCGCCGACGGTGAAGACCTCGCCGCCGTAGACGATCGGCCATCCGGGACGGATCGCCCCGAGGAGCGCGACATCCGGCACCGTCCGCGGCCCGAGGGGAGTGACGCCGGCCTGCCACCAGGGGCGGTCGATGAGGACGCTTGCCCCGCCGGCGCCCGCGGGTCCCGGCGCGGGCCAGTTGCCCGCGTAGGGGAGGTCGTTCCAGACACGCTCGGAGCGACGCGTGTTGTCGGCCTTGAGCGCGAGGCGCGTGCCCCCCACCGCGGTCACCCACGCGGATGTCGCCGGGTACCAGACCGAGGGCTCGCCGGTCTCCTCCGCGAAGCGGGCGCCGCACATGGACGATCCGTTGTCGCCCGTGGCGACGACCACCGTGGTGCCCACGATGGCGGCCATGCGCAGGAGATCCTCGTTGAGTTCGACGTAGGACGTGAGTTCCTCCTGGTACTCGGGTTCGCACACGCCGTAGGAGAGCGAGGCCACATCCGGCACGGCGTCGCCGTCGAGCATGCGCGCGAAGGCATCCGTCATCCCGATCAGCGGGTCGACCACCTGGAGGAGGGTGATCGACTCCGCCTGGGGCAGGGCCGCAGACGCGGTGATGAGGTCCAGGTGGGTCTCGACGCTGGCATTGACGAAGGGCTCGTCGACGCCCGTGCCCGTGACGATGTCGATGCGGGGATTGGGATAGCCGAAGCACTCGGCTGCCCGCGCGAGGTCCGCCGCGTCGTAGCCGCCTCCCATGGAGATGACGGTCAGCCGAGCGCCCTTGCCGCGCACTCCCTTGGCCGCGAGCGCGGTCGTGCCGTAGGCGGCCTGGATCTGGCCGGGCGCGAAGACCGCGCGGTCGCGTAGGGCTGGCGCATCGCAGGTGCCCGGAGGGAGGGTGCCACCGTTGCGCGGCCACGCGTCCGGGGTTCCTGGCGAGGCGAGCGTCGCCTGGAACCCCGCGACCTCGTCGGGATCCACACCGGCCAGGTCGTCGGCAGGGACGTACACCGCGGCGAGGGGCACGCCTTCCTCGAGGTGCTTGGCGAGGCTGGCCGGCGGCTCGGCGTAGGAGTCGCCATCGAGCATCGCGTAGATGCGGTAGGGGTTGCCCGGAGTCGGCTCCGTCACCCTCATGCGCAGGCCATAGGCCTTGTTCCATGCCGACACGGGGGCCGTCAGGCGGGCGAGGATGCGACCGGGATCCACCTTGACGTCGATGCCGAGTGCCGTTGCAGCCGCGCGCAGTCGCGTGAGCGTCTTGGACTTCGCGCCATAGGCCTTGCCCGCGTTCGTCAGCGAGGGGTGGTCGCGGTAGAGCAGGTTGCCTGGTGTCGAGCGCTCCTGCGCAGCGGCCTGGAGAGCGACGCTGTCGCGCGGCAGGCCGACGAGGAACGTGACGTCGGGGTCCTCCGCGCGCGTGTCGACCTCGGGTGCCGTCGCGAGTCGGGCGCGCAGACCCTGCGGCGCAGCGTCGTCCGCTGACAGGGAGGCGACGGCGGCGCTCACCTGACCGGGCAGCGCTGCAGCGCCAGGCGCGACGAGCGCCCCGGTGACGAGAGCCCCCGCGGCGATGACGGGCACGAAGCGACGCAGCATGGCAGGACCCTAGCCCGGTCCGCCTGCTCACCGGACGATGAGCGCCTCGCCGAGGGGCTTGCGCTCGAGGGCAGGCACCTCGCAGTCCGGAGCGGCGTACCCGATGGGGAAGAATGTAGGGACGCTCTGTGGGAGGGCGCTGGAATATCTCGGTGAGGAATCCCATCGGGTTGGGCGTGTGCGTGAGGGTCGCCAGGCCCATCGAGTGAAGAGACGCGATGAAGAAGCCGCACGCAATGCCGACGGACTCGTTCACGTAGTAGTTCTTGCGGAGCGATCCATCCCGCAGCGGCGTGGACTTCTGCGCGAAGACGACGACGATCCACGGCACGACGTCGAGGAAGGACTTGTCCGATGTCGTGCCGAGCGGAGCGATCGCCTCGCGCCATGCCTCCGGCAGGCGGCCACCCTCGTAGTTGGCGCGCTCCTCTTCCTCCGCTGCCAGCCGGATGCGGTGCTTGGTCTCCGGATCGCCGACCGCGACGAAGGTCCACGGTTGCTGGTGCGCGCCACTAGGAGCGGTGTTGGCCGTGGCCACCGCGATCTCGATGAGCTCGCGCGCGACCGGCTCCGGACTGAAGTCGCGCACGCTGCGGCGCGCGTCCATGCGCTCGAGGAAGGCGCGCCCGGCCTGCTCGGGATCGGCGACGCGCGGGGCGGCGTACGGGATGAATCCAGCGGTCATGCCACGAGTCTGCCGCCTGCCTCGACGTCGGCGATGCCCTTCTTCACATCCACGCGCGTGAGGAGGATCCCCCCGATGATGAAGAAGACGACGAGGGCCAGGATCGCCACGCGGTAGGAGCCGAGGAACTGCAGGGTGAGGCCGAAGATGAGCGGGCCGAGCAGTGAGCTCGCACTCCCGGAGATCTCGTAGAAGGAGAAGTACTCCGCCTCGCGGTCGCGCGGCACCAGCTGGGCGAAGAGCGAGCGGGAGAGGGCCTGGCTGCCCCCGAGGACGAAGCCGATGAAGGCCGCGAGGAAGAGGAAGGGCAGGCTCGACCCCGCCGGAAGCAGGAAGGCGACGACGAGCACGAGCGCCCACAGGACGAGACTGAAGAGCACGACTTTCTTGGCGGTGAAGCGACGGGCCGCGCGTCCCAGCAGCAGCGCACCCGCGATGCCCACCGTCTGCACGATGAGCACGGCGACGATGATGATCGTCGTCTCGAGCCCCAGTTCCTGGTCGGCGTACGTCGCAGAGAGCGCGATGACCGTCTGGATTCCGTCGTTGTAGAAGAAGAAGGCGACGACGAAGAGCAGGGCCACGGGATAGCGGCGCAGGTCGCGCATGGTGTGGACGAGCTGGCGCAGGCCGACTCCGCGCCGTTCGCCCCCCGCGACGACCTCAGTCGCGAGCGGATTGGGCCGATTGCGCAGCCGCGCGAGGGGGATCAGGGTGAAGAGCGCCCACCAGGCTCCGGCCGAGAAGAGAGCGATGCGCACGGCCATGGACTCGGTGATGCCGAAGCTCTCGTGCCCGAGGAAGAGGACGAGGTTGAGGACGAGCAGGATGATGCCGCCGGCGTAGCCCATCGCCCACGCGCGCGACGAGACGCCGTCGCGCTCCTCGGGGGTCGCGATCTCGGGAAGGAACGAGTTGTACACGACGAGCGCGGCGCCGAAGGCCGCGTTGGCGATGATGAAGAGCACGCCGCCGAGCTGGTAGTTGTCGCCCTGCAGGAAGAACATCCCCATGACCGCGAAGGCACCGATGTAGGCGAAGACGCCCATGACGGCCTTCTTCGACTTCGCGGTGTCGGCGATGGCGCCGACGATCGGCATGAGGATGAGCTGAACGACCACGGACAGCGCGACGCCGAAGGGGACGTAGGACTCCGCGGTGACGGGGATGACGCCGAGGAGCGTGATCTGCTCGCCCGCCTCCTGCGCGCCGCGGGCGATCTCCGTGAGATACGGGCCGAGGAAGACGGTGCCGACGGTGGTGGAGAAGGCGGATGCGGCCCAGTCGTAGAAGTACCAGCCGCGCTGCTCGCGACGCCGCACCTCGGGCGGGTCGAAGGCCTCGATCGTCGCCATGGAGCGATAGTGCCCGAGACCCGCTGCCGGGGGAAGGGCTCGCGCGAGTCCCGCACGGGGCACGCCGTACCCCGCGACGCCGCGCCCTAGGCTCGGACGGTGACCACGGTCGATCCCCTCGCGCGCAGCCCGCTGCGCACTCCGCGCGCGTGGGCCGCGCTGCTCATCGGCGTCGTGCTCGTGGGCATTGGGCTGGGATTGATGATCGACGCGGACTTCGGGGTCGCGCCAGCCGATGCGCTCTTCACCGCGCTGTCACGCACGAGTGGCCTCAGCGTCGGCACGATCCTCGTCCTGGCGAGCATCCTCATGGTGCTCATGTCCTGGGCCCTGGGGCTCAAGCCCGCGATCGGCACTCTCATCTCCTTCGTCGGCATCGCCGTCGTCGTCGACATCACCCGGCTGCTCCTCGCGGCGGTCGACGCCCCCGACTGGGCGCTCGGGGCGCGGATCGCCCTGTGGGTCCTCGGGCTGCTCTTCTTCTGCGCTGGCGTCATGGGCATCTTCAGCTCCGACCTCGGCGCCAGCTACGACCAGGTGGTGCGCTCGATCGCCTTCCGCACCGGGCGCTCGCTGGGCTTCGCGCGCCTCGCGGTCGACGCGATCGCCCTGCTCGGCGCCATCGTGCTGGGCGGCTCGTGGGGCATTGGCACCGTGATCATCCTGGTCGTCGTGCCCCTGGCGCTCAATCGCGTCCTTCCGCACGTGAAGCGCCACGTGCACCACGACCCGGCACACGATCGCCTCGCCTGACATGCGCCGCGCCGCCGCTCTCGTGATCGCCGCCGCCCTGGCCCTCGGCGCCCTCCCTGTGCTTCCTGCCACAGCGGCTCCCGCCACGGCCGATATCTGGCAGGAGCTGCGCACCGGCCGTGGCTACGTCGTCATGCTGCGACATGCACTCGCTCCCGGCACGGGCGATCCCGCGGGATTCCGGCTCGGCGACTGCTCCACGCAGCGCAATCTCTCCGCCGAGGGCCGCCGGCAGGCGATCGCGATCGGGGCGCAATGGCGCCGTGAGCGCCTGCCGGTCGACCGCGTGCTCACCAGCCGGTGGTGTCGCGCCCGCGACACGGCGCGGCTCCTGGCCATCGGCACGGTCACGGCGTACCCGGCTCTCGACTCCAGCTTCACCGTCTCCGACGCGATCGCCGCTCAACGCGCAGCGCAGGTGCGCGGGCTGATCACGCGCCACCGGGGCGAGCGGGGAGTGCTCGTGCTCGTGGGCCACCAGGTCAACATCACCGACGTCACCGGTGTCGTGCCGGCATCAGGACAGGCGGTCGTGGTGAAGGCGCGGGCGGACGGGACGGTGCGCGTGGTCGGCACCCTGCCTGCGCCCTAGCGCGCGGCAAGCCGCTGCCGGCTAGGGCGCGCCCAGCGCCTCGGAGACGACCTCCCACGCCGCATCCGTCGGCTCGCCGGGCACGCGCGCGAGGACCTCGCCCGAGGGCGTGACGACGCAGGCCTGCACCTCCTCCGAGCCCGGGATGCCGAGCACCTTCTGGAACGCCGAGACGTTCGTGTAGACGGTGATCGTGCGCGCGAGCACGCGGGGGATGCGGATGTTCGCCGCCATGCCGCCATCGATGAAGCCGCGCCCCATCTTCCACCGCGTGGAGAGCACGGGGATCTCGACCACGCAGGTCTCGTCACCGGGCAGCATGTCTACCGGGGATCCGGGTACGCCGGCCGCCTCCGCCCGGGCGATCCAGCGATCGACGCACCCCTGGTGACGCTGCTGGAAGGCGAGGAGCGCGAGCGTGCGCGGAGCCGGAAGGTCATCGGGCAGGACCACGTCGGCACCTGACAGCGAACGACCATCGACGCGCGGGAAGTCCACGCGATGACTATGCCAGGAGACGACTCTGCCAGGCGACGGCCATGTCCGGCGACGGCTCCGTCAGGCGACGGCTCCGTCAGGCGACGGCTCCGTCAGGCGACGGCTCCGGCAGGCGATGACTCCGTCAGGCGACCTGGAAGGAACGCTTGCTCAGGCCGAAAAAGGCACCGGTGATCGTCGTCTCCGGAGCGGCGGTGGGATCCGTCGCCGCACCCAGGGTGACGAAGAGCGGCGTGAAGTGCTCGACCGTCGGATGGGCGTAGGGCATGCCGGGCGCCTCGCGGAATCGCGCGAGTTCATCGACGTCGCCGCGCGCCAGGGCGTCGGCCGCCCACGCGTCGAAGTCCCGGGACCAGCCCGGTTCCTTCGCGCCCGGGCTCCAGTCGGTGAGGAAGGGCAGGCCATGGGTCATGTAGCCCGAGCCGATGAGCAGGATCCCGTGGTCGCGCAGCGGCTGCAGGCGGCGTCCGAGCTCCAGCAGGGCCTTGGGGTCGTTGGCCGGCAGTGACATCTGGATGACCGGGATGTCCGCGTCGGGATACATCACCTTGAGCGGCACCCATGCGCCGTGATCGAGTCCGCGCGAAGCGTGCTCGTAGAGCTCTTGCGTGTCGGGCAGCACCGATCGGACCAGCGAAGCGAGTGCCGAGGCGTCGGGGGTGTCGTAGGTCATCCGGTAGTAGTGCTCCGGGAATCCGTAGAAGTCGTAGACGAGAGGCGTGCCGGCGCCCGTCGCCGAGATCGCGAGGGGGGCGGCTTCCCAGTGGGCGCTGAGGATGACGATGCCGCGGGGTCGCGGCAGGGCGCCCGCCCAGTCGGCGAGCTGGCGCGGCCAGAGCGGATCGTCGAGCAGCGGAGGGGCGCCGTGGCCGAGGAAGAGGGCCGGCATGCGGGGCCCGGCACCTGCCGCGTCGGCAGTCTCGGGGGTCAACTGGACATCCATGGAAATGAGGGTAACATATAGTTCAATGATCAACTACTTGTGAGAGGTACCCATGCCTGCCGTGACCGTCGACAACCCGCTGACACTCCCCCGCGTCCCCGAGCCCAACCCCGCACTCAGGGACCGTCCGGTCGTCTCGATCACGACCGCGCCACGTGGCTTCGAGGGCGAAGGCTTCCCGGTACGCCGCGCCTTCGCGGGCATCGACCTCCGCGCGCTCGACCCCTTCATCATGATGGACCAGATGGGCGAGGTGGAGTACGCGCCCGGTGAGCCCAAGGGCACGCCCTGGCATCCGCATCGCGGCTTCGAGACCGTCACCTACATCATCGACGGCATCTTCGAGCATGCCGACTCGCACGGTGGCGGGGGCGTCATCACCAACGGCGACACCCAGTGGATGACCGCGGGCGCAGGGATCCTCCACATCGAGAAGCCACCGGAGCACCTGGTCGTGAGCGGCGGCCTCTTCCACGGCATCCAGCTCTGGGTCAACCTGCCCAGCAAGCTCAAGATGGCGGAGCCGCGCTACCAGGACCTGCGCTCGGGCCAGGTCGGCCTCGCCACCTCCCCCGACGGCGGCGCGCTGCTGCGCATCATCTCCGGCGAGCTGGCCGGCGTGCAGGGCCCGGGCGAGACCTACACCCCCGCGACCCTCATCCACGCGACCATCGCACCGGGTGCCGAGGTCACGCTCCCGTGGCGCCAGGACTACAACGCCCTCGTCTACGCGCTCTCCGGCGATGGCCAGGTCGGCTCGGGCACCGGCCGGCGTGCGCTCAAGTCCGGTCAGACGGCGGTCTTCGGCTCCGGCGACACGATCACGATCGCTGCTGACCCCGTGCAGGAGTCGCGCCTCGGCGGATTCGACGTCTTCATCCTCGGCGGCGAGCCGATTCGCGAGCCCGTCGCGGCGTACGGCCCGTTCGTCATGAACACCAAGGCCGAGCTCATGCAGGCGTTCGAGGACTACCAGGCGGGCCGACTCGGCTCGATCCCCGCGGCGCACACGAGCGTCAACTCCAGCACTCCCGACGCCTGACCTGCGCGCACGACATGAAGGACGCGCTCGATCGTGAGTGACACGCTCGTCCACGACGCGAAGGTCGCTCAGGTGGGCGGATTCCGCGTGCGGCGCGCCCTGCCGCGGCGCGGGCTGCGCACCGTGGGCGCCTGGTGCTTCGCTGATCACATGGGCCCGGAGGTCGTCACCGAGACCTCCGGGCTCGACGTGGGCCCGCATCCGCACATCGGCCTGCAGACCGTCACCTGGCTGGTCGAGGGCGCGGTGCTGCACACCGACTCGCTGGGGTCCGAGCAACTCATCCGACCCGGCCAGCTCAACCTCATGACGGCGGGCCGCGGCATCGCCCACGCGGAAGAATCGGTGCGCGCGCCCGGCACGCTCCAGGGCGTACAACTGTGGATCGCGCAGCCCTCCGCCACGCGCGACCGCGCATCCGCATTCGCGCATCACGCCGGCCTCCCTCGGATGGACGTCGGCCACGGCGCCGCGACCGTCTTCATCGGCGAGTACGCCGGCGCCGTGAGTGGGGCGCGCACCGACACGGCACTGGTCGGCATCGAGGCCGATCTGCGCGCGGGCTCGTCGGTCTGGCCGCTGCGGGCCGACTTCGAGTACGCCGTCTACGTCATCTCGGGTGCCGTGGCGATCTCAGGTGCTGTGGCGATCTCGGGCGCCGTGGCGGTCTCAGGTGCCGTGGCGGTCTCAGGTGCCGTGGCGAACTCGGGCGCCTCCCGGCCCGGCAGCATCGTCGCGCACGAGGGGCAGCTCGTCGACCTGCGCATCCATGGCGACGAGATGACCCTCGAGGTCGGCGATGCGGCACGCGTGCTCATCCTCGGGGGCGAACCCCTCGGCGAGCCGCTCTACATGTGGTGGAACTTCGTGGGCCGCTCCCGCGAGGAGATCGCGCAGGCCGCGCAGGACTGGGCGGCGTACGTCCAGACAGGTGCTCGCGCGACCGAGGGCACCGAGCGCTTCATGCGGGTCACGTCCACGCTCGCGCCGATTCCCGCGCCCGCGCTCATCTAGCCCGCGGAGCCGGCTGCCGGCTACTTGTCAGCGGTCGTGATCGCCACGTGCGCACCCGCGCCGAGCACCGCCATGGACATGATCCCGACGCCGAAGAGCGCTGCGTCCGCAAACGACGATCCGCCGATCGCCCGCAGCGCCAGCACGACGATGATCGCGTCGAGCAGCGCGGCGGCGACCATCAGCGACAGCGCGAGGCGCCCCTTGAGGCCCCAGTCCTTGAGCAGGGTGAGCAGGCAGACGCCGAAGACGACGACCGCGAGGAGGGGCCCGCCCAGGATGAGTCCGCCTACGCCAGCGGCGAGGCCCATATTGGCTCCGCCCAGTGTGTAGAAGACGAAGGCTCCTGCCACTGCACCGACCGGGCCCGCCAGGGCGGTGAGTCCGACGGTCCACCACCCGCGAGATTCCATCACGTCAGTCTGCACTCTCATCGCTGATGGGGCGCGCTGGATCACCCTTCGCGAGAGCGCCCGGGCGTCGAGCGCTGCGCAGCGCGAGGGAGGCGCCGCCGCCGAGCACGCCCATGGCCACGATCGCGACGACGATCAGCCCGAGCTCGGGGGTGGCCATGCCGCCGGTGAGGCGCAGTCCGACGAGTACGACGATCGCCTCCACGATGACGGCCGCCAGCATGACGAGCAGCGCGATCCAGCGCCGCAGCTGCAGGGGTCGTGCGACCGTGAAGAGGCAGATGGCGAAGACGATGAGGGCCGCGAGCGGTGCGCCGAGCCACAGGCCGACCACGCCTCCGGCCAGCACCGCCATCCCGCCGGTCGTCGCCTCGGCCCACCGCGCGAGGCCGATGCCCAGGCCGATGCTGCCGACGGGGCCCGCGAGCGCGGTGAGGATGACGGTCGACCATTCGCGCGCGCCCACGGTGCCAGTGTGCACCCGAGGGCCGATGTCTCCCGAATCCCGCGCTACTGCGCGGCGAGAAGGCGCTCGCGCAGCGACTCCGGCATGCGCATCGGCCGCCCCGTCGTCGCATCGACGACGGCGAGTCGCGTGGTCGCCTCCGCCGCCACCTCGCCCTGCTCATCGAGGATGCGATAGACGATGGAGTAGGACGTGCGGGCGAGGTCGACGACCTGCGCTTCGATGACGACAGGTTCACGCGAGTATCCGAGCGGCTTCACGTGGCGGATCTCCTGGGAGACGACAACCTGGGCGTAGTCGTCGTTGACGACGGCATCGAGCTCGCTGATGAGTCCCATGCGAGCTTCCTGCAGGTAGTCGTGATACGCGACGTTGTTGACATGGCCGAGGGGATCGAGATCGCTGAAGCGCCGCTGCACCTCGATGCGCTTCATCGCACGCCTCCCGTCATTGCGACGTGACCGTGATCGTCGGACTCGAGGACTTCGGGCCGGCGACGAAGACCTTCACGCGCTTGACGGAGGCCTTGCCGTTCCAGCTGAAGACGCCTCGCGCATCGACCGTGGCCTTCACCCGCTGGACGACGAACGGCGCCTTCTTCTTGGTTGCGTCCTTGACATGCACGGTGAGCGGCGTGCCCGGCTGCAGGCCGACGGTTGCCCCTCCCAGGGACAGCTTGCCCTTCCGCAGCACCCCCTTGATCGTGATGCTCGTCGGGAAGGGTGGGTCAGCGACCCGGACGCCCGCCGCGCGGCTGTTGGTGATCCCGAAAGCAACTCGCGTCCCGTCACCACTCCGACCGACATCGGAGGCAAGGTAGGAGACGGGCATGAGTGCGGACAGATCCCCCATGACGCCCTGCTCATTCAGGGCAACGTCGAAGGTCCCCGTGCTCTGCCCGTCGATGTCCATCGACAGCCCCGTTGCGACGGACAGGCTCCGGTGTCCGGCGGCAACGGCCATCGACGTGCTCCCGGGGGTCGTGAAGGCGAGGGGCAGGCGCTGGATGACGTCGCCCGAGACGGGATCGAGGCGCACGAGGAGAGCGGGATCCGTGTCCGTCAGTCCGTAGGCAGTCGCGTAGAGCGCCGTACCCGACCGGGAGAGGGCGACGGAGGACAGGACAACACCGGGCCCTTGCCCTCTGAGATCGGCGACAGTGCCGCGGGCGAGGTCCACGGCGAGCAACCGACCTGAGTCCGTGACGGCATAGCCGCGACTGCCATCGTCCAGCACGGCAAGCACGGTAGGACGGCTATCCGGAGTGGGGATCCGCTTGATCACCTCGTAGCCGGGTGCAGATGTCGCGACGACGATGCCTCCCTCGAAGTCCGCGATGACCAGGCGATCCGGGCCCGGAAGGTAGACGACATCGTCCGCCTGCCGCAGGTCCAGGCTCGCGACCGTCACGCCTCCGGAGGCCACGTCGATCACATACAGGTGCGGATCACCCGGGCAGACCGCCCAGGCGAGGGTGGCGTCAGGATGAATCGCTACGTCCGCTGGCGAGCAACCGAGCGAGACGGTGACGACCGTGCCGGGTCCCTTGACGAGGGCGATAGCGCGCGCGTCGAAGAGGGACGCTGCGATCGTTCCGTCGTTGGCAACGGCGACGGCGTTGGGCACCTCGCTCACGGGCTCGTCGATGTAGACGAGGGCTTCGGCAGCGGGCTGTGCCTGCAGGCCGGCATGCGGGCCGACATACGGGTCGACGTGCGGCGCGGACGGTGTGGCATCTGCACTCACGTGCGTCGTAGCCACATCCGCACCCACGTGCGTCGTAGCCGCAGTCGCGGCGACCGGGACCGTGAGACCGAGACCGGCGGCGACAAGACCCGCGCAGGCGAGTCCTCCGGTGACGACGCCCCGCCCCCGAGCGCTCCAGCTCACACGAGCACGCATCACACAAGCACCGGGAAGAGCGGGTGATCCATGGGCGCACCCGGGGCCAGCTCATCGGCGAGGCCCTCGAACTGCGGCGACGTGCGCCATGCGCGCGGCGCATGCACCATGTCATCGCCGAGGAAGCGCAAGCTGAACGCGCGGCGCATGGTCTTGGTGCCCGCCGCTCCATGCAGCGTGAGCATGTGGAACCACACCGCGTCACCGGGCTCCAGCTCCCATCCGAGGATGGGATAGGCGTCGCGGTCCTCCTCGATCTTCGGGAGTTCGCCCAGCGTGCCCTCGGGGAACCACTTCGCCTGCTCGTCGCGGAACGTGCGCGGCATGAGCCACGGGCCCAGGTGGGATCCCGCGACGAACTCCAACGTCGACTCCCGCGGCACCGGATCGAGCGGCATCCACATGGAGACGTTGATGCGCCCGTCGACGTTGTAGTAGGGCTGGTCCTGGTGCCATGGCGTGCGCTGCTGCGTCTTCGGCTCCTTGACGAGCAGGTGGTCGTGGTAGAGCCGCACGTGGTCGGACTGCATGAGCTCGCGCGCGATGTGGGCGGCTGGCGACGTGCGGATGAATTCCTCGTACTCCGGGATGCGCTGCCAGTTGCAGAAGTCCTCGATGAATCGGCCCGTGTCGCTCTCCTCGCTGGCTACTGCAGCGAGCGGACCGGGCTCGGCGAGATTGCGGGCCACGCCTGCCCGGAGGAGCTCGACCTGCTCGGGGGTGAAGCACCCACGGACAACGACTGCTCCGTCGCGCGCGTAGTCGGCGACAGCCTGGGGATCGACGTACGACATGGGGCGAGGGTATCGCCGGGCGCCCTCGGTGGTGGATGGTCCTGGCAAGGTTGCCGGCGTACGTCGTACCCATGTTGTGGACAGCAGTGGCAAGGTTGCCGGCGTACATCGCATCCGTGTTGTGGACAGCAGTGGCAAGGTTGCCCGCGTGCGATGACCCCCGAGTGTGGATGTCTCTGTACGACGAAACGCCGTACGACACAGCATCGCGTGAAGAAAGCACGTCAGCCCTGTGCCTGTGAACAACGCGCATCTGCGCGGATTCGCTGTCAGACCGTCGACGTAGCGTCAGGTCATGAACCCCACATCGACCGCATACACCGAGACCGCCTTCGACGCGATGCACGCGGCGCTCGCACCGCCTCCCGCCGTGTCCGGTGACCGAGATCAGCGCCTGCTGTCGCTGGCTGTGGAGGCTGGCATCAACGGTCACTCCCTCTCCCTCCTCGAGCGCATCGACCTTGCGCGACTGTCTGCGCATGATCGGATCACGTACCTCCGACACGTGACGTCGTGCGCGGCGTGGTTCGAGGCATTCCAGACCATCGCGACGGCCGCGGTCGCCGGGCCCACGTGCGGCTGGCCGGAGGATGAAGTGGAGGAGTGCGTGCGCCGAGGCATGGATGAGTCGGGTGCCGACGTGCTGCCGGACGCGGAGCGCCACGCCGTGGAAGCCCACGCAAGGGATGAGGAATGGCAGGTGCGCGAGCGTGCCATTGCCCTCGAGGTGAGCATGGCCACGCGCGTGTCCCCTCGCACGGCGGGCCGTCGCATCGACTCCGCGCGCCTCCTCGTCGAGTCGCTCCCGCGGGCACTCAGCGAGGCATGGTCAGGCCATTGGGGCTACGGCCACCTGCGCGTAGCCGAGAAGGAGCTGATCGACGTCCCGGCTCCCCTGCGCGAGCAGGTCCTCGACGACGTGATCCCGCATGCGGGCACCGACCATCCCCGCCGGCTCACGGACCGGCTGCGCAAGTCGTTGGCCAAGCGCGACGCCGCTGGCATGGCCGGGCGCACACGCGAACGCGCCCAGCAGCGCGAGGTCGCCATGTGGACGCTCAAGGACGGCCAGGCACGCCTTGCGATCACCGGGCCATACGACGCGGTGACAGAGACGATGCGCCAACTCACCGCACTCGGCCACGCGCGCCGGGCTGCCGTGCGTGCCACGGATCCGGATACGCCGTACTCCCTCGACGCGGGCCGCTTCGACGCCGTCACCGCCGCAGTGGGAAGGCTGCACGAGCAGATGACGGGCAACGCCAGTGCGAAGTCCCCGGCTGTCCACAGTGAGGCTGCCGGTGATGCTGGCAACCTTGCCGGCGTCATCCACAGCGAGGTGACTCGGAACGCTGGCAACCTTGCCGACGTCATCCACAGCGAGGTGACGCGTGACGCTGGCAACCTTGCCGGTGACGCGTGCGACCCCTGGAATCTCTCACCCGCCGGCACTCCGGGCAGCCGGCCCCGCAAGCAAGCCGCCATCATCGTCGACGCGGCCACGGCGCTGCACCTCGCCGACGAGCCCGGATACGTGCCCGGATACGGCTGGGTGCCGGCCGCCATCGCCCGGGAGATCCTCGCTGACGCCGACGCGTGGCGACGCTGGCTCATCGACGACACCACGCGCACCCTTCTCGACGCCGGTGCGGTGCGCTACCGCCCGAGTGAGGCCCTGCGGGATCTCATCGCGGCCCGCGACGTCACCTGCACGGCAGACACGTGCACGCGACCGGCCAGCGAGGCGCAGATCGACCACGCCATCGACTTCGACGTGCACAACACGACTCCCGCCAACCTCCATCTGGTCTGCGGACCCGATCACCTGGCCGTGACGGCCGGGCACTTCCTCATCGACTCCCACGAAGACGGCCGCGCACTCTGGGTGTCGCACCGTTCCGGCCATGCCTATCCGTCGTACGTCGATCCGCTGCACGAGCGACCCGCCGCGACGGCCCTGGCGGAGCCCGGCATCACGACCTACTCGGACGGGTAGCGCCGTCCTACCCGGACGGGTAGCGCCGCCTCGCGGGGGCCGTGCGGCTTTGGCACACTGGCGATATGGGCCTGTTCAACCGTCGCAAGAGGCATGCGGCCTGGGACCGCGGCAGCACGCGCGAGGACATCAAGCACCTTGAGGAGTTCACGCGCACACGCACGGGAGTCGAGGCCTACCTCGAGCCTGTGACTATGGCCACGGAGACCACCCTCGTCCTCGTCGCCCACGACGGGGAGTGGACGCGCCGCCGCGTGGAATCACCTGAGGAGGCCGGTCAGCTCACGACGAAGTGGGGCATCCCGCTCTACGACACCCAGAAGGTCGGCTACCCACCGCGTATGCGCGAGTGGACCGAGCGCAACAAGCGCGACCGCGGCACGCTCTAGACGCTACCGCGGCACGCTCTAGCGAGGCGTCACTCCGAGAGCAGCCCGCCCAGGCGAGCGAGCATCAGCGCCTCAGCGAGCACCATCCGCTCGAGCTCCTCCAGGTCCACCGACTCATCCGGCGCGTGAATGAGCGCACCGGGATCCTCCGCGCCCATGAGCATGATCTCGGCGCCAGGAGCGACATCCGCTAGTGCCGCGAGAAGCGGGATGCTCCCACCCTCCCCCGCCTCCGCCGAGGGCTTGCCGAACGCCTGCTCCATCGCCCATCGCGCCGCCTCGTACGCCGGCCCATCCGTCGCGATGGCGCACCCGCGTCCCTGCTCTCCCGGCGTCACCGTGACATCGACGCCCCAGGGCGCGGCGTCGCGCAGGTGGTCACACAGCGCATCCATCGCCATCTGCGTATCCGTGCCGGGAGGCAGCCGCAGCGACACCTTCGCCCGCGCGTACGGGATGACGGCGTTGATCGCGCCCTCCACCGGCGGCGCATCCAGTCCGATGACCGAGACCGCGGGGCGCGTGACCAGCCGGTCCGTCAGCGGTCCCGTGCCGAGCAGCGGTTGATCGGGCCGCATGCCCAGCTCCTCACGGAACTCCGCCTCGTCCGCCTGCGCCCCCTGCCAGGGGTGTCCCGGCACGATCGTCGTGTCGCCGTTCTCGTCACGCAGGGTGTCAAGGATCCGGATGAGGGCGAGCAACGCATCGGGCGCCGGACCGCCGTACATCCCTGAGTGCGCCGGCCGCGGCAGCGTGCGCACCTCAACCGTGGCGTCGACGAGTCCGCGCAAAGCCGTGACGAACGTCGGCTCGCCGATCGCGCGGTTGCCGACGTCGGCGATGACGATGACATCTGCCTGCGCGATCTCCGGATGCTCGAGCACGTACTCCGGCAGCGGGCCTCCGCACTCCTCCTCACCCTCGATCAGCGCCACCGCCTGCACGGGCACATGCCCCAGCACGCGCTGGAGCGCGCGGATGGCACCCAGGTGCATCGCGATCCCGCTCTTGTCATCGGCCGCACCGCGCCCATAGAGGCGCCCCCCGCGCAGAGTCGGCTCGAAGGGCGGCGTCGTCCACGCATCGAGATCACCAGCCGGCTGTACGTCGTAGTGCGCGTAGAGCAGGACCCGTGTCGATCCCTCGCCCACGCGGCCCACGACCGCGGGCTCGCCGCCGTCGATAGGGAGGAGTTCCGTCTGCATGCCGGCCTCGGCGAAGAGCCGCCGCGTCTCCTCTGCGGCCTCGTGCACAGGCTCGCGCGGGAAGCCCGCGAAGGCGCACGAAGGGATGCGCACAAGGTGCTCGAGGTCGGCCTGGAGCTGGGGCATGAGCTCGCGGACGGCCTCGCGCAGGGACTCGACGGTGCAGGTGCTCATGGGTGCAGGCTAGTGCGGGAGCGCGTGGGTCGCGCCTGTCCTTCACGACTTCTTCGTGACGCCCTTCGCAGCCTTCTTCGCCGCACGGCGCTCACGCGCCTGCTGATCGAGGATCTCCGCCTGCTCCAGCGTCGGCGCCGAGCCGCCGAGTCGCGCGGGAATCCACCACGGAGAGCCGTCGTAGGGATAGCGCGCCACTGTCTGGTCCAGCAGGTCGCGCATGCGCGTCTGCAGTTCCACCGTCAGCGCCTCTGCATCCTGTCCGCGCGTGGGGTGCATCGCCTCGCCCACCGTGATGGCCACGACCGTGCCGCGAGAGAAGTCCTTGTGACCGTAGGACAGCATGCGCGCTCCGCCCAGGATGCACATGGGGATGAGGGGCACGTGGGCGGCGATCGCAATGCGCACCGCTCCGGTCTTGATCTCCTTGATGTCCATCGCACGGCTCATGGTGGCCTCGGGGAAGATCCCGACGAGCTCACCCGCCTTGAGATAGGTGACCGCATCGCGGAAGGACTGGCTGCCGTGCTCGCGGTCCACCGGGATGTGCCGCATCCCCCGCATCAGGGGGCCGCCCAGCCAGTGCGTGAACACCGCGTCCTTGGCCATGTAGCGCACGAGGCGCTTGCCACGGAGGTACGCGGGCATGCCGCCGAGGGCGAAGTCGAGGAAGCTCGTGTGATTCATCGCGAGGAGCGCGCCGCCCTCGAGGGGGATGTTCTCCTCACCGACGATGTCGAATCGGATGCCCAGCCCGCCGAAGACGCCCTTGGCCACGCCGATGATGGGTCGGTACGTCGGATCGTGTCGGAACGGCGCATCGGGCACGACCTCGACGCTACCTCCTGGCAGGCTGTGCCCGTGACCGATCCCAGCGACGCGCCCGGTCAGCACCCGGACTCTGCCGGGGATCAGTCGCCCTCCCCCGCGTCCGGATCCGGCCAACCCACAGCAGCCGAGCGTGCCCAGGCGGCGGCGCTCGAGGAGTTCATCCTCGAATTGGGCCGCGCGCAGTTGGCCGCCGGCTACCCCGTCGACGACGTCACCGCGACTCTCAATGCCGTGGCCCGCGCGTACGACCGCACCGACTTCGGCATCTTCGTGCTGCCCAATGCCGTGATGGTCGACGATCCGGTCGTCGGCCGCGCCCGCGTCATCCCCGAAGGCAATGAGACGCTGCGCCTGGACCAGGCGGCCGACGTGCACGACATCGCCGTGCAGGCACGCCGTGGCCAACTCGACCTCGTCAAGGGCACGCGCGAGCTCGAGGAGATTCCCGACAAGCCGCCGCGCTTCCCGCCGTGGCTGTCAGTCGTGGGATACGGCATCGCCTCCGCGGGCTTCGCGCTCGTCTTCCGCGTGAGCTGGTGGGGCGTCGCACTCGCCGCGCTGTGCGGCCTCTTCGTCGGTGTACTCCAGGCCTACACGAGAAGCCGCCCCAACCTTGCCCCGCTCGTGCCCCCGGTCGCAGCGACGGTGTGCGCCTTCGCGGTGTTCTCGTTCGCGTCGATGCTCGATCAGGACGTCCAGCCCTTGCGCGTGGTCGCGGCACCGCTGATCACGCTCATCCCAGGCGCGGCCCTCACGCGGGCGACCCAGGAGCTCGCGAGCGGCCACGTCATCTCGGGCGCCTCTCGGCTCGGGTCCTCCATCGTGCAGATCCTCATCCTCCCCTTTGGCGTGCTCGTGGGCAGCCTGCTCGCGCGCGTATCCCCCGACAACTTCGCGGACCTCACGGACCAGACGCTGCCGCTGTGGGTGGCCTGGATCGGCGCTGCGGTGTACGCCGTCGGACAGGCCCTGGCCTTCAACGAGCCTCGCGGCGCCGTCGTCCCGGTCGTCCTGCTCCTCCTCATCGCCTTCAGCCTGCAGCAGGTGGTGTCGTGGGTCCTCGATGCGGTCCTCGCAGCCGGACTCGCTGCGGCAGCAGCCCTCTTCCTCGCGATCGTGATCCAAGACCGCGGCAAGCGGCAGATCCCCGCCTTCGTCCTCTTCTCCCCTGTCTTCTGGCTCCTCGTTCCCGGTTCACTCGGCCTCGTGGCGCTCACGGAGGCGATCACGGGCGCACCCGACGACACGCTGCCCAAGGCGGAGGGGGACGTGCCCGCCGGCGTCGGGGCAGTGACGGGCGACGGCACCGTGCCGACCTTTAGCGATCTCAACCTGGACAGTGAGACGTCCGTCGCGCTGGTCTTCGGCGCCTCGATCATTGCGATCACGATCGGAATGCAGATTGCGTCGATCGCGGGGCGCCTCGTGCGACAGCTCCCCGACCTCCCGGACGTGAAGGTGCCGGGAATCGGGCGCTAGCGCGACGGATTGGGCGATCTCGGTGAGCAGGATGCGAACGGAGTAGGGCCCCCCACCGCACGGTGGGGGGCCCTACTCCGGGGGTCCGGGGTACCCGGGTGCGGGTGAGCCGGGATCGGCCTACAGGTCCTTCGTCTTGTAGGTCTTCTTTCCGATCTTCAAGGACTCGACGTAGTTGAGCGTGTAGGTCGACGTCTTCTTGCCGATCTTGACCGAGATCTCGACCATCGTGCCGTCGCCCGATGAGTCGATAACCTTCAGATCCTTAGCGCGCTGGGGAAGCTCGACCACGTCGGTGCCCGCATCGCCCCAGAGGTCATAGGACAACGAGCCCGGGATGAGGCGGTCGTTGCCGGCGCCACCGTGGATGATGTTGCGCTCGGACTTCGCCTTGCCGGAGTAGCCGTAGAGGACATCCGCCTTCTGGCCACCCCAGATCGGGAAGTCCGGCACCAGCTGAGCAACCTGGCCCTTCGGGCTCCAGGTGATCTGGTGGTAGCCGATATCAGCGGCATCGCGTAGGACGAGGTAGTAGAAGGAGCCATCCGAGCCCTCGGCCGGGCGGATGGTGAAGTCCTCCTTGAGGAACTTCTTCTCCTTCTTCCAGCCCTCAGGCAGAGTGACCGCATCGAAGGCTTCCTCAAGGGCCTCGGGCGAATCCGCACTCGTGGCGTGAGCGATGTACTTGTTGCCGAACTGGTCGATGACGTAGAAGCGCAGAATCTTCTCGCCGTCGGGCTCGTCATTCTCGGTCACCCAGAACTTCATGTTCTGCGCCTTGTAGTTCGCCGTCAACTTAACGTCGGTCCCCAGCGGCGTCAGTGTGAAATTGCCGGCGAAGTACGGCCCGAGATTCGATGGTGCCGGGTACTCCTTGCGGTTGTCATAGGGCCACATGGCGTTGATGGCAGAGGACATCGATCCCCAGGTGTAGCCATCTGACGTTGTCTCGTACACCGTGTCGCAGATCTCGGCACCCGGCGAGGCGATGAACTGCGACTCCTGGAACTGGAGGTTGCGCGTGGAGTTCTTGACCCAGGGGTCCGGCGGCACGTAATCGGTCCACGCATCGTCGGAGATCTCGTTGTCGCCGCCCGACTTGTAGGTGTTGACGGCGTTCTTCGGATCCTCCTGGATCGGGCCGATGTCGATCACCTCGTGGGCAACCTCAAGGGGCTTCCACGGGATCGTCGGGCACTCGGTGCGCGGCTGGAGCTGGACCGGGCGCGCACTCGCGGATGGAGCAGCGACGGCGAGGGTGAGCATGGCTGCTGACGAGCATGCCGCCAAGCCCACCCACAAGGGACGTGATGACTTCATGGGACCTCCGTGATGGATGGCTCTTGCCCTGCGTTGGGCTCGCACGTGACGCTACGGACGCCAAGCGACCGCGTCAGGTCTCCACGACAGGTGTGGGCCTGCGCGACACACGTGTCTCGCGAGGGAAGACACGTGTCTTCGACCTACGTCGCGAAGGTCGCCTCCAGGCGCACGCCGCGAGTCGTGGTCACCCAGCGCCACGAGCCCTGCGCAACCGAGCACCAGGCATCCATGATCGCGGACCCTGCACCCCTCAGGACCACTCCTTGCGGAAGGCCCCGTCAGTCATCGGTCACCGCGAGCAGGAGGACATGCGCGGAGGGCATCGCAAGGCTTACGTCGACGCGTGAGGCATTACCATGAGCCGCCGCATTGAGGATCGCCTGCTCCGTCACGCGATATACCGCCACGAGCAGATCGCGCGGTGCGCTTCCCTGCACGAGGAGCGCTCGCGCCGTCGAATCGAAGGACACGCGGACGCGAAGCGCCGGGTCCCACGAGTCCGCCAGCTCCTGGAGCGCGGTGTCGAGGCCCACCGAGCCCAGCGCCGGGCTCAGCCGGCGGCTGGCGGAGCGCACCTCGCTCGATCGGATGCGCTCGATCTCCGCGATGGAACGCTCGAGTCGCTCGGACACGGAAGGTCCGGCATCGGCCGCGACGGCCCTGAGTTCCATGGCCACGACCAGCAGGTCCGCCTGCACGCGATCGTGGAGGAACTCCGCCACACCGCGACGTGCCCGCTCATCAGCCTCGACCACGAGGCGCTGCTGCTTGACGACCGTGTCGAGTGCCGCGGTCGCTACCGCCGTCTGGCGTGCGTAGCGAAGCGTGAGCATGCCGCTGATGGACTGCACCAGGGTGATGCTGAGAAGCATGCGCGCCGTATTCGGGACGATCCCCTCAATGAGGATCGCGGGAGACGCATCAAGCACCGGCGAAAGCACGAAGATGCGTAGGAGGCCGCCGACGACCGCGGCCACGAGGATGGCGAGGAGGTAGGGCCCCCGCGCAGGGCAGCCCTCGGCATCCTTGGGAAGGATGCGCCCAGAGCCCCACAGGATGAGCGCAATGGCGAGACTCGTGACGAGTGCGTTGCCGAAGACGAGAACGGGATCAACAGGTCGAAGGCCCGTCTCCCCGTACTGCCCGGAGATCGCCGGGGCGAGCTGCGACGGTAGCTCGACGCAGACGAATCGGCAGCTGTCGTACTGACCCAGGAGCGAGACCTGGATGTTCTGCAGGAACCAGAAGATGAATCCGATGGTGAACATGACCCAGGGGAAGAAGGGCCACGGTCCGAGCACGAAGCGGACGACGCCACTGATGGCGCGCCGAGCGCCGTCTTCACCGACCTCCACCTGAGCCTCCCCTGTCAGCGCTGACCGTAGTCGCGGGTCTCACGCAGATAGCGGAGCACCGCGAGAGTGCGCAGGTCCGCGCCCTCGGGAGGATCGGGGACCAGCACCTGGTACGTGCGCGACAACTCCTGTCGCACCACGCCCGGCGTGAGATCGAGCCTGCGTGCGATGGCCGGCGCGTCCAGCCCCTCGGAGGCCAGCGCCATGATGTCGCGCTGTCGGGGAGTGAGCAGGGAAACCGCAGGTGCCTGCTCCCCCATCTGTCGCTTCACCATCGCCGGATCGACGACATTGAGGCCCCGCGCGGTCGAGTGGAGTACGTCGCTGAGGTAGTTGGGGTGCAGGTCGGCCCTCTTGAGGATGAAGGACCAGCCATGGCGCTGCTCATCATCGAATCGTGTGAGGAAGGCCGGCACCTGGTGCTGCGACAGGATCACCACGCCGATCTGCGGCCGCTGCTCGCGCAGGGACATGCCGAGCTCGATGCCGGACATGTCGTCGTCGCCGAGCGCGAGGTCGAGGAGGGCGACGTCGAAGCCCACCCTCTGAGCCTGCGCGAGGGCCTCCGTGGGAGACGCTGCGGTTGCCACGACCTCGAGGTCCTTGCGGCTCGTGAGAATCGCCGACAGGATCCCGCGCAGGGCCGGGTCGTCCTCGACATAGAGCACGCGCAACGGCTCACCCGAGGTAGACGGCACCCGTCGATCCCAGCACACGCGATCCACTCGCACCAGCACCCCTAGACAGGTGTTCGCACCAGCAGCCGGGCATAGGCGACCGGGACGGACGTCTCGGGTCAGTCGGGAGCAGGACCCGAGCTGCCTCGTGGGACAAGACGCGTCTCGACCAGGCGATGAGTGGATGGCCTGTCGGGAGCCTCGATGCGTTCCATGAGCAGATCGGCCGCCACGCGCCCCATCTCCGCCAGCGGCTGCGCCACCGTGGTGAGGTCGAGGGAGTCGAGCAGCCGCATGCCGTCGTAGCCGACGACGGACACGTCGTCCGGCACGCGCAGCCCCCGCGCGCGCAGCGCCGCGAGTGCGCCAATGGCCGCGAGGTCGTTGGCCACGACGAGCGCCGTCGCACCAGCGTCCACTGCGGCTTCCGCCCCGGCGTACCCGCCCCGTTCGGTGAAGGCTCCATCCACGACGAGCGGGTCGAGCCCGTGGTCGGCCATCGCGCGCTCGTAGCCCGAACGGCGCTCACGGGCGATGCGGTTGTCCCCGCCGGAGATGTGCGCGATGCGCGCGTGCCCGAGCGCGGCGAGGTGGTCCACCGCGAGGCGCGCCCCCGCCAGATCGTCGCCCGCGACCGAGTCGAGCCCCGCGATGCCATCGGTGCGCCAGGTCACGACGACAGTCGGCACCTCGCGCGCGATGGCGGCCAGGTCTTCGTCCGAGAGTCGGTGCGCGATGAGGACGAGGCCCTCTACGCGCGATTCGAGCAGGCGAGTGATCTCCGTGCGCTCCGTCACCGGGTCCGCGTTGCCGGTGACGAGCAGCGTGGAGTAGTCGTGGCCGCGCGCCGCCTCCTGGACTCCGTCGAGGATCTCCGCGAAGACAGGATTGTGCAGGTCGAGGATGTGCACCCCGATGGTGTGCGTGCGCTGGCGGACGAGGCTGCTCGCCGTGCGATTCGGGCGATAGCCCAGCTCATTCGCGGCCGCGAGGATGGCCTCGCGGCTCGCGGGTGCCACCTTGGGCGAGCCCTGAAGAGCGAGCGACGCGAGCGACTTCGAGACGCCGGCTCGCGCCGCGACGTCATGCAGCGTGGGACGCCGCTTGGCGCCCTCTGCGACGGAACTGCTCATCCGATTTCCGCCATGCCGACGACGCGACCCTCGCGCGCGGACACCTCGCACGCGATGGCCGCGGCCAAGGCCGCGCGCGCATCCTGCGGAGTGCATGGATTCGCCCGCTCTCCACGCACGACGTCGACGAAGGCCGATGTCTCCGCCGTGAAGGCCTCGCGGAAGCGGTCCATGAAACCGCGGTACGTGTCGACCTCGAGCTCACCATCCGAGAGGTAGGCGCCCAGGAGTCGCTGACCTTCCCCATCGTCCGCAGCGTGGAGGGGCGTGCGCGGATTGAGGCCCGCAGCCATGGAGTCGAGCGAGCCGAAGGCCTCCGCGCGGATGTCGTGGCCCACAGGATCATGGCGGGTGCCGCTGATGAGCACGGGGACGCCGCTGGCCAGGGTGAGGTGCGCGGTCACGACGTCGTAGTCGCCTGCCGCGGCGTAATCAGGGTGGTGACGCACGGTGCCGGTGGCGTAGACGCTCGCGATGTCGGATCCGCCGAGCCAGCGTGCCTGGTCGAGGTCGTGCACGAGCATGTCGCGGAAGGTGCCGCCGCTGCCTGCAATGAACTCCGGTGATCCGGGCGCGATGTCATGGGCGGTAAGCGTGAGCGAGTAGAGGGTGCCGAGGCGCCCCGACTCGATCGCCTCCTTGATGCGACGCAGGCCCGCATCGAAGCGCCTCTGGAATCCGACCTGCATCGTGATGCCCTCAGCCCTGGTGATCAGCGCATCGGTCTCCTCGAGCGTCATGGCGAGAGGCTTCTCGATGAGCAGGGGCTTGCCCCGCGGCACGAACTGCTCGAGCAGATCGGCGTGCGTGTCGGTCGCAGTGGTCACGGCGTAGGCGTCCGCGTCTGGCCACTCTCCCCAGGGGACGGCCGCCCCGCCCACGCGGGCGGCCAGCTCGGCCGCGCGCTCGGGATTGCGGTTCGTGACGACGATCTCGTCGACCCGGCCATCGGCGGCGAGGTCCTCGGCGCGGATCGCGCCCATGCGCCCAGCCCCCACGACGACGATCCGCATGTCCTGTCCCCTCCTCGGGCGGGCCGCTTCCCCTGCCCGGAGCCGCTTGCCCCTCGCAGGGGAGTGTGCCACGATTTCCCCCGGAATTGGAACGTTCCAATCCTCACGGTGGAAGCCGGTCAAGGCCCCTTCCCCCGCGCCTTGCACCACCTACGTCCACACGACCTCCGGGAGCACCATGTCCGCCTTCCTCGATCGCGTCGCCTCGGCTCCCATCTCCTGGGGCATCTGCGAGGTCCCCGGCTGGGGCGCGATGCTCCCGACGCCGCGCGTGCTCACCGAGATGTCGGGCCTCGGCCTCCCCGCGACGGAGCTCGGCGCCCCCGGCTTCCTGCCCACCTCGCCCGAGGACGTCAAGGCCGAGCTGGCGAAGTACGA